>NZ_JAMYMP010000009.1:0-215496 GCF_040318615.1 Mesorhizobium sp. M1078
CGCGCGGGTGAAATTTTTGCGTGGCTTTTCGCCACCCGGGTCCCCACCTTTATACCCCCCCCCCCTTTTCCCCAGCCCCCCACAAAAACACCCCCCCACCCCGCGGGGGGGGCCGGCGCCCCCCCCCCTTCGTTTTCGCAGGCTTCGAAATCAGTCCTTTTCGAAGATGCGTGCCTTGGCGACGACGCCAGCGATTGCGCCGCCGATCAGCGGCGCAACGATGAACAGCCAGAGCTGGCTGAGGGCTGCGCCGCCGGTAAACAGCGCCGGGCCGATCGAACGCGCCGGATTGAGCGAGGTGCCGGTCACCGGGATCATTGCGAAGTGCAGTCCGGCCAGCGTCAGGCCGATGACCAGGCCGGCGAACGCCGTCGAGTGCTTCTCGGCGGTGACGCCAAGGATGACGGTGACGAAGGTGAAGGTGCCGATCAGCTCCCATAGGAAGGCCGAACTCGTCCCCCATTTCGCCACGTCCCAGCCATTGGCGCCGAAACCGGTGGTGTGCCCGCCGGTCTGGCCGGAGACGATGATCCACAGCGCCAGCGAGGCCAGAATGGCGCCGATGATCTGCGCGATCCAGTAAGGAATGACATCCTTGGCCGGCAGCCGGCCGGCAAGGAAGACGCCGAGCGTGACGGCCGGGTTGAGATGTGCGCCTGAGATGGGACCCACCGCGTAAGCCGCCGCAATCAGGCCGATGCCGAACGCCAGGCCGATGGCTTCCTGGCCCAGCGGCAAGTCGGCGAGAAAGCCACCCGTCGCCACCGACGCCGTGCCGATAAACACCAATAGAAATGTCCCTAGAACTTCCGCAAGATACGTTTTCATTGCCCTCTCCTCGTATCGATCCGTCGGTCCGCTTTTCCGCGCCGCGAATCATGGCGCAAAGAGTATTCCCAACGCAAAAGCTTGGAAAGAAGAGCAATTGCGCCACAGATCGTGCTTACGGCGGCCAGTTACCAACATTAGAGACCTTGCATATATTTGAGATTTGTTATCGCCGGCGTGCAGACATTTGCCGGCGGGGAAAATCGTCGGCCGCGAGCGGAAGGCCTCGTCGCCGCGAAATTCAAGCGGGGTTCAATCTCGACGCGAAACGCTCTAAGAGCAGGCCGAAAGATACTGTGCTCGATAGATGGAATGACGAATGCGACTGGGCGGACGGCTGGCGGCAGCCATTGAAGTGCTGGACGACATTGGCCGGCGCCACCGGCCGGTGGCCGATGCGCTGAAAGATTGGGGCCTGTCGCATCGCTTTGCGGGCGGCGGCGACCGCGCGGCGATCGGCAACATCGTCTACGACGCGCTGCGCCACAAACGTTCCGCCGGCTGGCTTTTGGGTGAAGACACGCCCCGCGCCATCGGCTTCGGCGCGCTGCTCATCGAATGGGGCCAGACGCCGCAGTCGCTCAACGATGCGCTCGAGGGCGACAAGTTCGCGCCACCGTTGCTCAGCGCCGCCGAGTTGCAGGCGCTGGCCGAGCGCCGGCCTGAAGACGCGCCGGAGGCAGTGCGGGCGGACGTACCCGACTGGTGCGCGCCGTTGTTCGAACGAGCCTTTGGCGCAGACTGGGTTGCGGAAGGGGCGGCTTTGGCGACCCGCCCGCCGCTCGACATCAGGGTCAACACGCTGCAGTCCGACCGCGCCAAAGTGCTGGCGGAACTCGCCGACACCGGCGCCAAGGCAGCTGCTATTGCGCCGCAAGGCATTCGCATCCCGCCCATCGACGGCGACGGCCGGCACCCCAACGTACAGGCCGAGCCGGCTTTCCAAAAGGGCTGGTTCGAGGTTCAGGACGAGGGTTCGCAGATCGTTGCAACCCTTGCCGGCGCGCAAGCCGGGATGCAGGTGCTCGATTTCTGCGCCGGCGCCGGCGGCAAGACGCTGGCGCTATCTGCGGCGATGGCCAACAAAGGTCAGGTCTTCGTCCATGATGCCGAAAAGGCGCGGCTGGCGCCGATCTTCGACCGCATCCGCCGTTCGGAAAACCGCAACGTCCAGGTTGTCACCAAGCCGGCTGAGCTCAGCCCCCTCGCAGGCCACATGGACATTGTGCTGGTCGATGCGCCCTGCACCGGCAGCGGCACCTGGCGGCGCCGTCCAGACGCCAAATGGCGGCTGACGCAAAGACAGCTCGATGCCCGCAAGGGCGAGCAGTCGGCGATCCTCGATGCGGCGAATGCCTATGTCAAACCGGGCGGCCTGCTGGTCTACATCACCTGTTCGGTGTTCGACGAGGAGAATGGCGAGCAGGTCGCCGCCTTTCGCGAACGGCACAAGGGCTTCGTTCCGGTCGATCATCGCGCGCTCTGGGATGCCAGCTTCCCCGGTCACGCAGCGGCCGCCCGGATCGGCAAGACAAGCGATATCTCGCTGTCGCCGGCTCTGAGCGGCACCGACGGGTTCCATTTCTGTGCGCTGCGTCGGGCGAATTGACGCTGCGATTGACAGGCTGACATAGCGCCAGTTGCAGATGCGCGGCGTCGGCCGCCAGACGGGGTAGAATTCTTGCAAAGATATGTGTCGCTTCTGCTTTTCCTCCTTCTGGTGCTCGGCGGCGGCCTGTTGATCGGCTATGCGACGCTGCCGGGTGAATGGTATGCCTCGCTCGCCAAGCCGCCCTTCAACCCGCCCAACTGGGTCTTCGCGCCGGCCTGGACGCTCCTCTATGTGCTGATCGCCGTGGCCGGCTGGCGGACATGGGAGCGGGAACGAGCAGCCGCCGCGATGAAGATCTGGGCCCTCCAGCTTGTTCTGAACTTCGCGTGGTCGCCGACTTTCTTCGGCGCCAAACAGATGGGGCCGGCACTGGTCGTGATCCTGGCTCTTCTCGCCAGCATTGCGCTGTTCATAGCCACGGTGTGGAACCGCGACCGGGTTTCCGGCTGGCTGTTTGCGCCCTATGCCGCGTGGGTAGCCTTCGCCACCTTGCTCAACGCGTCGCTGCTCCTGTTGAACTGAGTGCTTTGCTGCAGTGCAGCAAAAGCATTTGCGTGGCGTTCAGGCGTCTGCGATAAGCTTTGCAGATAAATCAGGGCGATGGCCATGGCAGCAAAGATCGTACCCGCACCCGATTATGAGGACCGCGTCAGGGCGTCGTTCGCGCGCCAGCAGGCGATGGCGACCATCGGCGCCGAACTGACGCTTGTGACGCCGGGCATCATCGAGATCGAAATGCCCTATTCGGCCGCACTCACGCAGCAGCATGGTTTCCTGCATGCCGGCGTGATTTCGACCGCACTGGACTCGGCTTGCGGCTACGCCGCGTTCTCGCTGATGCCGGAAAATTCCGGCGTGCTGACCATCGAGTTCAAGGTCAATCTCCTGGCGCCCGGCCGGGGCGAACGCTTCCTGTTCCGCGGCTCGGTGACCAAGCCCGGCCGCACCATCATCGTCGCCGACGGCCAGGCCTACGCCTTTGCCGCCGATGGCGAGGCCAAGCTGATCGCGACCATGACCGGCACGATGATGACGGTGGTTGGCCGTGACGGGATAGCAGGCTGATGGCCAAAATTACGCGAATTGGTGGCAAGGACGTCCTCTTCGTCATGGCGGCGCAGGCCGAGTACGGTCCGCATCTGCAAAAACTGTTCACGCCGCTGATGACGGGCGTCGGCCCGGTAGAGGCAGGTGTGCGGCTCGGCGCCGAACTATCATGGCTGAAGTCTGAGAAGACGCTGCCCGATCTCGTCGTCTCGCTCGGCTCCGCCGGCAGCCGCACACTGGAGCAGACGGAAATCTACCAGGCGGTCTCGGTCAGCTATCGCGACATCGACGCTTCGCCGCTAGGCTTCGAAAAAGGCGCGACGCCGTTCCTCGACCTGCCGGTGACCCTCCCGCTATCATTCAGGATTCCGGGCATTAAAGAAGCCAGCCTGTCGACCGGCGGCGCCATCATCACCGGTGCCGCCTATGACGCCATCGCCGCCGACATGGTCGACATGGAAACCTTCGCCTGCCTGCGCGCCTGCCAGTTGTTCGATGTCCCGCTTATCGGCCTGCGCGGCATTTCAGACGGTGCAGCCGATCTGCGCCACGTTGGCGACTGGACCGAATATCTGCATGTCATCGACGAGAAGCTGGCGGATGCGGTCGTGCGCCTCGAACAGGCCATCGGCTCCGGCACGCTACACAAGGAGCAGCCTGGGCAAGAGCCGGCAGCGCTCTGAAAGTCGGGCTACGCACCCCATTGCGCCGACTCGTTTCTTTCTCTAAAGGCTCGCCATGACGACAGCCAATCATCCCGATACAGTCCTGATTGTCGATTTCGGCAGCCAGTTTACGCAGCTCATCGCCCGCCGCATCCGCGAGGCTGGCGTGTTTTCCGAGATCGTGCCGTTCCAATCGGCCGAAGCTGCCTTCAAGCGCATCAATCCGAAAGCCGTGATCCTGTCGGGCGGTCCCGCCTCGACATCGGACATCGGCAGCCCACGCGCGCCCCAGATCGTCTTCGATGCCGGCGTGCCGGTGCTCGGCATCTGCTACGGCCAGATGGCCATGTGCGTGCAGATGGGCGGCGTCGCCGAAAGCTCGAACCATCGCGAATTCGGCCGCGCCTTCGTCGAGATCGAAAAGGACAGCCCGCTGTTCGAAGGCCTGTGGGCGCCCGGCCAGCGTCACCAGGTGTGGATGAGTCATGGCGACCGCGTCATCTCGCTGCCCAAGGGGTTCGAGGTCTTCGGCAAGTCGGAAGGCTCGCCCTTCGCCATTTTCGGCAATGTCGCGCGCAAGATGTACGGCATCATGTTCCACCCGGAAGTTGTGCATACGCCGGATGGCGCCAGGCTGCTGAGAAACTTCGTGCACATCATCGCCGGCATCGAAGGCGACTGGACGATGCGCGCCTATCGTGAGCACGCGGTCGAGACAATTCGCAAGCAGGTCGGCAAGGGCAAGGTGATCTGCGCGCTGTCGGGCGGCGTGGATTCATCGGTCGCTGCCTTGCTGATCCACGAAGCGGTAGGCGACCAGCTGACCTGCATTCTTGTCGACCATGGCCTTATGCGCAAGGACGAGGCCGCCGGCGTGGTGGCGATGTTCCGCCAGCACTACAATCTGCCGCTGATCCTGGTCGACGCGTCGGAAAAATTCATCTCGGCGCTGGAAGGCGAGTCCGACCCCGAGAAGAAGCGCAAGACCATCGGCCGGCTGTTCATCGAAGTGTTCGAGGAAGAGGCCAAGAAACTCGGCGGCGCCGATTTCCTGGCGCAAGGCACGCTCTATCCCGACGTCATCGAGAGCGTCTCCTTCACCGGCGGCCCGTCGGTGACCATCAAGTCGCACCATAATGTCGGCGGCCTGCCGGCGCGCATGAACATGCAGTTGGTCGAGCCGCTGCGCGAACTATTCAAGGACGAGGTGAGGGCACTGGGCAAGGAACTCGGCCTGCCCGAAAGTTTTATTGGCCGCCATCCGTTCCCCGGACCAGGCCTTGCCATCCGCTGCCCCGGCGGTATCACCCGCGAAAAGCTCGAAATCCTGCGCGAGGCCGACGCCATCTATCTCGACGAGATCCGCAAGGCCGGCCTCTACGACGCCATCTGGCAGGCTTTCGCCGTGCTGCTTCCGGTGCAGACCGTCGGTGTGATGGGCGACGGCCGCACCTACGAATTCGTCTGCGCCCTGCGCGCCGTGACGTCCGTCGACGGCATGACCGCCGACTTCTACCACTACGACATGGCTTTCCTCGGCGCGGCGGCCACCCGCATCATCAACGAAGTCCGCGGCATCAACCGCGTCGTCTACGACGTGACGTCAAAGCCGCCAGGCACCATCGAGTGGGAGTGATTCAGGCCCACTCAAACGCCGCCGAAAACACGCCATTGTACGCCACAACCATTTGATAACACGTATAAATCCATTCGGAGACAATCAGCGACAATCGGTGCGGAGATTGGATTTGACGGACCGGCTGACGGACCTTCCGCAAATTGCTAGCTCAGATTTTTCGAAGTACCGTCAGATCCAATGAGGCTCTGACGGTGTTTTTTGATGCCTTAAGGCACTGGAGATAAAACGAATGTTCTGCCGAAGAGCCTCGAAATTGTACTGACGGTACTTTTCAGGAGGTACCGGGGAATGCTGACGGACGTCGCCCTTAAAGCCCTGAACCAAAAGAGAAATCTACAAGATTGCGGACCGTGACGGCATGTATGTTCGCGTCATGCCTAGTGGCGCGATCTCCTTTCGGCTGGATTACAGGCTCAACGGAGGCCGCGAGACGGTCTATCTTGGCAGGTATGGACGGGACGGAATCTCGCTTGCCTCAGCCGGGAGAAGTGTCTCGACGCGAAGCGCGCTATTGGCGAGTGACGGTCGCCGGCGATAGAAAAGCAGCGCGACAAGCGCCGAGTTGTCACCCCGGTCTCCGGCCGACTTCAGCGCCGAAATGGCTACCAAACCAAAGCGATGCCCGGGCCTTCAAGGCCTCTTCTTATTCCGGCCAAGCCGGCCCGGAGCGCCGCATTCACTCACATCCCTTGAACCTGAGTGCAGAGTTGCCGCATCGAAGCCATTTGAGCAGCCGAGTTCGCGCCCGAACCCGTGCTGGTGCTGGCGGTCGTATCGCCAGCTGTATTCGAGGATCCCGACGTGCCGGTGGTTGTACCCGAACCAGTGCTGTTGCTGGCCGTGGTGTTACTGCCGGTCGAACCAGAGCTGCCTGAAGTGCCGGTGGCTGTGCCAGAGCCGGTGCCGATACTCGCCGTTGTATCACTGCCGGTCGAAGCCGAGCTACCTGACGTGCCGGTCATTGTGCCAGAGCCAGTGCCGTTACTGGCCGTCATCCTCGAGCAGTCGGAGCGAACCTGTGCCTGCTGTTCAGAGCTCAGGGACGACCAGTTCTTGCGGATCTCATCCTGCGACAGAAGTCTTCCCGAATTGGCGTCGCTGAAGAATGAGCCGGAGAGCTTGCTGTCCCAGCCGCTCGGGATACCGCTTTGGCCGGAGCCGGACGTAGAGCTCATACTGGACCCGGCCGATGAGCCGGACGTTCCGTTCGTGCCGCTGGATGTTCCCGACGACTGCGCCAAGGCCGCGGTGGCGAGACAGAGAGAGATCGCTGTAGCTGTCAAAATCTTACGTTTCATGTGAGTCTCCTTTGGGGTTCGACGCCGTTGCGGCGTCGAATCCTAATCCCGAGGAAAGGCACTTGTTCCTGTAAAGAGTGGAATTCGATGTCATGATCCTTGTGCACCAGCCTTGGCCTCGAATGCGATGCCGGAGCGCTTCAACGACGACTGACGCCTCAGGCGAGAGCTGTCCGCTACTGGGTGTTAGAGGCGATATGCGGAACGCTTCCCGAATAGTTGGGTGCCACCATCGGGTAATTGCGAGGCAGGTTCCATTTGGTTCGGTAATCGTCCGGATTCATGCCCAGTCGGCCAAGGTGCGAACTGCGTCGGGTCTCGGTTAGAGACAGGAGGGTGGCCTTTGCCGCGGCGTATAGCTCGACATGCGGAGCTCGTCTCGACCGCGCACACTCAATATATTTTACGATGACGCCCCCAGATGTCATATGAGCGAATGCCTTTCCGGCGAAATAAATTGCTCCCAGCAGGTCGACGCTCAGCACCTTCAGCCAGCCCGCTCTAGTGAATGCCTCAATGGTTAAAGATTATCAGGCCGGCGCGTTGTTGACGATTATCACCAACCTGCCGAACGCGTGAGCGCAAGTCGACAGCACCGTGATAGCGGCCTCCCCGGCGCGCCCCTTGTCGAACCGATGCGCGCCTTCTCGACCTTGCCTCAACCCACGTCGGCTCACCCGTGCACCTTCGGTGCCCAACCGCATGGCGATGGCCAGTCCAATGCCGCTTGCAGCACCGGTTACAATGCAGTCTTGTTATCCAGGCGCATCGGGTTCGACCGCTTTCTGGGGAGCAGCAAGTGGTTCAGTCCAGCCTTCAGCGACCCGATCCACGCTCAGCAGGCTGCGCGCATAATCCTGTTGCGCGCGAACAATGGCATCGTCTTGCTGTGAGGGAAGAAAGACCGGCAAAGCAAGGCAGACACTTTGTGTGGCCAACAGCTTGTTCCAGTTCGCGATCAGCGCCTTGAAAGCGCGCCCCACCGCCCTCGGATTTCGGTCGAGGTCATAGAGGCCGAGCGGATTGATCCGTCCGTTGTTCTCCCGAAGCGCACTGTCCCAGTCCACCTGATCCGTCAGCGAGTACCAGGTGAAGCCTACGATGGGGATGCCATCGTTGCGGATCCGCAGCACGTTGGCCCACTCTTTCCACAGCCAATAGACGGCCTCGTCTCCATTGGGGCCTTCGCTGATGTTGGTCTCCGTATGCATTACGGGAAGCCGGTAGCGGTTGAAGTACTGCCGCGTGATCTCGTCATAGCCAAACACCTCGCCGGACCCGGACGTCGTTCCGTCTGCCCAAACCCGATGTTCGTTGGTCTGGTAATAGTCGGTGCCCATCACGCAATGCCTGCGCAGATGGCTCTCCAGGAAGAAACTGTATTCTTCGGCCGTCATCCCGTTTTCGAGAAGATAGCGATAGGTGTGCGCGTCGACGTCATGACCGTAGTTGAGATCAAGCGACAGGAAACGCTCGCTGTTGAACCGTTCCGCTCTGCCGACCGCCTCGGGAGAATCGGCGTGGAAGTATTCCGAGGATTCGCTCTGTATGAAGATGGCGTCCGGCCGCACCTCGAGGATCGCCCGCATGGCAAGCACGTTCGCCTTCACGATGTGCTTGAGGGCGGTGACGAAAGCAGTGTCGCTACTCAGTTGTTCGTTCCACCATCCCCAGCGAGCCGAAAAGGTGGCGCAGATGAACATCTCATTTATTGGGGTGAAGAGCTGGATCCACGGATAGCGCATCGCGAAATCCCTGGCGTAGTGCTCGAATAGTGTCGGAAAGTCCGGGGTTTGGAAGTTGCCAACCCAGTCCGGCACGCCAAAATGGCAAAGGTCGACGATCGGAAGAATGTCTTTCGCCTTCAGGTCCGCGAAGGTCTCATCGGCGAATGCCCAATCATAACGTCCATCACCCAGCCACGTTTTGTGGATGGGAGGTCCGTAGCGGAGGAAATGCACCCCGAGATCCTGGACCAGTTCGAAGTCGGTGCGCCATCGTTCGTAGAAGCGGCATTTTTCCATTTCGTCGACGCGCTCCCGGCCTTGTCGAATGGTGGGGGTGCTGTTCTCGATGCCGGGGGCAAACATGAACGTGAACATTGATGGTCCTTAGCCAAGGCGGAGATGCCCGCGCTTGGTCAAACGTTCAGTGCTCGACGCAGTTCCTGCAAGACTGCTTGTCAAGTTCGGTAGGCGCCTGACAACCACGTGCCTGAAATTGGCGGAATTCTATCCCACGGTTCAAGCGAGCAGCTTGCGCCGAACATGGTCGGACTATGCTGGACGGAGATGTCGGCTTCGGGCCAGACCAGTTGGCGTCAAACGCGCCTTTGCAAGTGAAAGCGGTATGGTAGCTATCCACGTTTGCGAACTGCAAGCGGACGTTCCGCTGCCGGCCCCATTTGAGCCATTCGCTGGGAGGCAGACCCGCGGTACATCACCAATATTCGAAGCCAATAGTTAGTCTCGTTCATCGTCCTTTGGTTCGACAGACCCATACGAGAGAATACGAGAGATATGGACCGGCGAACCATCCGCTGTATTGATCTCCTGTAGAAAACAGTGACCCTCAGAGACTAACATGATCGTTATTTGTCAATGCGCTACGAAGCTGTTCGCCCAATTGATTCAAGAAGCTGATCCAGCCACTCCCTGACCGCATTTATCTTCTGCCGAACGGCAGCAACGCGCCTGAATCCTGCCTCCGGATCAATGTTCGCGTGCGCAAAAACGGCCGCTCGCGAACATACATTGACAGGTCCAGTTCCGAATAATAAGTTCGGTCATAGAACGAATTAACCGGAGTTCAATGTGACTGACCTGCCGCGCATATCCCGTCAGTTCTCACAGCGCTCCGTGATGGAAGCGATCGTCCAGGGCGGGCCGATCTCCCGCGCCTCGATCGCCAAGCTCACGGGCCTGTCGAAGCAGACCATCTCCGAAATCATGCGCGGGCTCGAGCAGGAGGGCTGGGTCCAGGAAACCGGCCGCACCAGCGGCCATGTCGGGCGCACCGCCGTCACCTACGAACTGGTCCACGACGCAGCCTATATCATCGCCGTCGACCTTGGCGGTACCAAGGTGCGGGTCGCGCTGACCGACCTTGCCTGCCAGATCTTTGCCGAAGCCGCCACACCGACCGATCCGCGCGGCGGCCAGTTCGTCGTCGATCAGATTGCAGCGCTGGCCTTCGATGCCGCGGCCAGACAGCACGTCGCGCGCAAGAAGATACGCCTGGCCGTCATCGGCGCGCCTGGCGCTCCTGACCCGGCCACCGGCCGCATTCTAATGGCGCCGAACATTGCCGGCTTCGACACAATGAATGTGCTGGATGCCTTCGAAGAAGCGCTCGGCGTCGCGGTGATGATCGAGAACGACGTCAATCTCGCGGTGCTTGGCGAGAACTGGCTCGGCCAAGGCCAGGGCATCGACAATCTCGCCTACATCGCGCTCGGCACCGGCATCGGCAGCGGGCTGATGCTGGGCGGCCATCTGGTGCGGGGTGCTGGGCACGCCGCCGGCGAGATCGGTTTTATGCCGATCGGCGCCGATCCCTTCGCCGAGGAATCACTGCGCACCGGCGCATTCGAACGCGCGGTGGCCACCCACGCCATGACCGATCGCTACCACGCCCTCACCGGCAGGCAGGTCTCGGTGCCGGCAATTTTCGAGAATGCCGCGCTTGGCGACAAAGACGCGCTCACCGTGCTCGACGAAACTGCCCGCCATCTGGCGCAAGGCGTTGCGGCAATCGCGGCGATCGCCAATCCAGAAAAGTTTATCCTCGGCGGCTCGATTGGGTTGCGGCCCGAAATCCTGTCCAGGGTGCAGGCGCTTCTGCCGCTATGCTTCCCCTATCCGGTCAGGGTCGAGGCGAGCGAACTCGGCGCACGCGCAGCCCTCATCGGCGCGGCGGCAATCGGCCTTGGCCAATTGCACAACACGCTGTTCGGCGTCGACGCGCCTGATGGCCGGATTTCGCTGCCGCCTGCCCAGGCCGCCGCGCTGAAGGAGGCCGCGATATGACTCACGATATTACCGCCCGCCTGCAGGCAGCGCTCGACCGTGACGACGCACTAACGCTGTTTCGCCGCGCCATCGGCCGAGAGAGCATCACCGGCAACGAAGCCAACTTCGTCGACTTCCTCGAGGCCAGGATGCGCGACCTTGACCTCAGCGGCCTGACCAGGACGGAATTCCTTCCTGGGCGGCCCAACATCTGGGGCGAGCGCAAGGGGGCCGATCAGGGAAAGCGCCTGCTGTTCATCGGCCATACCGACACCGTCCACGTCGACGGCTGGCGCGAGCATTGGGCAGGCACCGAGCGTGAGGATCCGTTCGCCGCCCCGATCATTGATGGTGCTGTCTGGGGCCGCGGCTCAGGCGACCTCAAGGCCGGCATCACCGCTTCGCTTGCTGCACTCGCGCTGCTCGAAAAGGCCGGCATTCGCCTCAAGGGGGACGTCGCCTTCGCTTTCGTCGGCGACGAGGAGAGCGGCCAGCCCGGCACCGGCATTTCCGCCGGGATCAAGCACTTCGTCGGGTGCATCGAGGCCGGCGAGATCACAGCACCCGATTTCACCGTCTATGTCGAGCCGACCCGCCTGGCCGTCTATGCGGCGCAGATCGGCTTCTTCATCACCGATATCTCGATTACCGGCAAATCCGCCTATTTCGGTGTGCCAGAACTCGGCAAGGATGCGCTCCGTGCAAGCCATGCCGCGATGACGGCGCTTTGGAAGCATTCGGATGAGGTCGCCGCGCGCGCCGAGCACAAACTGGTCGGGCGCGGCTTCCTGCTTATCACCGGGCTTGCCTGCGGCGGCTACATTGCCGTTCCCGAGCGCTGCACGCTCTCGCTGATCCGCAAGCTGTTGCCTGGCGAGGACCTCGACACCGCCGCTGCCGAGATCGAGGCTGCCGTGCGCGGCGCGATCGCCGATCCGGATATTTCGGTAGAGTTCGCCTACCCCGCCGGCCGCGACCACAGGCTGGGCGGCACCGCTGCCGAGATCGGCGAAACGCGGGCGGAAGTCGCCATGCTGTCCGACGCGATGGCTGGCGCAATGAGCGGACGCGGCGTCATCGAGGGCGCACCGTTCTGGTCGGAGTCCCCCTTCATCATCAATCAGCTCGGTATTCCTGCCGTCTATTGCGCGCCCGGCGACATCAGGAATTGCCACACATTCGAGGAGCACGTCGATGTCGAGGAATATTTCGCCGGCATAGTCGGCTTCGCCGCCTTCATGGCCCGCTATTGCGGCGTGGCCGACTGAACCACCAACGAAGCAAAATGGGAGAACTGACATGCCGATGAAGACACTGATCGCCGCCGCCTTTGCCGGCGGATTGATGCTTGCCGCCAACCCAGCTTTCGCACAGACGGTCGGCCCGCAGGGCGAGAGCGCCACGCCGAGCGCCGACGTGATCCTAAGCGATGCCGACATCGCCGCGCTCAAGGACAAGGGCTACAAGGCTGCCTTGCTCTGGCACACCTCGTCCGATTTCACCAATGCGGTAACCGCCGGCGCCACCGACGAATTCGCCCGCGCCGGCATCACCATTGCGGTCAAAACGGATGCCCAGTTCGACTCCGCCCGCCAGCGCAGCGACATCGAGACGGCGTTGGCCGCCAAGCCCAACGTCATCTTGGCGCTGCCGCTCGACCCGGTCACCTCGGCAGAAGCCTTCCGCCAGGCGGTCAAGGACGGCACCAAGTTGGTGTTCCTGTCGAACTTGCCCAAGGGCTACAAGCAGGGCACCGATTACGCTTCGATCGTGACTGACGATCTATTCCAGATGGGCAAGCAGGCTGCGGACGCGATGGCCAAGGCGATCGGCGGCAAGGGCAAGGTCGGCTACATTTTCCACGACGCTGCCTACTACGTCACCAACCAGCGCGACCAAGCCTTCAAGACCACCATCGAGAAGGTGTATCCCGACATCAAGATCGTCGCCGAACAGGGCATATCCGACCCGGCCCGCGCCGAGGAACTGGCCAACGCGATGCTTTTGCAGCATCCCGATCTCGACGGCATCTACGTGACCTGGGCCGAGCCGGCCGACGGCGTGCTGTCGGCGCTACGCGGCGCCGGCAACGCCAGGACCAAGATCGTCACGCTCGACCTCGCCGAGCCGGTCGCGCTCGACATGGTCAAGGGCGGCAATGTCGCAGCCCTCGTCGCCGACAAGGCCTATGAACTCGGCCGCGCCATGGCTGCTTCCGGCATGAAGTCGCTGCTTGGCCAGCCGACACCGGCCTTCGTCGTCGCCCCGGCCCTGACCGTCACCAAGGAGAATGTCGCGCAGGGCTGGAAGGACTCGCTCAACCGCGACGCGCCGCAGCCGGTGCTCGACGCGGCGAAGTAAGGCTCTCGCTCCGGCGCGGCCCGCCGCACCGGAGCTTTCTTCGACACAACAAAAAGGGAACCGGGACATGCGCAAAGCATCTGTAATCATAACGACAGTGGCGAGCCTGCTAGCCATGCACGCCTTCGCCGCCGAAGGCGTCACCACAGGACCGAATGGTGAAAAGCCGGTGCCGGCGAGCAGTCTTACGCTGACGCCAGCCGAAGAGCAGCAGATCAAGGACGGCAAGTTCACCGCCGCCCTCGTCTGGCACGAGATGAGCGAATACACCAACGCCGTCAACGCCGGCGCCCATGACGAATTCAAGCGCCTCGGCATCGAGGTGGTGGCGCAGACCGATGCCGGTTTCGACGCCGCGCGACAGAAGGCCGATATCGAGACGGTGATGGCCAAAAAGCCGTCGATCATCCTGTCGCTTCCCGTCGATCCGGCGACCGCAGCTTCGGTCTACGATCCGGCACGCCAGGCCGGCGTCAAGCTCGGCTTCGTTGACAATTCCCCGGCCGGCTACAAGCAGGGCAGGGACTATGTCACCATCGTCTCCGACGATCTCTTTCAGATGGGCAACAAGGCCGGCATCGCCATGGCCGAGGCGCTCGGCAAGAAAGGCAAGATCGGCTACATCTTCCACGATGCCGACTTCTACGTCACCAACCAGCGCGACCAGGCCTTCAAGAAGACCATCGAGCAGGACTATCCCGATATGAAGATCGAGGCCGAGGCCGGCATGGCCGACCCGGCGCGCAGCGAAGACATCGCCCAGGCGATGATCACCCAGCATCCGGACCTGGACGGCATCTATGTCACCTGGGCCGAACCGGCGCTGAGCGTGCTTTCGGCATTGCGCGGTGCTGGCAACACGCACACCAAGATTGTCACGCTCGACCTCAACGAGCCTGCCGCGCTCGACATGGTTAAGGGCGGCAACATCGCGGCCCTCGTGGCCGACGAGGCCTACAGCATTGGCGTGACGCTGGCGCGCGCCTCGGCAGGTTCTCTGGTCGGCAAGAAGGCCGAACCATTCTATGCCGTAGATTCCATCGCCGTCACCAAGGACACGGTGAAGGACGGTTGGAAGAAGTCCCTCAACAGGGACGTACCGGCGGCTATCGCGGACGCGGTGAAATAGGCTCGAGGCGAAGCGCTCACCACCGGAGGATAAAATGTCCAGTGCCAACACCAGCGCCGGTAGCAGCTTCGCCAGCCGCTTCAATCTGCAGCAATATGTCGTCTACCTCGGTTTCCTGGCGATCTTCCTGTTCTTCGCCATTGTGCTGAGGGACAGCGGCTTCCTCACCGTGCGGAACTTATCGAACATCGTGTTGCAGACGACGCCGGTGACGATCATGGCCATCGGCCTGGTCTTCGTCATGTCGGCCGGCGAAATAGATTTGTCGATCGGCTCGATCGTGGCGGTGGCGGCCCTTGCAGCCGCCGTCACCATCAACGCGTACGGCATGCCGGCAGGGATAGTCGCCGGCCTCGGCGCCGGCCTGCTGATCGGCGTCATCAACGGCGTGCTGGTGGCGTATGTCAGGCTGCCCTCCTTCCTGGTGACGCTGGCGACGCTCGGCCTGTTCGCCGGCGTTTCGCGTTCCATGACAGACCTTCGCTCGATCTCGGTGACCAACGAAGCGTTCACCGGCTTCTTCGGTTCCGGCTCGCTGCTCGGTGTCCCCTCACTCGTCTGGTGGTCGGTGATTGCCGTGGCCATCGGCCACCTGGTGTTCCGCGAGACCCGTTTCGGCGCGCATGTGCTGGCGACCGGCGACAATGCCCGCGCCGCAAGCGTATCGGGCATCAGCGTGCCCAGGATCAGGCTCGCCGTGCTGACCATCAGCGGCGGGCTCGCCGGTCTTGCCGGCTTGCTCTATGCCGGTCGCCTGCAGGCGGCGAAATATACTCTCGGGGAAACCGACCTGATGACGGTCATCGCCGCCGTCATCGTCGGCGGCACGCTGCTCAATGGCGGCAAGGGCTCCGTGGTCGGCGCGCTGGTCGGCTCGTTGATGATGGGCATGCTCAACAACGGCCTGATCCTGATGGGCCTGTCGGTCTCCGACCAGATGATCGTGCGCGGCCTCATCATCCTGACCGCAGTCGCCGTGTCGCTGCGCGAAAAGAACCGCTGAAGGAAGCCATCCATGTTTCTCGACATTTTGCGCCGCCGCAACCCCGCCTTTATCGAATCAGCTATCCGGTTGCACCAGCAAGGTAAGCTGCCGGCCAATGCTTATGTGCTCGATCTCGACACGGTTGAGGCCAATGCGCGGGTTCTCAAGAGCGAGGCCAACCGCAACGGCCTGAAGATCTTCGCCATGACCAAGCAGGTCGGCCGCTCCTCGTCGTTCTGCCGGGCTGTGATGCGCGGCGGCATTGACCGCGCGGTCGCCGTCGACATCGCTTGCGCCCGCGCCACCCACAAGGCAGGCATGAAGCTTGGCCATCTCGGCCATCTCCAGCAGGTCGCAAAATTCGAAGCGGCGGCTGCGGCGAAAACCTTCAAGCCGGACTACTGGACCGTGTTCAATGATACCAAGGCTGGGGAAGCGGCAACAGGCGCCAAGGCGGCCGGCTATGTGCAGCATCTGCTGGCCCGCATCGCCGCCGAAGGCGATATCTTCTATCGCGGCCATGAAGGCGGTTTCAATGCCGCCGACATTATCGATGTCGCCGACCGGCTGGATGCCGTCGAAGGCGGCCGTTTCGCCGGCATCACCACTTTCCCTGCTCTGCTGTTCGACCATGCTTCGCGGAAAGTGCTGCCGACCCCCAATCTGGCGACGCTCGCGAAAGCTGCGGAAGCGTTGGCCAAGGCAGGCCGCAAGGACATTGAGATCAACGCGCCGGGCACCACGTCGAGTGTCATGCTGGCGGCACTCGCCGAGGCTGGCGCGACGCAGTGCGAGCCCGGCAATGGACTGCATGGCACCACCGCGCTGCATGTCATGGAAGATTTGCCGGAGCTGCCGGCGGTGCTCTATCTCACCGAGGTCTCGCATCTCTCCGGCGGCAAGGCCTATTGCCTTGGCGGCGGCTTCTACATCGATCCGATCTTCCCCGACTACGACGTCAAGGCGATCGTCTCGGCTGAACCGACGACGGCAGGCTCGGCACTGCGCAGCGTCGAGGTGCCGCCGCCCTCTGCGATCGACTATTACGCCATGATCGATGCCGCCGGCGCGAACGCGCCGAAGCCTGGCGACAGCGCCGTGTTCGGCTTCCGTGGCCAGGCCTTCGTCACCCGCGCCCATATTGTCGGCGTGTCGGGCATTTCGACGGACAATCCGAAAGTGGAAACCATCGAGAACGGCTTCGGTGAACCCTATGCCTGGCCAGTCTAGGAGAAACACATGACGGTGAGCGCGCCCATCCTTCAGCTGCACGACATTCGCAAGAATTTCGGCGGCATCACCGCGATCGAGAGTTTTTCGCTCGAGGTTTTCCCGGGCGAGATCGTTGCACTCGTCGGCGACAACGGCGCCGGAAAGTCGACGCTGGTCAAGATCGTCTCGGGCGTCCACCCGCCCTCGTCCGGCACCATCGTCATCGAAGGAAAACCGGTGACGATGTCGAATGCCACCATGGGGCGCGCGCACGGCATCGAGGTCGTCTACCAGGACCTGGCGCTGGCCGACCAGCAGACGGTCTACATGAACATGTTCCTCGGCCGCGAGCCGCTGAACCGCCTCGGTCTGCTCGACCGCCGCCGCATGATCGACGAGACCGAGAAACTGGTGAAGGAACTGGACGTGCGCATCCCCTCCGCGCACGCCACCATCCGCGATCTCTCCGGCGGCCAGCGCCAGGGCGTTGCGATCGCGCGCGCCACGCATTGGGCAAGCAAACTGATCCTGCTGGATGAGCCGACGGCGGCTCTGGGCGTTGCCGAAACCGCCCGGGTGGAGGCTATCGTCCAGTCTCTGAAGCAGCGCAATGTCGGCATCCTGATCATCAGCCACAGCCTCGACCAGGTCTTCAAGCTCTCCGACCGCATCTGTGTTTTAAGGCGTGGCAAGCAGATTGGAATTCGCGAGACCGCGAAGACCGATAAGAACGAGATCATTGCCATGATAACTGGCCTGCAGCAGCAATAGCAGGAACCTCTCTGAGAGCCCCCGCCCGAGATCCGGATGTTGTCGGCGATCACGCGATCGATCAGCTTGTGCCGCCTGGTGATCGCCATCGGCCCGTCCTGGTCGTAGCTGCCTTGCCACTCCGGATGCGGCGCCAGCAGCGCTGGCACATACATCGTGTCGGCCGAAATCATGCGCTGTTCCTTGCCGGAGTTTGCGAGGTAGACCGAGTGGCCGGGCGTGTGGCCGGCGCAGCGATGATCTGGAAGCCGGGCGCGACTTCGGCGCCGTCATGGATGCTGCTGGAGCTGCTGCGTCTGGTGAAGTTGCCTGCATCGCCTGAATTTCTCCAGGCGTATCCGCACCAGCTTTCTGGCGGCCAACAGCAGCGCGTTGGCATCGCTATCCCAGTCTCGATTTGATAGGACCTATGCAATGTATGGCGGCGCCGACATCACCGTGCCGCTCGGCGGAGTCAAGCTGTCCGGTTTCGGTCGCGACAAGTCGCTGCATGCGCTGGACAGATACACCGTCCCAAAACAGCCTGGATTTCTCTCGGCTGACCGTTTCTCGCTAAGCGCTGCCGAGGATGAAATCGGCGCAGCGGTCGGCGATCATGATCACCGGCGCGTTGGTGTTGCCGCTGATGAGACGCGGGCATGATCGAGGCGTCGCAGATGCGTAGGCGCGGCACGCCGCGCACGCGCAATTGCGGGTCGACCACCGCCTGGTCATCGCTGCCCATCCGGCAGGTGCCGCAGGGGTGATAGACCGTCTTGGCGTGTTCGAGGATGTGGTCTGTTATGGACTGATCGGAAAGGTCGGCGGCCCCGCCCGGCGACAGCTCGTCGGCGATCACCGCCTGCAGGCCGGCTGACGCAGGATGGTGCGGGCGATCTTCATGCCGGCGAGCAGCAGGGCAACACGCAAGATGCGACGGCAGGCTTTCCCTACGAAACCCGCTTCGAGGATCTGGAATATCTCACCACCGGTCGCACCGATCTGGTTTCGGTTCTTACCAACAATGCCTACCTCCATTCCCATTCCTCATTCTTTTGTCTTCCTGCTTGTCCTGGCGGCGGTGATGTTGGTCGTTCTGCACCGTACCGCCTTCGGACTATACCTCTACGCCGTCGGCAAAAATGAAGAGGCCGCGCGGTTTTCGGGAATCCGTACCGGCCGGGTGATCATCTGCGCCTATGTGATCTGCGCCGGGCTGACGGCGCTGTCATCCATCTTTCTCGCAATGTACACACGCTCGATCCTGCCAAGCTCGCACGGCAATTTCTACGAGCTCTACGCGATCGCCGCCGCCGTCCTTGGAGGGTTCTCGTGCGGGGCGGGGAAGGGTCAATCATTGGTGTGGTGCTTGGAACGATCTTGCTGCAGGTGCTTCAGAACCTTGGCAATCTTCTAGGCATTCCCTCCTCACTCAACTTTGCCGTGAGTGGATCGGTGATCCAGATCGGGGTACTGGCCGACCAGGAATACACAGAGTTTCGAAAGCGCCGCGAATTGATGCGGGGCCGGCTCGCAACCGCCGAGGGTAGGCTGTGATGCCCGAGCCGGTGAAATAGGTTGTTCACGGCAGTTGCGATCGCCGACCGGTTGGCTGCTTGCGCCCGGGGGGCAGCCGAAGGCCGGGATCTAAAACGCCGCAATATTGCCTCTCGAGCGGCTCCTGCTTCGAAGGCAGTCGCCGCAATGTCGATGCAGTCGGCTCATGATGTGCCGAGTTTCGATCTCGCATGGCGATGTAACTTATGCGATCAGCCCGTACTGCCGTGCCTTGTTGCGCAAGAACGGCAGACCGTTGCCCATTACAACCGCTTCACTCTCGGCCACCGGACGCCACACGCTGAGGCCAAACGCCAGACGCGGATCCATGTTGATGAAGCTCTCCATCGCGAGCCCGCCCTTGAAGCGGATCGCGGCCAGCGTTGCGAACGTCTCATCCCAATTGCAATTGCCCTCGCCTGGGGTGCCGCGATCAGACTCGGAGAGGTGGATATATTTGAGGTAATCGCGGGCGACGATAATACCGTTGCCCATACCTTTCTCCTCTATGTTCATGTGATAGGTATCAAGGTGCACGAACATATTGTCGGCGCCGACTCTCTCGATTAGTGCCACCGCCTGAGCCGCGGTGTTGATGATGTGGTTCTCGTAGCGGTTCACGGCTTCAACACCGAGTTCGATGCCGCGAGACTTGGCTTGCGCGGCGGCGGACGTCATCACTTTCGCAATGTTATCAAGTTCGTCCTGCGTAGGTGGCACGCCAGTACGCTCGCCGATGCCGCCATAGATTACGCCGCATAGCGCCTGGGCTCCGATGTCGGCCGTCTTGTCGATAGCCACCTTGAGAAAGTCAATCGCCTCCTGTGGGTGGCGCGATGCCCACGCATATTCGGGCAACCCTAGCGAGCACACCGCCTGCATGCCATTTGCCGCCAGCAGCTTGCGGGTGTGATCGGCATCGCAAGAAAATGGATCGGCCAGCGAAATTTCAATGAAATCGAGATCGTATTTTTTCACCGCCGCTACAGTGTGCTCGGCGCCCTCTACGGACCAACCACTCGTCCACATGCTCGTATGAACGCCAAAACCCTTCATCGTGTTATCCTCATGAAATTGAGCTGCCCGGCAGCCCACCGCAAGATCATGACGCCGATCAGCATGATGCCCCAAATGGCTGTGGCCAGGTGCTGGCTGGCGCCCAAGAGATTCAGTCCCGAAGAAAGCAACTGCAAAACGATGAGGGCTAGGAAGACCGAAACGACCTTGCCGAAGCCGCCAAACGGATTCACCCCGCCCAAGAAGCAGGCAAGCACCGTAATCAGCACATAGGACTCGCCATGGCCGACACGGACGGAATTGAATCGTGCCATCATGATAATGCCGGCCAACGCACACATGGCGCCAGACAGCGCGTAGATCAGAATGATCACGCGTCGCGTCGAGATGCCGGAATAGCGCGTCGCCTCGATGTTGGAGCCGACCATATAGTTTGAAAAGCCAAGCCTGGTTCGGGTCATCAAGACATGCCAGACGATGACTGCGCCGAGCAGTATCAGCAGCGGGACAGGAATGCCGACGATGCTGCCGTGACCCAGGGGCTGGATGAATTCGGGAAAGCCCGAAATATCGGCGCCGCGGGTCAGAAACTCGCCAAGGCCGCGCAGGAAAATCATCACCGAGAGCGAAACGAGGATGGGGTGCGCGCCGGTATAGGCTATCACCGGGCCCATGACCAAGCCGCTTGCCGTGCCAACGCCGACCGCAAGAACGGAACCGAGTAGAAAGGCATAGATGCTTGCGTCCGGTCCTCCGTTGGCCTGAAGAACCCAGGCGAGCGTGAGGCCACAGAGATTGGCCGTGAACGTCACGGCGAGATTGATGCCGCCCGAGATGATCGGCATCAACATCGCGAGCGTAAGCAGTCCAAGTTCAGGCAACTGGAAGGCCACCGATTCAAAGGTAGCTTTGGACAGGAATCGCGGCGAGAGAGATCCGAAGAATGCAATCACCAAAATCAATGCCAGCAAAAGTCCGATATTCTCGGCGCCCAACGTGCCGGCAAGACGGCGCAAGAATCCGTGCCGTAGCGCTCCAGTTTCGAGCACGCGCTGCGTCATGTACCCATCCTCTGCCGCAAGCCCGCGAGGATATGCCCGAGCGGCGCGTTGGACAGCGTGATGGCAATCAAGATGATCGCCCCGACGATCATCTTGAAAGCATAGGGAGAGATGCCGAGGAGGTTCAGCCCGTTTTGCGTCACCGACACAAGAAACACGCCAAGGATGCAACCGAGCACGGTGCCGCGCCCGCCACCCAGCCTGGCACCGCCAAGGACAACAGCTGCCAGCACGTCCAGCTCGCGCCCCACCAATGCGTTGGGCACGACTTCCTGGGAATAGTGCACCTGCACAAGTCCCGCGATCCCGGCCATCAAACCAAGCCAGCCGAAGGCAATGAAGTGCATCGCCGCGATGTTGATACCGAGGCGACGGGCGCCCTCCGGGTTATCGCCAAAAGCGTATAGCTGCCGTCCCGTGGTGGTATACCGGATAAGCCCCCAGGTGGCGGCGACGCAGACCGCCATGATCGCAACCGGCAGTGTTAGCTCGGCCCAATTGCCATTCGCCTGTTGGAACTCGAAAAGCACAGTGCGATGCGTCCACCATGCAGGCAGATTGTAGATCGATACACCGTGCGTGAAGAACATCAGCAGGCCGAAAAAAATATTGAAGGTGGCGATGGTGACAACGATTGAAATGATCTGGAAATAGTAGATGAGGCCGGCGTTCACCGCACCCAGGGCGATCCCGACAATTGCCGCCAAGGTGAGGCCGATGAACCAATCACCACCTCCCATTTGGGCTAGAGCCAGCGCCACAACATATTGAACCACTGACGCGGCCACAGCGAAGGAGATGTCGATGCCCCCAGCGATCAACACCACCAGCAGCCCAACCGCGAAGATCAGATTTGTCGAGCTTGTGTTGAGCAGATTGAAGAGATTGGCAATGGTGAAGAATTTGTCGCTCGCAACGGAGAGACCTGCGCTCATGATGAGAAGAACCACAACGAGCCATGTCTCGGTGGGATGAGCCCGGAAGAGCTTGCCGCGGTTACGCATAGACGGCAGCTTCCAGGTCGCCGAGCGGGATGGCGTGCGGATCGTATTCGGCGACTATCTTGCCCGCAGCCATATGAAGGATACGATCGGCGTTGAAATAGACCTCCGGCACTTCATCGGATATCAGCAGAATCGCCAGGCCTTTGGCAGCGAGCTTGGCGACAATCTCGAAGATGCCGGCCCGCGCGCCAACGTCCACCCCCACGGTTGGCGAATCAAGAATGATCAGTTTCAGGCCGACCGCCAGCCATTTGGCGATGGCCACCCTTTGCTGGTTGCCGCCCGAGAGCGTGGAAATCGCATCGGTCTGCCGCCCGACTTTTATCGCCAATTCCTCGATCCAATGATTGACGAGCGCGTCCTTCTTCTCCGAGGAGATCAGCCCTCGATCAAGGATCTTGTCGAGCACCGGGATAACGGCGTTGTCGGCGATGGACTGAGCTTGTATGAGACCAAGGGACAAGCGGTCTTCGGAGAGATATCCAATACCCGCGCGGATTGCGTCGCGGTTGGAGTTCAGATGAAGAACCGTCCCGTTGAGTGCGATGCTGCCGCGGTCTGGGCGCAGCATGCCGAAAATAGAAAGCGCGAGTTCTGTGCGACCGGCGCCGAGTAGCCCGGTCAGGCCAAGCGTTTCACCTCGCCGTATTGTCAGCGAAACGTCGTCATAGTCGCCTGCGCGGGTCAATCGATCGATGTTCAACACGACGGGTGATCCACTAAGGTTTCTCGTGCTCACGGTTTGGTCGAACGTCTTGCCGGTCATCAGTTCGGTGAGGCGTGATTGGGTCATTCCGGCGGTCGGGAACACCCCAACGACCTTACCGTCGCGCAGAACGGTGACGCGACTTGAGATCTCCAGAACTTCCGCAAGGCGATGGCTGACGAAGACGATGGCCATGCCTTCATTCGAGAGTGTTCGAACGATCGAGAGCAACCGGTCTGTTTCCGATTGAGTAAGCGACGATGTGGGCTCGTCCATGAAAATAACCTTCGCATCGCCGGCGAGCGCCCGGGCGATGGCGACGATCTGACGTTGGGCGATTGCAAAGCTACGCAGAGGCGCGTCGACATCGAGGTCGGCGCCAAGCCGCGCCAACAGCCCTCGCGCCACCTCGCGAATGCGCGAATGATCGACGAGCCGAGGCATGTTGCCGAGGACAGTTCTGATCCCGATATTTTCCGCGACTGTCATTTCAGGAAACAGTGCGAGGTCCTGCCAGATGACTTCCACCCCGGCGCTGCGCGCCGCAGCCGGCGACATGATGTCGATAGACTTTCCGGCGATCGACATGTTTGCGCCGCCTAGCGGCTGACAAACGCCGGTGATTACCTTGATCAGGGTGCTCTTGCCGCTGCCGTTCTCACCGGCGATGCATTGCACTTCGCCCGGGAGAACCTCGAAGGCGACATCCTGGAGGGCTCTAACGCCACCAAATGTGACGCTTATGTTGCTAAACGACAGAACCGATGGGAGGTTCTGCGTCGTAGACGCGACGAGGTTCACGGCGGGCCCTTCTGAAATGACAAGGATGGGGCGTGCCGGGATTGATTTGCCACCCCGGCACGCCAGCCATGGTCCGCCATCTAAAGCCCTAGGGCTGCAAGACCATCGACCGTTTCGACCGTGATAGGCTGCACGGCGTCCACGATGATGGTGCCGGTTTTGAAGTCAGGGTGAACGACACCCAGACCTTCGATCGTCATGCCGTCGGTGATTTCACCGCCGCCCGCCAGAAAATCAGCCATCGTTACGAATACTTTGCCCGCTTCCAGAGGATTCCACATATAGCCGCCGTCAATAATGCCGGATTTGAGCATTGCGCTGCCTTGGCTAGGCGAGAATGAACCGACAAGAACCACCTTGTCACCAAGCTTCTGCTCCTCGATCGCGCGTCCGGCGCCGATCGGTCCCTGACTGCCGAACGTCAGGAAGCCGCCGAGGTCAGGATTGGCGGCAAGCACATCCAGAGCCGTCTTTCGGCTGTCATCGGCGCTCTCGGCGACGCCATATCTGTCGCCAACCATCTGCATGTCGGGAAAGTTCTTCTTCAGGTAGGCGATTGCAGCATCGGCCCAGGCATTGTGTGCGGGCACAGTAAGAGAACCTACGTACACAACGTACTTGCCTTTGCCGCCCATTTTCTCGGCAAATAGCTTGGCATGGGCCTCACCGAAACCAACGGCCGAGACCATTTCGAAGTCCCAATCAGCGTTCACCTGGTCTGGCGATTCATGGGTTATGACCTTGATGCCCGTGTCGCGCGCCTTTTTTAGAACCGGCTCGAGAACGTTTGCATCATTCGGCACGACGCCAATTACGCTGACGCCCTGAGCTATCAGGTCTTCGATCGCGCGGACCTGAAGTGCCGGGTCGGCGCTGGTCGGCCCGACCATGAAGCCGTCGTCGCCAAGCTCTTTCGACTTTTCCTTTATTCCCGTTTCCATGGCATTGAACCAGGGAATGCCGCCGATCTTCACGACAACTCCAACCTTGACGTCCTTTGCCAGCGCAGCATTCATTGTGGCAACCGAAAGGGCTGCGCCGAACGCTGCCGCGAGTATAGTTTTTGCTAACATTTAATTCCTCCCTGATTGACGAGTTTTTCAGTTGCCTATTGCCCATGTCGGCTTTGTTTGGCCCACCCCTTTGTGCCCGACGGCATTGACGCACTCGGCGCCGCATTCCTCCCAGAACGCGCCATAAAAGACTTTGAATGCCGGCCGGTCAAGGTGCTAAATAGATTTAGCAAGGCGGTCACGCCACCAGCGTCTAAAAACATTTCTCGATTGATGTAAACGATCCGCCCTTCGCACTCAGGCTGCACCCGTAGAACGACATGCGATCGCCCGCGAGCCTTGGGTGGAGGCGGTGCTACCCAGATCCGAGGTGCTGATGAACGGAGTTGAACTTCTGCAACGATGTCTCGTGACAAAGAATTGCTAGTGGTCGATGCTCGATTTGGATGCCGAATCCCAATCTTCTTGGGCGCCGTCATGCTCTCCGGTTCGCCCAAAGCTGGTCGGTACGGTCACCAGCGGAAAGTGGTCTATCGAATAATTCTCCAGAAGCGAAAATCCTTCAGCAATCATCACCTCGACATTCTGTCGGACCATGGTCACATCGAAGGGCAAATGCGCCGCGAATGGATCCCAGTCGAAGCTTCCGACAACAACCCGTCCAAGCTCACTTGAGGCTAGCCTCGAAGTGAACCGCAATGTTCCTTCAAGAGCGGTCACGCCGTTGACGAACATACCTGAGGGCAGATGCCCAAGCTGAGCGTATCGTGCAGCGAGAGACCGAGCAGCGTTGGTCGGTGCGTATCCGCAGCAGTCAATCGTGCCCGGGCCCGTAACAATCCCATGCGCTGCCAGCGCATCGTGAAAACCCAGCAAACGGCTACGTGTTGCGTCATCATCGCTGACCCCGCCAAAGAAGAAGAGATCTTCGGTGGAGCCCCCTCGTTCTTTCAATTTCTGAACGATGATCTCTGTGAGCGCCTTGGCGCCCCCGTAGTTGTCAGAAACAACTGAGGGAGCCCGGCGGCCTGGCAGATCGATGTTGATGCACCGGACGCCCGCTGCCCGGCACAGATCATTCAGCGGATCGGGGTCACGAACGCCCGCAAGGAAGAGAAATTCCACCTGCTGGGCCAGCAGGGTTTCCGTCACACTCAACTCGTTATCAGGATTGCGATGGGTGCTGACGACGATCGGGCACAAGCGGTGGACGCGGGATTCCGCTTCAAAGGCTTCGGCCAATCCGGCGAAGAAGCGATTGCGGTAATGTGGCAAGATCATTCCAGCGAGCCCGGATCGGGAAAGCCGCAATCCTCGTGCCTTGAGGTTGACAGCATAGCCAAGCCGCTCAGCCCAATCGAGGATGGTCGCTGCGGTTTCCGCCTTGATCCGGTGCTGTTGCCACGAGCCATTGAGGACGAGACTAACCGCTGTCGGGGACAACTTTGCCGCCACCGCGATGTCATAAATCGTTGACTTGCGTCGGACAGACTTTCTCGCCATTCGTGACGCTCCTACTAGCAGATGCAGTAGACGCTAGTGCGGGGTCAAGGCAACATCTCTAAATTGCGTCAAACGGTTTGGAGGAGCGACCCCACGGAAGGACGCGGCCTCTCGTGCCTCCGGTCCGGTCTCCCTGATTGTCTCGATCGTTGCAATGACAGCGCCAGGGAAATCGGCAGATTTGGGATTTTCCGTGAAGCTTCGTTCAGCGTCACTGGAGACACCAACCCCAGTGTTTCGGCTTTGGTCTCCCCGATGATCAATCACCTTGCAAAGGTCGACGAGAAGTTTCGATCAGTTTGGAGCCCACCGTTGGCGATGGTCGGGCGCACGCGTCACGATCGAGTCCTCCGTTTCAATAGCGGGAAGATGAAAGTTTTGGGTTTCTGAGTCTCTATCTGGCCCCAAAAAGGGTGCTGCCGGATGCGCCTTCGTCTCCGGGCGTTGTTTGCGTACTTGGCCGAGGTGCCCTTGCTTGGCAAGTTCCTTCCGCGACAAGGGTCTGCTCGACAGCATTTTCGTCGCTATTGCCAATGCGGAGCCCCGGAGGATCAAAACCGGTTAGCAGCATGATGCCGACGGTTCAGAGCAAGCGACTCAGATTCCCGATTTGCTCAGAGTCTCCCAGCCTGTGGCTCTCCGTGCAGCGGGCCTTGAGCGTCTGGCTCGACCTTTTTGAAAGCTCGCCTCCAATCGCTGGACGAGTTTGGCGGCAAGGCTAGTCGTCTCCATCGGTGTTATGATCGATGCCAGGGAGGCCGCCTGGACCATGGCGTGAACTCATTGCCGTATGCTGGCAGTGCAAGGCAATGAACTGACTGCACAACATGTAGGTGCATTCGTGGATCAAATTTCCAGATAGCCAAACAGCGCGCGTATCTCGATTAGGTGGCAAGGAGTTGCGAAAGCTATGTTCGCAGTTTGAGAATCGTCCGATATGCCGCACAACGATGCCGGCAAGACGAGCCGAGAATGATCTGACGCAATGTTCAGATCCAAGAAGGACGGTTACCTGTGGCCCAGAAAGGAATCACACTAAAGGACGTTGCCGCAGCGGCTAAGGTGTCGCGCGCCACGGCCGCCCGGGCGCTCAACAGCTATGGTTACGTTGGCGACGAGACGGCGCTCCGCGTGGTTGAGGCAGCCGAAAGGCTGGGCTATCGGGCCAACCTCGTCGCGCAGGCGCTGCGCAGCGGACAATTGCCGATCATAGGCTTCGTGCCCGGCGATATCCAGAATCCGTTCTTCGCCCGAATCGCGCACGACATAGAGGTGGAACTGCGCAAGCACCGCCACAATCTTCTGATTGCCAGCAGCGAGGAGAATGTAGAACAGGAGAAAGAACTGCTTGAGAGCCTTCGCTCGCTCAGCATTCGCGGCTTCATCCTTGCCCCAACGTCTGCAACCGACAGCCAGCATATTGTGCAACTGGCCCGCGAAGGCGCACCGATCGTGCTCATCGACCGCGTGGTAAAGGACCTGCAATGCGACAGCGTCGTCGTCGACAACGAGGGCGGGGCACGCGAGGCAGTGGACTATCTGGTTGGCAACGGTCACCACCGGATCGGTCTTTTGCGCGACGAGTCACGCATCTTTACGGCACAGGAACGCTTGGCTGGCTACGAAAACTCGCTCCACTCGCATGGGATCGCAATCGATGAAGCGCTCATCGGCGTATCGCGCTCGACCGTCGAGCACGCCATCGAAGCCACGATCCGCCTGTTCAGCCGGCGCAATCGCCCCACCGCACTGTTCACGGTGGACAGCCTCATGACGCAAGGCGCGCTTCTTGGCCTGCGTTCAATGGGGCTCTCGATTCCGCATGACGTGTCGGTGGTTGGCTTCGATGACTTCAACCTCGCCACGTTCACCGATCCGCAGATAACGGTCGTGGCGCAACCCATCTCCGAGATCGGACCGCTCGCCGCCAGATACCTGCTGGAGCGGCTTGCCGGCAAAAAGGTTGCACCGCGCCGTACCCGATTTCAGACCCGCTTGATCGTACGCGGATCGGTTGCCCGGCGCGCTGTGCGCTAAAGAGCAAACCCCTCGATTTCGGAGAATTTCGTCTAAAGGACTTGCCATTGGCGAAATTGCGTGCCCATTATTGCTTGTGAGATCGATCTCACATCGGGAAACGAGCTAGACGGCCCACCGACGCCTAAGGCGGGCTAGAGGCCTGTAACATGCGAAATACAAGGAAAACGTCATGCTGAACTTCGATAGGGACCGCTTCGTGAAGATCCAAAGCGGGGCCGTCGCCGTCGCAGGTGAGGTTCGCTCACTGATGCGCACACTGCTGGCAGATGGCGTCGAGCGGCTGTTTTTCATGGGCACCGGCGGCGTGCAGCTTCTAACCTTACCCGCGATCGAGTTGGCGCAGCGCTGTTCCACCTTCCCGGTGAGCGGTGCCTATCCGGCGCAGGTCGTGATCGATCCGCCCGCCGGTCTCGACAGCAAGGCCGTGGTGGTCATCCCGTCCTTGTCGGGCACGACCAAGGAAGGCGTCGAGCTCATGGCCTTTCTGAAAAAACGTGGTGTGCGCACCATTTCGCTCACCGGCCATTCGGATACGCCAATCGCACGGGAGGCTGACCACAATTTCACGAACTTCGCCGAAGACGACACCTCGTCGGAATCCTTCTACCTGCAGACGCTGCTGATCGTCCTGGCCCTGCTGGAAGAGCGCGGCGAATATGATGATTTTGATGGCACTGTCGCCGAACTCAAACTGCTGCCGGATCTGCTTGCCGACGCCAAGGCTGCCTTTGAGGACAGGGCGGCCGAACTGGCCCAGACAATCAAGGACGATACCTATCACATCTTCACCGGCGCCGGCTCGGTGTGGCCGGAGGCACACTATTACGGCATGTGCATCCTCGAAGAGATGCAGTGGATTCGCACCCGCCCGGTGCACGCCGCCGACTTCTTCCACGGTACGCTCGAGTTGGTCGAGCCGGGCGTCAGCGTTTTCGTGTTCAAGGGCGAAGATGCCCTTCGGCCCCTGGCCGACCGGGTCGAGAACTTCGCCAAGCGCTACACGGACCGCGTTCGCACGCTGGACGCGGCCTCGGTCAAGTTGCCGGGCATCTCCGCAAAGGTCCGCGGCATGATCTCGCCGGTTCTGCTCGCCACCTTGCTCGAGCGGCTGAGCGCCCATCTCGAGGTGCTGCGCAACCACCCGCTGACCACCCGTCGCTACTACAAACGCGTGGAATATTGATCCCCTCTCACCTCTGAAGGAGCTATCCATGAAACGTTCGCTGCAAATCGTGGCGGTCACGGTGGCCGCGGTATCATCATTGGGGTTGTCGATAAGCGGCAGTTCCGCCGCTTCGCCGGCTGTCACGGCCGACCCAAACGCCAAGGTGGAATACACCGGCACGCTTTCGGTCCTGACGAAGTTCGGGCTGCAACAGCTGTCGCCGTATTTCGTCAACCTGGCACAGGCCTATGAGAAGCTCCATCCGGATGTGAAGGTCGAACTTATCCAGGAGAGCGACGACAGCGTGAAGGGCAAGACCAAGACGCTGGTCGCTTCCAACTCGCTGCCCGATATCTATTTCTCCTGGACAGGCAGCTGGGGTGGCAATTTCGTGCGCGGCAATCGCGCCGTTGATCTCACGCCCGTCATTGCTGCCGATACCGAGTGGGGCAAGTCGCTGTCTCCAGCCGCCGTCAAGGCGTTCCAATACAACGGCAAGTTCTATGGCATTCCGCTTTACCAGGATGCCAAGTTCATGGGCTACAACAAGCAGATCTTCGCCAAGCTCAGCCTCAAGGCACCCGGCACTTTCGAGGAATTGCTGACCAGCTGCGACGCCATCCGCAAATCCGGCGTGACACCGATCTCCTTCGGCAACAAGGAGGCCTGGCCGGCAATCCACTTTGCAGGCCAGCTGCTCGCCTACAACGTGCCGCAGGCAACGCTGGAACGCGACTTCGATCCGGCCACCGCCCAATACAGCGATCCAGGCTACGTCGCAGCACTCAAGCAGTTCAGCCAGCTTGTCGAGCGCTGCACCGATGGCGCCGGCGTCAACGGCACATCCTATGCTTCGGCTCTCCAGGCCTTCACCAACGCCCAGTCGGCTATGTACTACCAGGAAATCATCGAGTTCGATCAGGCCGCCACGCCGGAGTCGGCGTTAAAGCCCGCCGATTTCGGATTCTTCCGGCTGCCGGTGCCCGCTGGCGCAAAGGGTGACGCCAAGTCGATCGAGGGCGCGCCGGAGGGCTACATGATCAATGCGGCATCGAAGAACATCCCGCTGGCGATCGATTTCATGAAGTTCGTGACTTCCAAGGAAAATGCGCAGGTGCTGTCTGCGCCACCCTATGGCCAGCCGAGCGCCACCATCGGCGGCGCCTCGGAATCGAACATGAGCGCGGCTGTGGTCGATGGCCTCAAGGATATCAACGCCGCCTCATACCTCATGCCCTGGCTGGATACGGCCAACCCACCGCGCGTCGCCGCCGTCTGGCTGTCCAGCTTGCAGGCGCTGGCGGGCGGCTCGATGACGCCCGAGCAAGTGATGGACGAGGTGCGCAAAGCCGCATCCGCGGCCAAATAAAACAGACCATGGCAAGGGCCTCGGACACAGTGGACAGCGGCGCCGATATTCGCGGCGTCGCCAAGCCGCAACGGCCAAAGAGCCGGCGGGCCTGTTTCGCCAACCTGTTGTCGTTGCGATGGGCGGCGATCGCGCTCATCCTCATCGGCTGGTTCGTCTATTATCCGATCGTCGACAATTTCATCGTCAGCACCACTGACCAGGACATCTACACCGGCGAGGTCACCAATGTCGGCCTCGCCAATTACGACCGGCTGCTGCATGACCCGGTCGTGCTGCTGGCGCTGTGGAACAACTGCCTCTACGCTCTCATCTCCGTCATCTTCCAGGTCTTCGGCGCGTTCCTGCTGGCGGCCATCATCGAGGACCTGAAGAGCGAACGCTGGCGCCGCCTGTGGCGCGCCGTCTATTTCGTCCCGTCGGCCATCTCGATCACGGTGACGGGCCTGCTGTTTTATTTCATCTACCAGCCGCAGATCGGCTTGCTGGATGCAGCCCTCAGCCGTGTTGGCCTGAGCCAGCTCGTCATGCCCTGGCTTGGCAATGAGCACACCGCCATCTATGCCATCATCGCCATGAGCCAATGGCAGGGTTTTGGCTATTCGACGCTGCTGTTTGCCATTGCCATTCAAAAGATCCCGCGCGACCTCTACGATGCCGCAACGATCGACGGCGCAGGCCCGCTTCGCCGCCTGTGGAGCATCACCTTTCCGCTGACCCGGGAAATGACGGGATTGATGATCATCGTCACCATCACCGGCGCGTTCCAGGTGTTCAACGAGGTCATGGTGATGACCGCGGGCGGCCCCAACAACAGCAGCCAGGTGCTGGGCACGTGGCTCTACCAGAAGGCCTTCATCGAGGACAATTTCGGCTATGGCGCGGCGATCGCCGCCGTCATCTTCATGTTGACCATGCTCACCGGTGCGGCACAGCTCTGGTACACCAAGCGCCGCCGGGTGCAGCAATGAGCGCAACGATTGCAGCCGGTCGCAGCCGGCACGTCAATGTGTGGTCGGTCATCGCCAGGACATTGCTCTATTCGTTCCTGGTCTGCCTCGCTGTCGTCGTCATCTATCCGCTGATCTGGATGGCGCTGAGCGGCTTCAAGGACAATGCACAGATCTTCGGCGATCCCTTCGCCCTGCCCACCCGTTGGTCGTGGAACAATTACCTGCAAGCGTGGAACCAGGGCGTGCGTGGCTACGTGACAGTCTCGGTGCTGGTGACCATCGCTTCGGCCATATGCACCGTGCTAATCAGCGCCTGGACGGCCTTCGGCCTGACCCGCACGAAGATGCCGGCAAAGCCGCTGGTTATCGCCATCGTTCTGGGCGGCTTGATGCTGAGCCCCACGGTGGCGATCATTCCACTGGTGAAGATGTTGCAGGCGCTCGGTCTCTACAACACCTACTGGGCGCTGATCATTCTCTACACGGCGTTCCGGGTGCCGTTCACCACCTTCCTCATCCGCGCCTACATGCTGGATCTGCCTGAAGACATCGACGAGGCGGCGACGATGGATGGCGCCAGCGAGGGTCAGATCTTCTGGCGCATCACCTTGCCGCTGTGCCGGCCGATAATCATCTCCTGCGTCATCCTGCACGTCCTGTTCGCCTGGAACGAATATCTCTTCGCCATGATCTTCACGAGCGGCTCGGATGTGCAGACGCTGCCGGTCGGACTGACGTCGATCATGGCAACGCACGGGACCAACTATGCCGTGGTGTTCGCGGCCATGACGATCTCGGCGCTGCCTATCGTGATCGTGTTCTTTGCCGCGCAACGCTACTTCATCCGTGGCTTGGCCGAAGGCATCGGCAAATAACAATTCCCGAAAGGAGCCTTCATGCCGCAGCTCGCTGCTCATCAGCTGATCGGAGCCAATTTCAGCTTTCAGCACTTCCCCTTCGATGAGGTCGCCAGGACGATCCGAGGCTTTGGCCTGCGCGAGATCGAGCTGTGGGGGATTGCCCAGCATCTGGACCTGTTCCACGCCACGGACGCACGTGTCGAATCCGTTCGCCGGGTACTCGCCGGCAACGAGCTGTCGGCCTGGTGCTTTACGCCTGAGCAGGTGTTGTATCCAATCAACATTGCCTCCGGCGACGCCGCACTGCGCCAGGACAGCATCGAGCGGTTTTGGCGTGCAGCCGACATCTGCGCGGCGCTTGGCGCCCGCTATCTCTTCCTGACGCCCGGCCGGGGCTACGAGAGCGAACCCCGGCAACCGGCATGGGACCGCGCGGTCGGTTCGATCGGCGAGATCGCCCGGCGCGCCGCCGCAAACGGGGTGCGCTGCCTGCTCGAGCCGTTGCAGCGGTTCGAGAGCAACCTCGTCAATGATGCGGCAGGCCTGCGCCAAATGCTGGACGAGGTGGGCGCTGAAAACATCGACGTCGTGCTCGACACTGTCGCCATGGCCACGGCCGGCGACACCGTGGCCGGCTATGTCGACCTGTTCGGCTCGCGGCTGGCGCATGTCCATCTGGTCGACGGCACACCAGGCGGGCATCTGGTGTGGGGGGAGGGCACGCTGCCGCTCGACCACTATGTCAGCGAACTCGCGCGCCTCGGCTATGCCGGTAAGTTCACCTTCGAGCCGTTCGGCAACGGCTCCTACGCGCTCGATCCGGTAAAAGCCTGGACACGCTGCCTTGGCGCCATCGCGCCGTATATCGATCGCGCAACGGTGCCGGCATGAGGTCGAAAAAGCTTATCGCGGTCGGGGACAATTGCCTTGATGCCTATTTGACCAACAACTTGATGACGGTGGGCGGCAATGCCTTGAATGTCGCGGCGCAATGGCGGCGCAACGGCTGGTCCGCGCGCTATTTCGGCGCCGTCGGGAACGATCCCGAAGGCGACGTGGTGCTTGCCGAACTGCAAGGTGCCGGCCTATCTCCGGACGACGTCGAACGGCTTCCCGGCGATACGGCCGTCACCTTGCTGCGCGATGAATCCGGCGACCGGAAGTTCCTGCACGAATCCTTCGGTGTGGGCGAAAACTACATGCCGGCGCCCGCGCATTATGCGGTCATCGCCGCGGCCGACTGGGTGCATCTCGGCACCAACGCCAACAAGCACCTTGTTCAACGATTGGTGGCGGACCATGTGCCGTTCAGCATCGATCTATCGACCGCCCATATGGCGCTGCCGCTCGACGGTGTCCCGCTTTTGTTTGCGTCCGGACCGGACGATGTCGATGTTCCCATCGAGCCATCGCTGGGCGCGCTCAGGGCGGCCGGCGCAAGGCAGGTAGTTTTGACCTGTGGTCGACGCGGCTCCTACTTCGACGATGGCACGAATGTCGTGCATGCGCCGGCGACGCTTGTCGATGTCGTGGATACGTGTGGCGCCGGCGACAGTTTCATTGCCACTTTCCTCGCCGGCTTCCATTTCGGCGGCCTCGGCGCCCTGGAGGCATTGCACAGGGCGTCGATCGCGGCGGCGCAGACCTGCACCCATCTTGGCGGGTTTCCCCAGAGACCGCGTCCGATACCCGATTGGCTGCCAGCCAAATATGCCAGCTTCATTGTCGATGCGCAGGGAGCCCAAGCGTGAGTACAGTTCGTTTGCGGCAGCCTGCGGTCGCGCTTGCATCTGACCGGTCGTTTTGGCTGCAGGACATTGCCGCCGCCCCTGCGACCGAGCCATTGCGAGGCGACGAGCGCGCCGACGTGGTGATCGTCGGTGGCGGCTATACCGGTCTGTGGACGGCGCTGCGGATCCTTGAACTTGCGCCGCAAACGCGGGTGGTGATCCTTGAAGCCGATCTGTGCGGATCGGGGGCCTCGGGGCGCAACGGCGGTCAGGTCCATTCATGGTTCGCCGAAATCGACCAGATCAGTGCGGTCGTCGGTCTCGAGGAAGCGCGCCTGCTGTGCGCCGACACGGTGGCATCGATCGCGGAGCTGAAGACGCTGCAGCAAAACGGCACCATAGACATGGACCTGAGGCTGGACGGATGGTTGTGGACAGCAAGCTCCATTGCGCAGGAAGGCGCCTGGGAGACCGCCGTGGCCTTGACGGCGGTTGTTGGAGAAAACCGTTTCAGCCCGCTGACAGCCGAGGACATTCAACGCCGCACCGGTTCATCGGCCTCCTATGTCGGCGTCGTCGAGACCACTGCCGGCACGGTCCATCCCGCCAAACTTGCCATCGGATTGCGCAAGCTGGCACTGGCACGCGGCGTCATCATCCATGAGCGCAGCCCGGTCCTCGCCATCGAACCCGGCATGACATGCACGGTGCGCACGGCGCATGGCGCGGTACGGGCTGACAAAATCGTGCTTGCCGCCAACGCCTGGCTTTCCGCGCTGCCGGAACTGCGGCGACATCTTTATGTCGTCGGCAGCGAGGTGATTGCCACTGCCGCCGTTCCCGAACTGCTCGACAGCATCGGTTGGCGCGACGGTGCCTCGATCTGCGATTCCCAGGCCCAGGTGCTCTACTACCAGCGCACCATCGGGGGCAGGGTGGTCTTCGGTCGTGGCAGCGGCAACGTCGCCTTCAGTGGAAATTTCGGCGCCAGCTTCAACCGCAGCCCGGAGCACGGCCGCGACAATATGCGAGAGCTGCATCGGGTCTACCCGTCGCTGCGCGGTGTGGCGATCGAATATGACTGGTCGGGGCCGATCGACTGCGTGCCTGAACACGTTCCTGTCTTCGACCACCTGCGCGATCATCCCAATATCTTCTACGGCATGGGATTTAACGGCACCGGCATCGCGCAGACGCCGATAGCCGGACGCATTCTGGCGAGCCTGGTGCTCGAGCGAAAGGATCGCTGGAGCGAAAGCGGTCTGGTCGGCATCGAGCGGCGCATGTCGCTGCCGCCCGAGCCTTTGCGTTATCTCGGCGCCAGACTTGTCCGCGCCGCGGTGCGCCGCAAGAACGAGGCCGAGATCCGCAACCGCAAGGCCGGCAGGATCAGCAGTCTTTTGGCGGCCCTGAAGCCAGGCAGGCGCAAGAAGTAGCCGGGCATCTGGCTCATCGTCACGCTCTTCAAACCATGAGCCGGCACGTGCCGTCCCGATGACGGTGGACGCGGCATTGCGATCAGGGTGTTTGCTGGGTTGATCGACGTACATTCTTAAAGCGGAGTGCGTCGACCTTGTTCTAACGTATTCATGTGGGCCGTACCGCCGCCAGGCCTATGCTTGGCGCACTTGCGGCTTTCCATCCGAGGGCGGGCCAACGGATCCGCGTGCAATGATGGCGGTCGGCAAAACGAGCCTTTCCGCCGGGCGAGAATCTCCCTTCAATCGCCGGATGAGCAATTCCGCGACGCTCTTGCCAAGCGCGTAGACGGGCTGGTCGATAACGGTGATGGGCGGCGTGGTGACGCTCGTCCAGTCCGCATCATGGAAAGTGATGAGCGAAATGTCGTCGGGAACCCGCAGGCCGCGCTCGCGGGTCACCTTGAAGATCTCCAGCGCAATGACGCTGTCGGAGGCGAGGATCGCCGTCGGCCGATCCGGCGCCGACAGCATCTCGCCGGCAACCCTGCGCGTTTCGGTGGGGCTTGTCGCGCCAAGGCGAACAAAGCGTTCTGGCCGATCAAGTCCGGCCTCTCGGCACACGGTGAGGAAACCGTCGATGCGCTCACGGACCGACGAGGTGTAGATCTGCCCGAGATCGCGGTACTCGTGCCCTTCGGCGTCGACCGCGGTCACATAGGCGATGTTGCGGTGGCCGGCATCGGCTAGAAAGCGGGTCGCCAGCATGGCGATGCCGCGATCGTCGGTCGTGACCGTATCGACATCCAGATCTGCCAGCGCCCTATCCAGCAGGGCAAGCGGTCGGCCCGAGCGGTGGATATCGCGCAGGTGCGCGATGTCGCGCGATTCCGACGGCGTGACGATCAGCCCGTCGACGCGCTTGCCGATGAGCAGTTTCACGGCCGCCTTTTCCGCCTCGATCTTCTCGCCGGAATTGGCCAGGATGACGTTGAACCCGGCTGCCTTTGCCGCGTCGCTGATGCCGCGTACCGCGAGGCTGAAGAACGGGTTCTCGATGTCGCCGACAACCACGCCGATGATGCCGGAGCGGCCGGTCGTCATGCTGCGGGCGAGCTCGTTCGCACGATAGTCCAAGGCCTTGGCCGCGGCCATGACTTCCGCGCGGATCATGTCGCTGACGACGCCGTATCCGCCGAGCACGCGCGCGGCTGTCGCTTTCGAAACGTTGGCCGCGCGGGCGACGTCGCTGACCGTTATCGACGGGGTCTTGGGGGCTGTTCTTTTCATCGGATGACGACTACAAGAGTTGTTGACGGGAGGTCAACGTGGCGATAACGATTAACAAAGAGACCGGTCTCACGCAATATGAGACCGGTCTCTTTAAAAGGAGTGGAGCCGAGAGGCGTGACGGACCGTAATCTCGTCAAGGGCATGTCGGGGCGCCAGATGGCGGCTCGACGGAATACCAAGAAGAACAGACCTTCAGAGTGGAGAAAGACATGAGCAGCAAAGAAATTCTCAAGTCGTTGATGTGCCCGGTCAGAACCGGCGCAATGGCTCTTATGGCGATGTGCGTCGGCGCCGCGCTGGTTTCAGGAGCGGCCGCCGCGGATGACAATCCCTATGGCTTCATTGATGCGAAGGTCATCAGCGTCGGAACCATGGGCGATGCCAAACCCTACGCTTTCACCCAGGCCGATGGGTCGTTCACCGGCTTCGACATCGAATTGTTCCGCAACGTGGCGAGCCGCCTTGGATTCAAGCCCGACCAGGTGATCTTCACCGGCCAGGAATTCTCGGCGCTTATGCCTTCGGTTGCAAACGAGCGCTTCGATGTCGCGGTCGCGGCAATCGGCACGACGGAAGCACGCAAGAAGACCGTCGACTTTTCCGACGGGTATATCGCAGGCTATCTCTCCGTGCTTACCGCCGACAAGTCGATCACGTCGGCGGACGGGCTCAAGGGCAAACGTCTCGGCGTCGTGCAAGGCACGCTCCAGGAAATCTACGCGGCGAAGAATTTTGTCGGAACCGATCTCGTCAAATTCCCCGACAACAACTCCGCCGTTTCAGCACTTAACAATGGAACAGTGGATGCCCATTTCCTCGATTACGAGGCCGCCAAGGACTATGGCGTTCGCTATGCGAACCTGAAGATCGCGGTCAATATTCCTTCCTTTGACGCGCCGGCCGGCTTCGTCCTGCGCAAGGGCAACGACAAGCTCCGCAATGCGCTGAACACCGCCCTTCACGAGGCCATGCAGGACGGCACCTGGAAAACGCTTTATGAAAAGTGGTTCCCCGGCTCGCCGATGCCCGACCAGTATCTTCCCAAGAAGTAGACCGTACCCGGCCGCTGGCTCTCATGCCGGCGGCCGGATTACGCCGCCGTCCTTGATGCGGACGATGTGAATAGCGCAACCGAAAGGGGGGCAAATGAACTGGCTCGAAAACCTGCGGCGCAGTTTCCTCGACTGGCAGGCCATGGCGGACGTGCTGCCCAGCATGATCACCATCGGATTGAAGAACACGTTGATCCTCGCCGCCGCGTCGACGGTGCTGGGTGTCATTCTCGGCATGATCCTGGCGGTCATGGGCATCTCGCAATCGCGCTGGCTGCGCATTCCGGCGCGGGTCTACACGGATATATTCCGTGGGCTGCCGGCGATCGTCACCATCCTGCTGATAGGCCAGGGCTTTGCCCGCATCGGCCGTGAAATCTTCGGCCCTTCGCCCTTTCCGCTCGGCATTCTTGCGCTGAGCCTGATCGCCGGCGCCTATATCGGCGAAATATTCCGCTCGGGCATCCAGAGCGTCGAGCGCGGGCAGATGGAGGCCTGCAGGGCGCTCAGCATGAGCTACGGCCAAGGCATGCGCCTGATCGTGATCCCGCAAGGCATCCGCCGCGTCTTGCCGGCCCTCGTCAACCAGTTCATCGGCAACGTCAAGGATTCAAGCCTTGTCTACTTCCTCGGTCTGCTCGCCTCGGAGCGCGAGATCTTCCGTGTCGGTCAGGACCAGGCAGTGGTCACCGGAAACCTCTCGCCATTGCTTCTGGCCGGCGTGTTCTATCTCGTCATCACCGTGCCGTTGACCCATGTGGTCAACTACATCGACAACTCGCTGCGGGTCGGAAAGCAAAAGGCCGGCCTCGTCATCAGCGGCCTGGCCGAAGTGAGCGAACTGGAGGGCGCCACCGGCAGTGCACCTTCGGAGGCCGGCTCTGATGCCCGCTCAGCGCTGCCCCGCTTCAAGGGCGGCAGTCTCGCCATCACCGATCTCGACATGGCCTATGGCGACCTCGATGTTCTCAAAGGCGTCAGCATGGCAGTCAAGCCTGGCACGGTCACATGCGTGATCGGCCCATCAGGTTCGGGCAAGTCGACCCTGCTGCGCTGCCTCAACCGCCTGGTCGAGCCCAAGGGCGGTGAGGTGTTGCTCGATGGTGCGAGCATCCTGGCGATGAAGCCTGAAAAACTGCGCCGGCGTGTCGGGATGGTTTTCCAGCAGTTCAATCTGTTTCCCGACCACACCGCGCTCGAAAACGTCATGCTGTCGCTGACCAAGGTAAAGGGGCTCCCTGTACAGGAAGCTGAGCGCATCGCCGAGGCGCGCCTTGCCGACGTCGGGCTTGCGACCCGCAAACACCACCGTCCAGGGAGCCTTTCCGGTGGCCAGCAGCAGCGTGTGGCAATCGCTCGTGCATTGGCGATGGACCCGGAGGTCATCTTGTTCGATGAGGTAACAAGCGCACTCGATCCCGAACTGGTGAAGGGCGTGCTCAACCTCATGGCGGATCTCGGCCGGCGCGGCATGACAATGGTCGTGGTGACACATGAAATGGGCTTCGCCCGCAAGGTCGCCGATCAGGTCGTCTTCATGGATGAAGGCCGCATCATCGAGGCCGGCACGCCTGCAGCGATTTTCGACACGCCGAAAAGCCCACGTCTGAAGCACTTCCTTGCCGAAGTGCTTTGATCACGCATGAGCCCTTCAAGACGGCCGCCCAAACCAACCTCCACCAGTGAAAGATATCTCATGGCTGCATCACATCAGGTTTCCAAGGTCGTTGTTGTCGGCGGCGGCATTTTTGGCGTCTCCTCGGCCGTTCATCTTGCAAGGCTCGGCATCGAGACCGTGCTGGTCAATGATGGACCGCTCGCCAAGGGAGCTTCCGGCCGCTCGCTCGCCTGGATCAATTCGGCGCGCAGGCGCTCGGCTGAATATCATCGCCTGCGCATGATCGGTATCGACCGCTACCGCAGTTTGTCGGCGCGATGCCCGGATGCCGCCTGGCTGCGTTTCGACGGTGGCCTGACGTGGGATGCGGACGATGCCTCAAACGAGATCGCCGATGTCTTCGCTCACGAAAAACGTCTCGGCTATGATGCGCAGCATCTGTCCGCGGACGCCATAAGGTTGGTCGCGCCGGGTGTCTGCGCAAGCGCTGTCACGCCTCAAGGCGCGATCTTCAACCCGGGCGAGGGCTGGGTCGACCTGCCGTCGCTGATCGAAATATTGATCGCGGAATTCGTGGAGCGGGGCGGCCAGGTGGTCACCGAGGCCGGAAGCGCTACCGTCACCGTCGCCAACGGCCGCGCCACCGGCGTCACCACCACCAGCGGGATCAGCTTCGCCGCCAACGCGGTGCTTCTGGCGACCGGTGCGGATGTGCCGCGAATGGTTGCCGTGGCCGGTCAGCGTATTGCCGATGGGACACCGATCGCGCTGCTGGTCAGCACCAAGCCAGTCGACTTGCCTCTACGCGCCGTGCTCAACACGCCGCGCGTCGCCATCCGGCCGACGCCTGATGGCGCCCTCGCGCTCGATTCTGCCTGGTCGGAAAAAGAGGTGGTAGTCAATCCGGACGGGACTTATCGCGTAAAAGCATCGACCATCCAGGGGCTTCTCGACGAAGCGTCGAATGTTCTCGACGGTCATCCGAAATTGGAATTGGAGAGCTACGGTGTCGGGCCCAAGCCGATCCCCGGAGACGGCGAGCCGGTCTTCGGCCAGTTGCGGGAGATCGAGGGGTATTACGTCGCCTTCAGCCACAGCGGCGCAACACTTGGCTTGATTGCCGGCGAACTGCTTGCAACCGAGATCGCCACCGGAACAGAGCACCCACTCCTTGCAAGCTTTCGACCGTCTCGATTTTCACTTTAGCCTGCCAATTCGCCTCGGAATGGGATGTAATGTGGCATGCTTGGAGTTTCGCTAGCCGAGACGGCGGCCGCCTGGCCGCTTACGCGCACCTGACAAGCGAATATGTTCCGGAACATTTTCTCCACGTTGAAGTTGGACAGCGCCAGGACCGTCTTTCGTCCAAGCTCAACCAGCGCTGAGAAATTCCATGACCAACCAACACCCCAAGACTAAACAGCCCACGGACAAGGATCTGCGAGACAACCCGGGAATCGGCACCTCGAAGGGCGCGGTCAAGGGCGGCGATATGCTCGACGAGAGCGATGCTCTCGATGGGGACAATACGTTCGAAGGCGATGTCGAGAACGACGTCACGCCTCAGGGCGGCATCAACCCTGACCAGACCGGACGCACGAACAAGTAGGAGGCACCTTGCCATGGCCGGCCGGAAGACCCACGAGCAGCAGCTGCGCATCATCGAAAAGCGCGAGAACTCCAGCAATGCCGGCGACGATTTCAATGCCGAGGATGAGCTGAAGACATCCAAGCAGGAGCGCGAGGCGCGGCAAGACGGCGCCAATCTACGCGACGAGGGCGTGGAATTGACCGACAAGGACGATCGCCAGATGATCCGCGGCGAAAACCAGGAGAGCGAGCACCACAAGCGCAGGCAGGACGACTAAGCCTGCCGTCTTTTTAAGGCTATCGAGGAGCCATCCCAGACTACCGGCACGCCAGGCACCGCATGGTCGAGGCGCACATCGCCCGCCGCGGTGTGCGCGACGAACGAGTCCTTTCGCCACTGAGGCGGAATCCCGCGCGAGAAATCGTCGACGAGGGGTGCGAGGAGTTCGCCTATGGGGACGGTCCGGGCGGCGTTGCGCTCTGGCTATAGGGACCTGCGAAGACGCGACCTGAACATCGGCCAGCTCTGCCGCGAGAGCTTTTGGCGATCAGACAGCCTCGGCCACTACATGCAATCCTCGGCCTCGCAGCAGTTCGATGCCTTCGTCTGTTCGATCGCACCTCGCCTGTTCAGCCGCTGACTGCCGAACAGCGCCTCATCGGGTGGTACTGACACGTTTGCCTTCGGCACCTGACTAGGCGGCCTTGCCTTCGGGCACGGAACATCTCACCGACTTTCTGGTTAGGCAGGCCGGATGTAGGGAGCTTTGCGCATGGCCACTAATTTGGAAGACGGCAAGACCGCTCAATCTTCCGACGAGTTGCATGGCGGCAATCGCGGCGGCAACAAAGACCAGCGTAAGACTGACAAGACCGCGAACAAGAGCAGCCAGGCGGCGGGATCCGCATCGCGGTAAGGACTGAGACATGCCGACCGCCGCGGACATCCTCATCGAGACGCTGATCGACTGGAACGTCGATATCATCTTTGGCCTGCCGGGCGACGGCATCAATGGCATCATGGAGGCGCTGCGCAAGCGGCAGGACCGCATCCGCTTCATTCAGGTGCGGCACGAGGAATCCGCGGCGTTCATGGCGTGCGCCTACTCAAAATGGACAGGCAAGCTCGGTGTCTGCCTCGCAACTTCCGGCCCTGGCGGCACACACCTCCTGACTGGACTCTACGATGCCAAGCTCGACCAAGCGCCGGTGCTCGCCATTACCGGCATGCAGTTCCACGACCTCATCGAGACCTTCACCCAGCAGGATGTCGACTTGACGCGCGTCTTCAGCGATGTCGCCGTCTTCAACGCGCAGGTCTCCGACGCGGCGCATATGGAAAGCCTGGCCGGTCTCGCCTGCAGGTCGGCGCTGGCACGTCGCGGCGTTGCGCATCTGTCGATCGCCAGCGATGTGCAGGAGCACACGCTCTACCAAGCCAAGCGCTCGAAGCGCAACAAACCGTCGCATACGCCGGATCGTTGGTTCGAAGGAAGCAGGCTTCCCGACGAAGAACAACTTGCGAAAGCCGCCGAGATCCTGAACGGGGCGACGAAGGTCGCGATCCTCGCCGGTCGGGGCGCGCTTGGTGCCAGGCACGAGTTGGAAGAGACGGCGGAGCTGCTTGGTGCCCCCGTCGCAAAGGCCTTGCTCGGTAAGGCTGCCTTGCCCGACGATCACCCGCTGACGACTGGCGGCATCGGAATTCTCGGCACGCTGCCGTCGCAGGAAATCATGGAGGAATGTGACGCGCTGCTCGTCGTCGGCTCGACCTTTCCCTACATCGAATACTACCCGAAGCCGGGACAGGCGCGCGGGGTGCAGATCGAGCGCGACCCGCAGCGCATCGGCCTGCGCTATCCCGTTGAGGCCGGCCTTGCCGGCGATGCCGCCGTGACGCTGCGATTGCTGAACAGGCGCCTGAAGCGCAAGGATGATCGCAGCTTCCTCGAGAAGGCGCAGGCGGGCATGCGACGCTGGCGCGAGATGATGGCGCAGTCGGAGCAAAAGGCCGCCACTTCGCTCAAGCCCCAGGTGGTTACACGCGCATTTGGGAAACGATTGCCCGATGATGCGATCCTGGTTGCCGATTCCGGCCAGAACACCGAGATGGCGGCCCGCCATATCGAGCTGCGTGACGGGCAGGCCTTCGGCGTCTCGGGCGCGCTGGCCTCGATGGCATGCGGACTGCCCTATGCGATCGCCGCGGGCCTGGCCTTTCCCGGCCGGCCGGTCTTCGCGGTCGTCGGCGACGGCGGTCTCGCGATGCAACTCGGCGAGTTCTCGACGGCAGTTCGGTACCGGGTCCCACTCAAGGTGCTCGTGCTCAAGAACGGCATGCTCAATCAGATCGCCTGGGAGCAGATGATGTTCCTCGGTAACCCGCAATTCGCCTGCGAACTCCAGCCCATCGACTTCGCCATGGCCGCCGAAGCCATGGGCGGCATCGGCTACAGCGTCTCTCGCGCCGAGGAGGTGGAAGGTGTTCTCGACGCTGCCCTGGCTGCTGAGGGTCCGGTGGTCATCGAGGCCGTGGTCGACCCGTACGAACCGATGATGCCACCGAAGATGCCACCGGATTATGCGAGAAATTTCCGCAAGGCGCTACCGGATACCCCCGGACGCGCGGAAATCGAGGCGAATGTGGCGCAAGAGCCGCTGAGGTCGATGATTACCGCCGGCGAGAAAGACTGACCACACGCAAGAAGGAGCACGAGTTGAACAAGACCGACAGCGGCACCGCAAATCGCGGTTCGCCGGACCTCATGGGCGGCGACCAAGCGTGCAAGGCCGAGGAATGGGGCGGTGGCTCGAAAGCCGCCAAGGGACCGATCACGGAACCGGATCGACACAACCGCAACTCCAACCAAAAAAGGACCTGACATGCAGGATGCCCAGCAGAAATATCCTCAGCCGCCGCTTCCCGAACAGCAGCAGGACATGCCCGGCTACACCGACGAGATGGATCCACGGCCTGACCACGGGGAGGAGAGCTATCGCGGCAGCGGTAAGCTGACGGACCGCGTCGCGCTGATCACCGGCGCGGACTCGGGCATCGGCCGGGCGGTGGCTATCGCATTTGCACGCGAAGGCGCCGACGTCATCATCTCCTACCTTGAAGAGGACGAAGACGCGCAGGAGACGGCGCGCTTGGTCGAGGAAGCGGGGCGCAAGGCGGTGCTCGCACGCGGCGACATCTCGGACGAAATCTTCGCGCGGTCGCTTGTGCAGCGAGCTATCGATGAATGCGGGCGCCTGGACATCCTCGTCAACAATGCAGCCCACCAGGCGTCGTTCGAGAAGCTTGAGGACATCAGCGCGGAGGAATGGGATCTCACCTTTCGCACCAATGTCTATGCGATGTTCTATCTGTCCCAGGAAGCAGTGAAGCACATGGAACCCGGCTCGACCATCATCAACACATCCTCGATCAACGCGACCAGTCCATCGCCGGCACTGCTTGCCTACGCCACTACCAAAGGAGCGATCGCCAACTTCACCGCCGGACTTGCAGGACTGGTAGCTGAACGCGGCATTCGGGTAAACGCGGTCGCTCCCGGGCCGATTTGGACGCCGCTGATCCCGTCGACAATGCCCTCTGAGAAGGTCAAGGAGTTCGGGAAGAACACACCGCTCAAGCGTCCCGGGCAACCGGCAGAGCTTGCAGCGACCTATGTGCTGCTTGCCTCGGAAGGATCGAGCTACACCACCGGCGCACTCTACGAGGTCACCGGTGGACGGCCGATGCTTTGAGCGAGCGTACCTGCCAGCTCCACGGCGCCCACTCCCGGTAGCACACCGACATGTGGCGAGGCTCATGCGCGATCAGGATCGCGGACAACCGCCACGTCCGCAAACTGGTCGAGGCGGATGCCGAAGCCTCCCACCAGACCCTGAACCGGAGGTTGGTAGACGGGAAGCTGACTTCACTCCGGGTTCAACCGGAGCGTCAGCTTTCGGGGAGGGGCAAACGCTGGGTGAATGTCCCCGATAGGCGCATTGCAGCCATGCCGCCGTCGCGTTGTGAGACTGATTTGGCGACCAGCAAACAGCAGCCTCTACGACTCGTCCCTCTCATCGCGCAAATTAGACACAACGCGGCGGTTCTGCGACCTGCAGGCGGAGTCGGGGCAGTCGCGGACCAGCCTGTCCTTGCCGTAGCCCTTGGCCCACATGCGGTTCCGGTCTATGCCGCCGGCGGCGAGGTAGTCCATCACCGCATCGGCGCGCTGCTGTGACAGCGCCGTTTCGCTTGCGCCGGGATCGTCGGCGAAACCCTGCAGCTTGAGCAGCCAGCGCGGATGCTTTGTCAACCAGGCGATCTGGGTGTCGAGGGTGGCCTTGGCGACAGAATCGAGCGCGGCCGAACCTTTCGTGAAGTAGGTGCGGCGGCCGACATTGAGGATAAAATCCTCCTCGCTGCCCGGCTGCACGTTCTGGAAGCCGGCAATCTCGGCGTTGGTGACGTCGGGCGTCGACGGGGCCAGCGTGTTGCTGGTCGAGCAGGATGTGGCCACAACCAGCAGGCCGGCGGCGAGCAGCCGGCGCGTGTTTTCAATCATGCGGTTCATGATGCGCCAATCATTCGACAGTGGTGGAAGCGGGCGCCTGGTCGGCGATGTGCGGCAGGACCTCCACCGCGGTGCCGATCGGGCACCGCTGGTAGAGGTCGATGATGTCTTCGGGGAACATGCGGATGCAGCCGCTGGAAGCGTCGGTGCCGATGCTCCATGGCTCCAGCGTGCCATGCAGGCGGTAGCCGATGTCGGCGCCGTCGCGGTACAGATAGAGCGCGCGCGGCCCGAGCGGATTGTTGGACGCGCCGCCTGCGACCATGGGCGGCAGGTCCGGCTTGCGCTTGCGCATTTCTGGCGGCGGGACCCATTGCGGCCACAGCGCGCGGCGATCGATCGTCGCGCGGCCGTACCATTTGAAGCCTTCCTTGCCGACGCCGACGCCGTAGCGGATGGCAGTCTTGTTTTCCATGATGAGGTAGAGGAAGTGGTGGCGGGTATCGACCACGACGGTGCCGACCGGCTCGCTGCTGAAATACTTGACGATCTGGCGATGCCATCTCTTGTCGATCTTGGCGAAGTTGGTCTTGCGATAGACGAAATCGTTATCGCTGGCGGTACCGGCGAAAAAGGATTTTGCCCCCGCGGCTTGAACAATATTGCCGGTTCCCCCGACCGCGACCAGCGCCAGACCGCCGAGCACGACACCCCTGCGTGATAAAACCATCGGCAATCCCCCATGCCTTAAGCCTGGCGAACCATAGTTGAGAATGATTTCGGCTCAAAGTGGAAAAATGGTGCAGTGGGTGGGCCGCAAGCGGTCTGTCCGCTTGACGGCAAAATAGCGACTACCCGCCGGCTCACGCCGGCGAGCTTTTTTGTGCGGACGGGAACATCCTCGCTCCAAGGGTGTTCTGTCACACCCGGCTCGTTCTTCATCGGTCGTGCCGGTGACCAAGATGTCCCCTCATTCATCATGGTCGGCCCGCGCAGCCTTGACCGCACGCGCGGGCCATCCCATCACAAGGCCCGCTGGCTCACGCTGGCGGGTTTTTCCGCGTCCATGCGCCGACACTCATCTTCGCATGCCTGTCACAACGAGCCAGGCGTATTCCAGTATCCGCGCGCGGCGAGGAGGACTTGCGACATGCCTCGCTGCGGGATTTTCGCGATGAGTCTACCTGGCTCCCGCTGAACGCCATGGCCTGACCACCGGGCGCGTTGGACGACCTTCAAGTCGAAAAAGCCCGCGGCAATCGCACCTTAGGCGAAGAGGCTTTGCTTTATTGATGCAGTTGTCATCGCATCATCATGGGTAGCAACGCGGTGTTGCGTGTTGTTGGAGAGATGGGGTTTCCCGAAAAGAATGAACATGCGCAGACAAAAGAAGCGAGCAGGATGGCCGTGAGTACATCTGCCAAATATCTATTACCTCATATGTGCTCGCTCCTCGGAAGGCGATCCCGCCACCCTCTCGACAGTGAAGATGGCGGGATCTCAACCGGCGACAAGGGACTTCGATCGACGGTCGGTTTCCAATTCGGCGTCCGGCTGCCTGTTCCGCCGTTCGGGCTTCTTCCAACCGCAATCAGACGCAAGTCCTATCCCATAAGACTGATGGCCAAATTCGGAACATCCGCTGAAGCATTGCGTTCGGCAGCGTGAAACCCAAGGCAAAGGATGACTAATCATGTCGAATTGCGAGACTGCAAAATCACATTCGTTAGGAAATCGCGTGGCTGATCTCACAGCCAAGATGCGTGAAGCGCAGATTGACGCGGGTGAAATGATGGCCTTCCACAAGGTTGCAACTATGTTGGAGGACAGCCAAGGACGTATCAATGGCGACGACTTGATCGCCGCATCCTTCGTTCTGCTGGAAGACCGGGCGCCCGAGTGACCCTGCGTTGGTCGGCTGCGATCGTTCCTCGATCAGCAATGCGAAGCCTTTTTTGTCACGGCTGGCGTCTCGCGGGACTGCGGGAATAGCTCAAGCCTAAAGGGTGCTGGCCGGGCGCCTAACAGCCAAGAGACACCGCTTCGGGATCGGCCGCCACGCGCCCGCTTTGTCCGAGGGAGGGCATTCCCTTTGAAGCCAGCTACGGCGTGTCCTCGCTATCAGTGCCATGCATGCTGGAGCCATGCATGAAGGACTGGATCTCGTTCACATCGATCTTGCCGTCACCATTCTCGTCAATGCTACTGAACATCCTGCCCACCGCGCGTTGAACCTCGTCCTCGGACACCGATCCGTCGCCATCGGTGTCCAACAGCCCGAACATCAGTCGCATGCCGGCACCGCGCATCATCTGATGATGCCAGCGTCCAGCCATTCTGTGTCCACGATCGCGGCCACCGTGGTTCTGCCAACGGTCGCCATCTTCATCGTGGCGGTCAGCATCCTCGTTGCGATCGCCTTGATAGTTGCGACTATCTTCCCCGCGGAAACCTTCTTCGGAACCGCGATCCTGCTGCATTCTCTCCCGGACAGCTTGCTCAACCATCTGGCGGATCATTTCGCGTGTTGGTGCATCCGCTTGTCCGGTCGCATCCGGCAACTGTCCGGCGGCCGGCGGTTCGGTTGCCGGAGCGGGTGCAGGTGTCGAGGGTGATGGTGTTCCGCTTGTCTGGGCGAGCGCGGGGGAGGTCAGGGCAATGAAAACGGCGGTCGCGGCCGTCGTGCTGTGTGGAAATCTCATGGCATGCTCCATCAGTGCTTTCGCTTGGAACGCCAAACTGGAGCTCGATCTGATTGTTCCCCGAAGGGGATCAGGTCACGGCGAAGTTACAGGGCATGCCCCCGTCTGAGGTAGATCAGGGTCTTCGTCAGGGAATAATTTCGGCTCTTCTTCCCTAGGCACAAGAGGAAGCCGGCGCCCATTTTTGCGGGCAATGAACGTGGACATTCGGCCTCGCCAATTTTCTGCCAGTCGATCATACCGACGCACCATTTCCCTCTGCGTCCTCTCCTTTCGTGGGACGGAAGCCGTTTCGACCGCACGCCGTCAATCGCGAATCCCGCGTCCATATGCTGCGCGGCCATGATGCATATTTTTATGTCACGGACCTCTGTCCGTCTGGACACCATGTTAGCCAGCGCTAAATCAGAGCGATGCGACGCCTACTGCTGGGACTTACAGTTTTTCTCTTTTGGACCACGTTGCTTCAGGCCGAGGCGTGGCAGCCCTTCGGCGTCCGACAGCTTGGCTTTAGTTTCGATATTCCTCCGAATTTCGTCCTGACCCAGAATTCGGAGCAGGGCGCGGCTTTTCAGGGCCCAAGAGACGCGTTTCTGGTCGTTTGGGGCGCGCGACTGGGCAAAGCAAGTTTTCGCGCCGAGATTGAACATCGCATGATCGAGGACGAAAAGGCCGGTTGGCGACTGACCTATCGGCGCCTAGCCCCGAAATGGGCCAGCTACTCCGGGGTCAAGAATGGCGAGATTCGCTACGTCCGTGCAATTATGGTCTGCAACCAGCGTGCCGCGCTTTTCACAATGAATTATCGGAAATCCGAAAAGAAACCGTATGACCCTGTTGTTGTGCGCATGGTTCGGTCCCTGAGAGCGGAAGGATGTTAGCCAGCAAAAGGCGAGGTTGCCGTACTGTGCTTCCCTCGGCTAAGGGCCCAGTCGTCAACCCGGCTCCCCAATAGCCCCGCCCAGTCACATGAAAGCAGGCACCGGCAGATATGCGGCCGAACGTTCTCACGCTGGCTCAGCCGCTCAAAGCGCATCACCGAAAAGCTGCTTGGTGCGGTCGCCAGCTAGAGCTACCACTGAGCCATTCCCGCTGCGGCTGGGTAGCGCCTCAGTTCCGTACGCGTTCATACCAAGAACGGGCGGGGCGAACGTCCTGATAGAGCTACGGCTGTAGAAGCGCGCCGCCAAACTGCGCCCACAAGCGCTCGCACTCTCTCGCCCTTAGGCTCGGGGTACCGGGCGCGCCATAGAAGACCATGGCGCCGCGAATGTCGTATCCAAGCACCGAGGCGTTGGCCACGAACTGGATGGCTCTTCCCAAGCTGGTGATGCCGATGTCGACCTCAGCTTTGTTGGTGAGGTCGACCACGCCTACTATTTCCGCATTGGCGCTCCTGCCCGCCAAAACGGCCGTCGACATCGCATCATGCACGGCAAGAAGCATTTCGGTGAGTTGCCCGGTGGAAGGGCTCTACAAACGCTTAAACGTCAGGTTTGTTCCCAACTGGCCTTGGCGGCTTTCCGACGACCAAGAATGCGACTGCGATTACGCTCAATAGAATCACTGCGAACAGGATTGCCATGATTTCCGCGCACTGTATCGGATCACTCCGCGGCGAAGAAAACCCCGCAACATATCTCAGATAGCGGCGGGTGTTCGGCTGTAAGAACCAAACTGGGTCCCGCGGCCTCTCATGTGCGCGTAGTTGACATCGTCTGCTGGACCGAACGGTCAAGCCGAAGAGCCCAGTTCCTCTCAGCATCGAGCAGTTCATTCTGCTCAATCAAGCCATTCATAAACAGCCTGAGTATATGGGCAGCTATGCGCTCTCCGTTCTGCGAAGCAAGAGGTAGGGCGCGCTCTTTGCAGACCGTGTGACAAACCTGGGCGAGCATCTCAATCTCGCTTGGCCCCAAAAACCGACCCGGATACAACATACCGTTTTCCTGTTGGAGAGTTGGAATGGCTATCCATTACGCAGGGTCACCGGCAGCCACAATCAACTATGATAGTGAGATGTCGAGTCCCGGTGGAAAAAACAGTGAGGTCCCAAAAGTGGTCGCGCTTGTCTCCGATTGACAGATGCCTCGACGCTACACCGACCAGCGCTACCGCACCCGCTTCATCGACGCGGCTTTGCAAAGGCCTATGACCAGTTCGCTACCAGCTGCCGGACCGCCCAGGCGAGCATGCCGCCGGCCATTACCGAAAGCGCGATGTCGTGGATGAGGCAGCCTTTTCCGTATACATCCAGTTGTTACGCTGCGCATCTGCTTCGGTTCGAAAACTCGCCGCGAGCCTGGCGTGCTCGCGTGTCCGGGCCGAAAACGCCTTCACAGCCCATATGTTGATAACGACATTGATGAGGCTGCCGCCGACCTCGTTGGCATAGGATGCTTCCCGGCAAGGGCATCGACCAATGCCCCGGGGCCGACCAGCACGAACCTGCGGGGGCTTTCCCGGAACAAAGCGTCGACGATCCGGTTCGGCAGGGAAGCGGCCAAAATTCATGCCATCGGAGATGCCGAGGCAGATGACAGATGAAAGGGAAGCTGAAGATGACGAAGTCTCGCGACCGCACCGTTCCCGGCGACGGCAAGATCGAAACCGGCCCGAACACATCTCCGCAACAGGATCCGGCAGAGGGGTCGCGCGAGACAATCGATCGCGAACTCGAGCGGACAGACGACGATAATAATTCCGACGAAGCGGAACGCTTGCGCCGAGACCTGCGGAAAGGGGTGGCGGAAGAGACCGAGCTTCCCGAACGCGGCTCGGCCTGAGGATCGCCGGAACCTGGCCAAGGTAAGAGACATGGAAGGCTAGACGCCTGGTCGCATCGCTGCTTGCTTCCTGCCGTTAACGCACCGGCCACACAACCATGCGCGGCGGTGATCCAGGCGACGGCGAGAACGGCCACTCGACGGTCCACTCTGTTCCAGCAAAGTCGGCTCCCCGAGAGCAACCACCTCTGGCGTTAGGGCCCGACGAGATGCCACCTGTCCAGGTCGCATGGCGCCAGGGTTCGGAAATCTCTATCAGGCTGCGCCGACCTCCTGGCTGCGCTGCGAGCGGGCGCGGTCGCGGGCTGCGGCAGTGCCTCCGGGAAAGCCGCTTCGATCGCTGTAGTCGCGTGGCTTGGTCCTGCTCCGAGAGTGGCGCGCGGTCACGCTTTTCGCACCGATGATGTCGAGCAATGTGATGCCGGCGACCATGGCAAGCGCAAGGCCTACATTATCGCGCTTTGGGTTGCCATGCCGATATGCTGTCAGCAATGTCGCGATATCCAGGCCGTCGCCGGCCACCCGGCTCCAAAGCCCGGCCTGCTTGTCCACTGAAAGCGAGAGTATGCCGCTGCTTATTTCCCGCGCCCCATAAGCGCGGATCAGATCTTCCTTGCCGCGCATGCCGAGCGCGCCGGCAATCCGTTCGGCGCCAACCAGCTCGGCGACGCCAAGCGCGATGCTGAACCAGCCGAGCTTGCGGGCAAGGCCATCGGAGGCCGCGACCGCACTCTGCCCAGTCTTCAGCACTTTGGGATCGCCAGGCGATCGGGTGATGTTGGTAAGTTTGGCAATCACGTTCATGACGATTTCCCTACGGTTTCAGTACAACCTTGATGCAACTGTCCTGCTTGTCGCGAAACACCTTGTACATCTCGGGTCCCTGCTCGAGCCCCACGGTATGGGTGATGACGAAGGATGGGTCGATCTGGCCATCTTCGATGCGGCGCAACAGATCCTCGGTCCAACGGTTGACATGGGTCTGCCCCATTCGGAAGGTGAGCCCCTTGTTCATTGCCTGTCCCATCGGAATCTTGTCGACCAGCCCGCTGTAGACGCCGGGGATCGAGATCACGCCGGCCGGCCGGCAGACATAGATCATCTCACGCAGAACGTGCGGTCGATCATTTTCCATCAGCATCAACTGCTTTGCGCGATCGTAGACGGTATCGGGCTGGGCCAGCGAGACGTGGCTTTCCATGCCGACGCAATCGATGCACTTCTCCGGGCCCTTTCCGCCGGTGAGTTCCCGCAGTCGTTCGACGACACTTTCCTCGGCGAAATTGATGGCGATGGCGCCGCCGGCCGCGGCCATGGAAAGCCGTTCCGGCAGGCAATCGATCGCCACCACCTGTTTGGCGCCGAGCAGCAGGGCGCTGCGTATGGCCATCTGCCCGACTGGGCCGCAGCCCCACACCGCAACCGTATCGGTGGGCTCAATGTCGCACTGTGCCGCCGCCTGCCATCCGGTAGGAAAAATATCGCCGAGGAAGAGAACCTGCTCGTCGGTAAGGCTGTCAGGCACCTTTACGTGCGTGGCATCGGCGAACGGCACACGCATGTATTCCGCCTGTCCCCCGGGATAGCCGCCGGTCAAATGAGTGTAGCCGAACAGACCCGCGGTGGTGTGCCCGAACACCTTGTCACCGAGATTCTTCTTGCGGTTTGTGCGTTCGCAAACCGAAAAGTTCTGTCGCTTGCACTGGTCGCACTCACCGCAGATTATGGTGAACGGCACGACGATGCGGTCTCCCTCCTTCAGAGCGCCGTTGACGCCCTTGCCGACCTCGACGACCTCTCCCATCATCTCGTGGCCCATGATGTCGCCGGGCAGCATGGCTGGCACATAGTTGTGGTAGAGGTGAAGGTCGGAGCCGCATATGGCACAACTCGTCACCTTGATGATCGCGTCACGTTCATCCTCAATTTCCGGGTCCGAAACCTGATCGCAGCGTATGTCTTCCTTGCCGTGCCAGACCAACGCTCGCATAGCTTGCTCCTATTTTCGCAAGATCTGTGGGTAGGGACCTCGCGCCTGTCCTAAGCGGGCCGATGCCTGGTTGGATCGACTGTGCCGCTGCTTGTCGAACCACAGGGGCGGACCGATGTTCCGGGAGCTCGAGAGAATTTTTGGGCCATTCCAGAGCCGCACCTTGGAAGGATCTGTCGCGGGCACCAGCGGCCTTCCCCGGGGCGCGTCGGGCACGAGCCGCTGGAGCCCGACCCACGAATGGACGTACTCAAGTGTACCAAAAACGTTCCGTTCGCAGGTGTCCTTCGCGGCGGCTGACACGTCATCTGCTCGATTCTGGCGTCCGTAACCGGCATTCTCTTCCTCGCCCGCACAGGGTCGGCCGAAGCAGCGCTGTGACCGGAGCAGGTAGGAGATGCCGCTCACCGGCGGGCGCGCAGCCCGACCGACGCGATCGACATGAGGTGGATGGGCGCCATCGCGACGGCGGCTCTAGCGGAGTATTTCGCAGAAATACAATGATTAGCGGGCAGGGCGGACTGCTAGCCGTGCGCAGCGATGAACATGGCGACGGCCGACCGGCAATAGGATTCGATTTCGTTGTCGTCCGCTGCTCTCGCGTCATCGAAGCGTGCGATAATCAGGAGATCGGATCCTTTGAAAAGCGCGGCAAACAAGCGGGCGGACCGGAGAGGATCGGGCACGTTCAGAACCGCCTTCGCGTGCAACTGACGCAACAGGGCCTCGATTTGGGCGATGACATTGGCGGGGCCGGCTTCGTAATGGAGCTTGCTTAACGACTTTGGATTCGTCTGGTCGGCCATGACCATGGCTTCGACACTGCGGACATCTGATCTCAACAGCGTGCGAAGTAGGGATGATCCCACCGCCATGAGCTGATCCTCGACCGAACCGCCGACGCCTTCAAGAAGGGCCTGTGGTGCAAGCAACTGATGGCAGCCGGACGCGATGGCCGCGCTGAACAGCGCCTCCTTGTTCTCGAAGTGCCGATAGATGCTGAGTTTGGATATCTTCGCCCGCTGGGCGACCTTGTCCAATGTGGTCGCTTGAAAACCCAATTCCACAAAGAGTTCGGACGCAGCGTCGAGTATCGTTTGGCCAAGCGCCTCGTTGGCGGGCCGGCCGCGCCGGCCCTGGCTATTTTCGGTCACGACAATTCCAGTCCTTGACAGTATCCTAATTCTTGGATTACGATACCATGTAGTTTCTGAAATGCGCAAGCCGATGTTTCAACCAGGTCCAACCAGCCCCTCATCCACAACACGGAGCCCATTATGGATGACGTCATCATCATCGGCGGCAGCTTTGCCGGTCTCGCCGGTGCCCTGCAACTCGGCCGTGCTCGCCGCAAGGTCACCGTTCTCGATACCGGCTTGCCACGCAACCGCTTCGCCGGCCACTCGCATGGCCTGCTCGGCCACGATCACAAGCCACCGCTGGAGATCCTGGCCGAGGCGCGGCGGCAGCTGGCGCGCTATCCCACGATCAGGCTGGTCAATGCCCGGGCCGACAGCCTCTCCGGGGCCATCGACGATTTCTCCGTCCTCACTGGCGATGGCGGAAGCCTCGGCGCGCGCCGGCTGATCCTGAGCTATGGCGTCGCCGACCAGATGCCTGATGTTCCGGGCTTTGCCGAAGGTTGGGGCACGTCCATCGTGCCCTGCCCCTATTGCGACGGCTTTGAAGTCGCCGGCCAGCATTGGGGCCTCGTCTGGTCCGGCCCACAGTCGATGAATCAGGTCAGGCTGTTCCACGATTGGACCGACAGGTTGACGGTCTTCGCTGATGGTCACGACATTCCGCCCGATATCCGGGCCGGTCTGGCGCGCCGCAACATACCTGTCGTCGACGGCCGGATCAGCGAGATCGCCCATCACGGGGGGCATAACGCCACCGTCAAGCTCGATACCGGCCCCAAGGTCGCGGTCGACATCCTGTTCGCGCATCCGCGCAACAAGCCGTCCGCAAGCCTGCACGAATCACTGGGCCTCGCCACGGTCGATACGCCCCTCGGCGTAATCCTCAAGGTCGACGAGCGCCGCGAAACCAGCATGCCCGGCATCTACGCCGCGGGCGACCTCGCCAACCCCCTCACGCCGCCATCGGTCACCCTGGCAATATCGCACGGCGCGACGGCTGGGATCTCCGCCCAGCAGTCGATGCTGGTTTGAGAGCGCAGATTCCCTTCTCCGGTTGCCGCAGGCTATCATATTCTGAAGGCGAGGTTACGGAACGCCGGCCCGCTCTCCCCTGAGGGGCATCTTTGGCCGGTTGGCTTTGAGAACTCAACTGGGCTGCCTGCATGACGGCGATCGCCGACATCGGTTATCAAGCTCAATCACGCTGGAAAGCATGAACCACGTCGACGTCGACATCGCCGGCGGGCTTACGGTATGGCGACCGGTGGCGGAAGATTTGCCACCGCTGTCGGCACCTCGATGCTGCGACGCTACTTTGAAGAACGGTCGCGCCCAGCAGCGCTTCTGGCGGAAGTCTCAGGCGGCCACGACGCGGGCCAGCAGTGACGCGGCCTCGGTACCAGCCAAGCCAAGGTCACGGACGCTGCTCATGTGATTGGCCCCACCAAGGGTGGTGCGCGAAACAGTCAGTCCCTGTGTGTCAAGGTGGTCCGTGAAGAGTGCGGCCTGGCTGTGGAACGGCGGCGTTTCATCGGCGCCGACCGAGATATCTACGCCCACGGATGGATCGAAGCTGTGGTCGATCGGCGAGAATCGGCCGGCCTCCTCGTCGGTGATCGCGATCTCCGCGGCAAGGAACGACATCTGCAATGGCTTCAGGTCGTAAAGGCCGCCAAGCAGCAGCGCAGCTTTGATGCCGGAAGGCCGCTCGTCACCGTCGAAAAGCATTGTTGCCAGATGCGCACCGGCGGAATGACCGCTGACGGTCAGCAGGCCGGGATTGCCGCCATGGTGTGCGACATTGTCAAATACCCATCGCTTGGCGCGGCGCACCTGGTCGACGATCCTGGCCATCCTGACGGTCGGCATCAGCGCGTAGTCGACAATGACCGCGATCGCACCTGCGTTCGTAACGGTCTCGGCGACGTAGGAATAGTCGCGCTTGGAGAACATGCGCCAATAGCCCCCGTGGATGAACATGTGCACCGGCAGGCGGTCCCGTTTGCCCTCGGGAAAGAACAGATCCATGGTTTCGGTGCGTCAGCCCCGTAGGCGACATCGGCGACCACGGGAACGTTCGCCCTGGTCTCCTCGCTTCTGCGAACGATCTCGGCGACGATGTCATCGAACTCGACCACATGATCGCGAATGCGAAACGGATCTTTGGCGTGATGTCCGCTCACAGGGTCACGGCGATGTACTTGGCCTCCATGAACTCGGCAACGCCGTGCTTCTGACCGCCTTCGCGGCCCAGCCCGCTCTGCTTGACACCGCCGAAAGGCGCCGCCGGATCCGACATCAGGCCGCGGTTGAGCGCGATCATGCCGGACTCGATCTTCGATGCCACGCGCATCCCCCGGCCCAGGTCGCGCGTATAGATGTAGGCAGCGAGACCGTATTCGGTGTCATTGGCTTTGGAGATGACATCCGCCTCGCTTTCGAAGCGACTGATCGGCGCCACGGGACCGAAGATCTCCTCGTGAGCCATGGCAACGTCGGCCGGCACGTCCTTGAGCACCGTTGGCGGATAGAAAAAGCCTCTGCCTTCAGATACGCCGCCACCACACAGGATTTTGGCGCCGCGGGCAACGGCGTCCTGCACAAGCCGGTCGATCTTGTGCACAGCCTTCCTGGTGATCATCGGCCCGCATTCTGTGTCTGAGTCTGTGCCCGGGCCCACGGTGAGTGCCGCCATGCGTTTGCTCAAGCCTTCCGCGAAAGCATCATGGATGCCGGCCTGGACGTAAAGCCGGTTGGCGGCCGTGCAGGCTTCGCCGGCGTTGCGCATCTTGGCAACCATCGCGCCGTCGAGGGCGGCTTCCAGGTCGGCGTCGTCGAAGACGATGAAGGGTGCGTTGCCGCCAAGCTCCATGGAGCAGGAGATGACGTGTTTCGCGGCTTCGGCCAGCAGCACGCGGCCGACGCCGGTCGAGCCGGTGAAGGACAGCTTTCGCACGCGTGGATCGGCGAGCATGGCCGCCGTCACCGGCCCGGGGGTCGAGGTCGTCAGGACGTTGACGACGCCGGGCGGCACGCCGGCTTCCTCGTAGAGCGCCGCAAGCGCATAGGCCGTCAGCGGTGTCTCGCTGGCGGGCTTCAGGATCACCGTACAGCCGGCCGCCAGCGCCGGAGCGATTTTACGTGTCGCCATGGCGGCTGGGAAATTCCATGGCGTGATGAGCACGCAAATGCCGATGGGCTGGTAGTCGACAATGATCCGGTTCGCGCCCGAGGGTGCAAGGCCGAACTCGCCGCTGATGCGGACCGCCTCCTCGGCGTTCCAGCGGAAAAACTCCGCGGCATAGGCGACTTCACCCCGCGCATCGCGCAGCGCCTTGCCGTTCTCCAGCGAGATCAGCGCAGCCAACGTCTCCATCCGTTCGGTCATCAGTTCGAAGCAGCGCCGCAGGATTTCCGATCGCCTGCGTGGCGGGGTCTCGCGCCAGCCGGCCGCCGCATTCGCGGCAGCGTCGACGGCGGCGGCGGCATCAGTGAGCGTTGCATCGGGAACCGCAGCGATCACGGCTTCAGTCGAGGGATCGACCACTTCGATCACGCGGCCCTCCGATGAGGGCCGCCAGCGTCCGCCAATGTAGAGACTGTGCGAGACCGTGGCGTAGTCGAACATATCTTGATCCTCGTCGGATATGCCTGCGGCAATGTTCATTGGATGAACTCCTGGTCGATCACATCATGGTGGCGGACATGTCGCCGTCATAGGCAGCCCTGACCAGCCGTCGCATCGCGGCGCGGTCGAACGGACGCGGATTGTTCTTGATCAATCGGTCGATGCCGAGCGCCTGCTCGGCCGTCCAGTCGATCTTGTCTTCGGGAAGACCCAGTTCGGCCAATGTCGGCGTGATGCCGATGGCGCCAAACAGCCGGCTCACCTCCCGGATGGTGGCGTGCGCCAAGGCATCGGCGCCGCCGCCCTGAAGGGAAAGGCCAAGAGCAGTGCCGACTTCCGCAATCTCCGCGGCTGCTGCGGCCAGGTTGTAGGCCATCACATAGGGCAGCATGGTGGCGACCCCCAGACCATGCGGGGTGTGGGTAAGCGCACCGACGGGATACTGCACCGCATGGGCGGCGGCCGTTCCCGCCGTGCCGAAAGCGCAACCGGCGGCCAGCGCTCCCATCATCACGTCGGCGCGCGCATCCTCGTCCGATCCGTCGCGATATGCCTTTTCCAGACTGCGGCCGAGCAGCCTGATGGCCAAAAGCGCGAAATGGTCGGTCAGAGCGCTCTTGCCGATGAACACGTGCTGTTGCGGCAAATGAGGGTCCGCGCCGCGTTTGGCCGCTGTGAAGGCCTCGATTGCGTGCGTCAGCGCGTCGGCGCCGGCGATCGCCGTCAAGGACGGTGGACAGGTCACCGTCAGATCCGGATCGCAAAGCGCCACTGCCGCGATGAGATGCGGACTGGCGATACCCACTTTCAGCGTCCGATCTGGGTCGGAGATCACGGCGACGGGGGTCACCTCGGAGCCTGTTCCAGCCGTCGTCGGCACTGCGATTACCGGAAGGGTAGGGCCGGGTACCTTGAACTCGCCATAGTAGTCCTCGAGCTTGCCGCCATGGCTGAGCAGAAGTGCAGCGCATTTGGCCATGTCGAGGCAGCTGCCGCCCCCGATTCCGATCACCATGTCGGGCTTGAAACCCTTCGCCTGCGCAATGCAGGTGGCGACGCTGTCGCGCGGCACATCCGGCAGCGTTCGGTCGAAGACCAGCGCCTCGATCGCCGCGTTGTGCAAGCCAGCCAGAATCTCGGCGAACTGCGACGTCGCCGCGAAGCGCTCATCGGTACAGACGAACGCACGCCGCCCATATTTGGTGGCAATGGCAGGCAGGACATGGCGCTGGCCTTTGCCAAACAGAATCTCGCTCGGCAGGCGCGCCGCTGCAAACAAGCTCATGCACAAGATCCTGCGAAGACGGATTGGAAGCCGACAGGCTTGGCTTCGTGCCAGAGGCCGACCTCGGCGCTGCAGGTCATGATCATGCGATATCCCCATAAAATCGTATAGGATATAGGATTGAGTTTCGCGAAGCATCATGTTAGTGGGTGGTTCTGTCAAGAGGCAAACGATGCAGAACACGGACCTGACGGTTGACAATGAAGCCCGTGCGACCCGTCGTATTCAGCGCGCCAACAGCCTGGCTGGCGACGTTTACGAAGCAATATTCGCGCAGCTCATGTCTTTGAGGATTGCTCCGGGATCGCGCATCACCGTCGACAATCTCGTCAAGGAATTCAACGTCTCGCATACCCCCATTCGTGAAGCGCTTGGCAGGCTGGAGGGGGAAGGGCTGGTTCTGAAAACCCACCTGATCGGCTATCGCGCCGCCCCACAAATCACCCGCCGGCGCTTCGACGAGCTTTACGAGCTGCGTCTATTGCTTGAACCTGCCGCCGCGGCCAAAGCCACCGCAACAATGGACGGCGAGCGCCTTGCCGCGCTGCAGGAGGCGGCCGGCGTCATGGCTCGGCGGGTGGGGAAAGACGAACGCCTGCGCTATTCGAACTTCGCCCGTCAGGATGCCATCTTCCACGACAAGATCGTCGAGTTCGCCCAAAACGAACTCATTCGCGAGACACTGAATCACCAGCATACCCACTTCCATATCTTCCGGCTGATGTATCACTCCAGGGTGACCGAAGAGGCGCTCGACGAGCACGAGGCTATTCTCGCTGCCTTTGCCGCGGGCGATCCGGACGCCGCCGAAAAAGCCATGCGTGCGCACATCGAAAATTCGCGGGACAGGCTCCTGCCTGCGTTCGAGTAGCCTGGCGATGTTGCTTGTCAGAGGCACCCTCAAGCGCGGCGCGCCGCTGTCCGCCCAGCCTGCCGCCTACGAATTCTATTCCCCGTTCTGAGCCGATTTCGATCCCGGGAAGCGAGGCGCGCAGTGCACCTCGCCCCTGAAACAAGCCGAGAGGAAAAGACATGCCAGCCAAAAAAATCCTGATGCTGACCGGTGATTTCACCGAGGAGTATGAAATCTTCGTCTATCAGCAGGCGATGGAAGCGGTGGGACACACCGTTCATGTCGTGTGCCCCGACAAAAGCGCCGGAGACATGATCAAGACATCGCTGCACGATTTCGAGGGCGATCAGACCTACACCGAAAAGCCCGGCCATAACGCGCTGATCAACAAGACCTTCGCCGACGCCGAGAAGCAGCTGAGCCAGTACGACGCTGTCTATTGCGCCGGCGGTCGTGGCCCCGAATACATCCGCACCGACAGGCGGATACAGGCAATGGTGCGCCATTTCCACGAGGCGAAAAAGCCGATCTTCACGATCTGCCATGGCGTCCAGATTCTGATCGCGGTCGACGGCGTCGTGCGCGGCAAGAAGGTGGCGGCGCTCGCCGCTTGCGAGCCGGAGGTGACGCTTGCCGGCGGCACTTATATCGATTTGTCTCCCACCGACGCCTATGTCGATGGGACCATGGTTTCAGCCAAAGGCTGGACCGCGCTTGCGGCGTTCATCCGTGAATGCCTGAAGGTGCTGGGAACGGAAATCCACCATTCTTGAACCGTTTGTCCCGGCGCATCCCTGAGGGGATGCGCCGGCTCCCTCAACGGCGCGGCGACTTCCGTCATTTCATCAAGTTCAGATCAGGAACCTGCGGCAGGTGTGCTCCAGAACCTTGTGCCATCATCACCTCGGACGCCTTTAAGGCGCTGTCGCATCGCGTGCGTGCACAGCGCGCCATCCTCGTTGACCTTTCCCAGCTTGACGGGTCCGAACCCGAGTTGATGGACTCAATGGGAGGTTGACATGAAGTCGGCGCCCGGGAGCTGTCAGGGCTTCACGAACCGAAACGCGAAGCGATCGGTCTCGCCCTTGATCGCGGGATCGAACACCTTGATCGAGTGCGGGTCATCCTTGTTCGCGAGCACGGTGCTTTCCGCGTCCAGTACGAAGCCGGCCGCCTCCACCTCCTCGCGGACGAATGCAGGGTCGATCCGATGCAGCGACCGGGTGTCGCTCGTGCCCGACCCAGTGGCGGCGGCGTGGTCGACGATAACGTAGGACCCACCGGGTTTCAGCCGCTTGTAGACAGCTCGATTGAAGTCGGCCGCCGTCGCACCCTTCTTCTGGATCAAGGCGGTGTGAAGATCGTGGTAGAACAGGTGCAGCCATAGGACATCGGCTGGCTGCGTAATCTCCGGCATCGCGACGAGATCCGCCGAGGTGGCTTCGACGTTCTCTCGGCTCGGCTCCTTCGCGAGCGTTCGCATGAGGCCGACCGGATCGTTCTTGAAGTGGGCGACTTCGGCCGGCACGAAGCTGTAGACCCGCCCCTCTGATCCGACGATGTCGGAGAAGAGGCGCGTCCAGTCTCCGTCGCCAGGGTAAACGTCGATCACGGTGGAGCCCGCCTCGATTCGTGCGAACCGGATTAATTCGGACACCTTGGATTGGTCGTACATCGAAATCTCCTTAGGAGTGGATATTCTTCTCGGTGCTCATAGTGATTTCTCCATTTGCTCGGATCGGATCGAGCTTGATCCGATCCGAGTTCCGATCGCGTGCGTCGTCTCTTTGCCGAGGACGTCGCGCTCGTCAGTCGAATTTGACCAAGTCCTTGAAGATCAGATGGCCCCATCTGTTTCCGCGCGCCTGGACCAGCAGGCCACCTTCCGACACCCCGCCAAGGTTGATCGGCGCGAAACCGAGATTTTCCGCAAGCTCCCCAATCCGTGTTGCGGCAGCGTCATCGTCGCTTGCCAGGAACACGACCCTCCGGCCACCATGTACGGCCGGATCCTGATCAAGCACCGGGGCGACCAGATGGTTGAAGCCCTTGACCAGTTTTGCGCCAGAGAAGGCCTGCGCGATGAACTTGGAAGAAGGTTGTCCTCCCAGTTCCTCCGGGGGCACGCCATAGGCATTGGTCACATCGATGATCGTCTTCCCCTGCCAGGAAGGGAGCGCCTTCGCGACATTCGGGTGCGCCTCGAAGCGGACAGCCAAAAAGATGATGTCCGCCTTGATGGCTTCCGCCAGTTTTTTGGGGATGATCGTGGGTCCGATCGCGGCCGCATCGGCGGCAAAGCTTTCCGGGTCGCGTGTGGTTGTAACGGAAACTTCGATGCCGTTTCGGGCAAACGCCTTGGCAAGGGCTTGTCCGATATTGCCGAATCCTACGATTGCATAGTTCATAGTACTTCTCCGATCTGGTGCTAATGCCGGGGTCAGACTTGCGCCATGCCTCCGTCGACGGCGAGATCCACGCCGGTGACGAAAGAACTTTCATCGGAGGCGAGGAACGTTACGGCAGCCGCGATTTCCTCTGGTTTGCCCCTGCGACCCATTGGGATCTGTGACGCAAACTGGGCGGCCGCTTGCTCGGCTTGCTCAGGGGTAAGGCCAGTCGTTGTCTCCAAGGCCGGCGCCTCGATTGGTCCCGGACTCATTGCATTGACGCGGATTTTGCGGTCTTTGAATTCCAGTGTCCAAGCGCGCGCGAAGTTGCGTACAGCCGCCTTGCTCGCGGCGTAGGTACTAAACCCTGGAAGCCCCAACACGTTCGACACTGAAGAATTCAGGATGATCGAACCGCCGTCTTTGAACAGGGGAAGGGCCTTCTGCACCGTAAAGAACAGACCCTTCACGTTCACATCGAAGGTCTGATCAAAATGTGCCTCGGTAGCGACGGCGAGCGGTGCGATCGTCCCCGCGCCGGCGTTGGCGAAGAGAATGTCGATATGACCATGTTTCACCTTCACGACGGCATAGAGGCGATCCAGATCTTCCAGGAGCGACACGTCACCCACGACCGTCGTAACGTTTTTCATGATGAAGGCTGCGGCCTCCTTCAACTCCTTCTCTCTTCGCCCGGTAATCACGACGTGCGCTCCTTCTTCTACGAAGCGCTTGGCTGTGGCCAATCCGATCCCGCTGCTTCCGCCCGTGATGACTGCGATCTTGCCTTCGAGTTTTTTCATAATTCTTTGTCTTTCGTTGCGCGCGGCCCAGGTACGGACCGCGCTGGGGGTCAGAGTTGAGCCAGGCCGCCGTCGACGGCGACCTCGCTGGCGGTCATGAAGCTGCTGTCCGGCGACGCGAGGAAGGCGGCCGCGGCGCCGATCTCCGCCGGATCGGCCATGCGCTGGAGCGGGGTCATCGCGCCGTAGGCCTTCTGGCCTTCCTCGCCTAACGCCTCCTTCGCGAGTTCGGTCGCCGTCGCTCCGGGCGACAGCACGTTTACGCGGATGCCGGTGCCCTTCAGGTCTTCCGCCCAGGTCCGCGCCAGGTTGCGCACTGCCGCCTTGCTCGCGCTATAGGCAGTGAACCCCGGAGCGCCCGTGGTGCCGGCGCTCGACCCGGTCAGGATGATCGAACCGCCCTGGCTCATCAGCGGCAGCGCCTTCTGGACCGTAAAGATCGTACCCTTCACATTGGTGTCGAAGGTTTCGTCAATGTGCCTGGCGGTGATCTGGCCGAGCGGAAGCGGGCTTCCCGCCCCGGCATTGGCGAAGACGATATCGAGGCTTCCGCGCTCGGCCTTCACCGCAGCGTAGAGTCGGTCGAGGTCGGCCTCATCCGAGACCGAGCCCTTAACGGCGCGGGCACCAGGCCCAAGGTCGGCCACGGCTGCGTCGAGCGCTTCCTGCCGGCGGCCAAAGATGAAGACGAAGGCGCCCTCCTCGATAAAGCGCTTGGCTGCGGCGCGGCCGATGCCCGTAGCGCCGCCGGTTATCACAGCGGTCTTTCCATTCAGTCTGTTCATGCCATGCATCCTTCGTTTCGCCGTCTCGTGTCTTTGGCTGCACGGGAAAGCCCCGCGAGAGCCTCAAGATGGGTTCGCCGAAGTCGGGCGGTGAGTGCACAATCGCGCACATCGCTGGTGCGAAAACGATCCAGCTAGATGATTGAAGGCCACGATGACCGCACGAACTACGGCTGATCGTGTTAGTATGGGCTTTGCAAGCCGCACTGCGCTGCGCGGGAATGCACCATGATCGACTGGGATGACGTTCGCTACTTTCTTGCCGCCGCGCGCGGAGGCTCGGTACGTGCCGCCGCCGCGCGCCTCGGTGTGAACCACTCGACCGTGCTGCGACGCATCGCTCAGCTCGAGGAACGCCTCGGGGCGCAGGTGTTCGAAAAGCTGCCTTCCGGCTACCGCCTGACGGCTGCGGGCGAAGAGGTCCTCGATCTCGCGACCCAGATGGAAGCGTCGTCGCACCAGCTGGAGACGCGCGTCTTCGGTCGTGACCAGAGCGCGCGCGGACTTTTGCGGGTGACGCTTCCACCGTTCCTCGCCACACACCTGCTCATGCCGGATCTCGCCGACTTCGCGCGTCTGCATCGCGACATCGAGATGGAAATCTTGTCGTCCGGTGAGCTGGCAAATCTGACCAACCGAGAGGCCGACGTCGCGATCCGCATTGTCGCCGACCGCAAGACCCTGCCGCTCAATCTTCACGGCCTGAAGGGACCGGAGCTGTTCAGCGGCGTCTACATGTCTCGCGATCGACTAGCCGCGTGGCGTGCGGGCACGCCTGATCCCATCCGGTGGATAGGCATAGACAATCATGGAATTCCGGACTGGGCGCGCGAGGGAGAAGTTCAAGTCACGGGAGTACCGTTCAGGACACCTGACGCCGAGACGCAGATCATCGCGGCGCACCAAGGGATTGGGATAACGAAACTGCCGTGCTTCGTTGGAGATGCCGACCCCCTGCTGGTGAGGGTGCCGGGGATCGACGTGCCCATGCATGGGACACTGTGGCTTCTCACGCAAGGCGAGACACGCAAGACGAAGCGGGTGCGGCTCTTCACGGAGTTCGTATCCCGCAGGCTCGCCGCGTACGCTCCGCTTCTCTCGGGGCTGTCCATATCGCGCGACTGACGCCCGGCAGGTCCGCCGCCAACGCTTCCCGCAATCCGGGTGGAAGCCGAGCTGCGATCGCCTGAAGCGGCGTGTTCAATCCGCGAATCCAGTGGGAGTAGGGAAACGGCGGGAGTAGCGCAGAGGTACCAGCCTAAGTTCGACCTCTTCCCACACCATGATCAGACAACGATGCCACCGTCTTCAGCGCGCCATCGAGCATGTCGCCTTTCTCGTCTTTCAGCGCAGCTTCGCGCAACCGCCTGATCCAGTCGGCAGCGTCATCGCGGCCCTTGACCAGATCGAGCGCCGACAGCACGCGATCGAATTTGGACTGGGCGCGGAGGTGGGTGTCGCTGTAGCCCTTGATCAGCCGGCGGCAGTTCAAGATTTCGACGGCGAGCGCGTAGTCCTGAGGCGCGTGGCTGAGCGCCAGCGCATACCAGCGCTCCAGATGCGCCGTCTCGACCTTGTGGCGCAACAGGCGCCGCCGCCAGCGGCGCAGGCCGCCAATCAACCAGAGGACCGCAAAGCCGGCAAAGCTGTCGGTGCGGATGCGCCGGCCATGATTGATGCGCCGGTCGAGAAAGCCTGCAAGTTTCGGTCGGTTCTCGATGTAGCTGCCCAACCCCGCCGGCAAAGTGCCGCAGAACTCCTCGATGCGCGGATGGAAATACTCGGTCACCTGCAGGATGGAGCCGTACTTGACGCCCACCTCCTTGCGCACCCGCCGGTCACGCGTCGAACGTGTCTTGAGATCGGCGACGCGGATCATGTCGTCGTAGCACAGCGCGTTGGCCAGATGCTTGGCGGCAGCGATGGACAATGCATGGGCATGGCCGGGATCATCAAGCGCAACGGCCTTGTCCAACCGGTCGAGATAGTCGCGGCCAAAGGCGATGTCCTGGTAGTCGACGACCTTTCTCAGGCCCCGGAGCGCCATGTCGCGCACCGCCGCGGGCATCAGGTCGATGCGGGCGGCCAGCGCCTGCCAACCCTGCAGCAGGTTCTGCGGACCGCTCACGCGCCCTGCACCCGGAGCGGGGTCGACCGTGGCCGGTTCTGCCGGCTCTGGCGCGGGGGCCGTCGTACCGCGCGCGCGGTCGTAGGCTACGGCGAAGGCAGCGAGGCTGGCTTTCGCGCCTCGGCCGCCGGCGCCGATCGCTTGCTCATAGCTTTCACGCCTGAACGGCAATGCGTCGGAGCCGGCCAGCGCGCCAAGCAGGCTGGCGGAAATCATCGAGCCATTGTCGGCGGCGATCTTTTCCATGTCGAAGGCGATGAAGCGTTTCGATGCAGCTTCCGCCGTCGCGTGTACCTTGGAAGACGAGGCCCGGCCGTCACCCGGCTCGATCTTTTCCGACACCGCCGCAATGCGATGTGAAGAAGCAATGAGCGTGGTGCGATCGGGCGTGACGAAGCCCCTGATGATGGCGCGGCCGGCTTCCATCAGCTCGGCGGCGATCAATATGTCGACGTCGCCCTGCGAAGGCGACAGGGCAAAGACCGGCAGCCGGCCGGTGTCGCGGGCCATCTCGACGTAATAGATCGTAGCGCCGGTGCGCTGGGCGACGCCGGCGACGGAGGTCGATTGCGCGACGTAACCATTGCGCTCGGCGACATCGGTGATCCAGTCGGCGAGCACGCCCCCGCCCTGGCCGCCGACCGCGAGCAAAGCGAGTTTGATCACCGGCTCGGTATCGGCGGCACCGGATTTCGGGCGCAAGGGCGAAGCCTGGTCAAGCATCGGCGAACGTCAACCTACGGCTCTCGCGGCGGCGCTGCATCAGGCCGATCACGGCGCGGCGAGCGCTTTCCAGGAAACGGTCCCAGCGGCCCGGATTGTGCACGACATCGGCGCGGTAGAAGGATGGGCACAGCACGGCGGCGTCCGCCACCTCCCCGCAATTGCCGCAGCCGACGCAGCTCTGGTCGATCGATGCCACCGGATCGTCGCGCAAGGGATCGTCGAGCGATTTCACCGACAGCGACGGGCAGCCGGACAGCCGCATGCAGGCGTGGTCGCCGGTGCAGATGTCCTCGTCGACGCCGAATTTCGGCTTGACGACACGGGTCCCTCCCTTGATCGCCTTGTCGACCAGCGGCTTTTCGCGACGCTGGCGGTTGAGCATGCATTCGGAAGAGGCGACGATGACCTTTGGTCCCTTTTCCTCCGTCGTCAGCGCCTCGCGCAGCGTGTCCTGCATCTTGCCGACATCGTAGGTGCGGTCGATGTGGCGCAGCCATTTGACGCCCATGCCCTTCACCGCTTCGGTGATCGGATGCTTGGTCGACTTGGTCTTGTTGCCCGCGCGCGACGACAGGATGTCCTGCCCACCGGTGGCGGCGGAGTAAAAATTGTCGACGATGACGATTACGCCGTCATTCTTGTTGAACACCGCGTTGCCGATCGAGGAGGTCAGGCCGTTGTGCCAGAAGCCGCCATCGCCGACGAAGGAGATCGACCTCCGTTTGGCGTCGGGCGAATTGAACGCCGATGCCGATGCCGGCCCCAGCCCATATCCCATGGTGGTGGCGCCGAGCTCGAAAGGCGGCATGATCGAGAACAGGTGGCAGCCGATGTCGGAGGCGATGTGGTGGTTGCCGAGTTCCTGCTCGACCAGCTTTGTCGCGGCAAAAATCGGCCGCTCCGGGCAACCGATGCAGAAGCCTGGCGGACGTCCCGGCACGACGTTGATCAGGTCGGCGGTGTCGACGCCGTCGCCGACCTTGTTGGGTGCTCGCACCTCGCCAGGCAAGAGATGGGGGGCCTCGGCGCGCAGGAAAGCGCCGATGCCATCGAGCATGACTTGGCCGGTATACTCTCCGGCCATCGGCAGATATTCCTTGCCGACGAGCCTGGTGCCGCGCCCGGCCTTGTGCAGCATGGCGGCAAAGGCTTGCTCGATGTAGTTGGGCTGGCCCTCCTCGACCACGAGCACCGCCTGCTTGCCTTCGCAGAAAGACAGGAACTCATCGTCTATCAGGGGATAGACGGCGTTGAGCACATAGAGCGGCACATCCGTCTCCCCGTAGGTGTCGGCAAGGCCGAGACGCTGCAAGGCGCGGATGACCGAATTGTACATGCCGCCCTGCATGACGATGCCGACCGAACCGTGATCCGAGCCGAAGAATTCGTTGATCTTGTTCCTCGCGATGAAATCGACAGCCGCCGGCCAGCGTTTTTGCACCTTCTCCTTCTCGTGCAGGAAGGAGGCGGGTGGCAGCACGATGCGGCCGGTGTCGCGGCGCGGCGCGTCGAGCGCATCGGCCACCGTCATCGGCGGGCGCTTGTTGTCCTTGGCGATGAAATGGCCGTGGACGTGGCAGCAGCGGATGCGCACCTGCAGCATCACCGGCGTATTGGACGCCTCGGATAGCTCGAAGCCATCCTCGACCGCCTTGACGATCGAAGGCAGGTTGGGGCGCGGGTCGAGCAGCCAGACCTGGCTTTTCATGGCGAAGGCATGGCTGCGCTCCTGCATGATCGAGGAACCCTCGCCATAATCCTCGCCGACGATGATCAGCGCGCCGCCGGTAACGCCACCGGAGGCAAGGTTGGCGAGCGCGTCGGACGCGACATTGGTGCCGACAGTCGACTTGAAGGTCGCCGCGCCACGGATCGGATAATGGACCGAGGCAGCGAGCATGGCGGTGGCGGTGGCTTCCGAGGCGCTCGCCTCGAAATGCACCCCGAGTTCGCCCAGAATGTCCTGTGCGTCGGCCAGCACGTCCATCAGATGGCTGATCGGCGCGCCCTGGTATCCGCCGACATAGCCGACGCCGCATTGCAGCAGCGCCTTGGTGATGGCGAGAATGCCTTCGCCGGCAAATTCCTCGCCATCGCCGAGCCTGAGTTTTTCGACTTCCTTGGTAAAAGACCGTTCGGCCATTTTTCCAACCTTCCGTTGCCGGCGGTGCGGCCGGCGCCTGCGTCTAGATGTCGTGCTTGCGAATGTTCTTCAGCATCTTCTGCAATGTGGCGATCAGAGCCGCGTATTCGGCGTCGTCGACATCGTCGAACATCGCCTCGAACGCATCATGCATGGCCGGCCAGGCGCGGGTGAACTCGGCGCGGCCGTCATCGGTCAGGAAGACATGGCGGATGCGGCTGTCGGTGACGCCTTGCTCGCGCCGCACGAAACCTTGCCCTTCCAACGTGTCGAGCGTGCGGCTCAATGTCGACTGCTCGATGACGGTGTAGACCGAGAGGTCGTTGACGGTGACGCCGTCGGTGACCGACAGCACGGCCAGCGTGCGGACCTGCGGAATGGTCAGGCCCTGCTTGCGGAAATCGTCGCGCAAGGTGGCGTTGTAGCGCCCCATGATGCGGTTCATCAGATAGGGCGCGAATTGCTGCAGGCCGATCTGGCCAAGCGTCGAAATGCGCTGGCGCTTTTCCGGAACCTTCTGCTCCATCAAAGCCTCCCCGCCAGCAGAAAACCGGAACCGCCGCCGAGGCCCGCGCCCGGATGGGTGGACGCGCCGATGTGATAGAGGTTTTTGATGCCGGTCTGGTGGTTGCGGCTGGTCTTGAATGGGCGCCACAGGAACGACTGGTCGAGGGTCGAGGACCCGCCATAAGGATCACCGCCGACCAGATTGATGTTCATCGCTTCCAGATCGGCCGGCGAATAGGCGCGGCGCGCAATCACGCTGCCCTTGAAGCCATCGATGTGGCTGGCGAGAATGGTTTCGACGCGGTCGGCGTAGGCTTCACGCAGCGCCTCGGTCCATTGTCCGTCAGCCGGCGTCTGCAGCTTGCCGGCGGCGTCACCCTTGATGTGCCGGGGCGCCTCGGGCAGTTGCAGCCACAGGATCGCCTTGCCTTCCGGGCAGCGCGATGGATCGAGCGCATGCGGCTGGCCGACGCAGATGGTCGGCACTTCCGGCAGCATCCCGCGCGCCGCCTCGTTGCAGGCTTTCGAGACGCCATCGAGCCCCGGCGTCAGGTGCAGCAGCGCCACCTTGTCGAGGCCTTCGCCGCGCCATGCCGGCGGCTTGGCCAGCGCATAGTGGATCTGGAAATTGCCTTTGCCGTAGCGATATTTCTGTGTCGCCTCGACCTCGGCTTTGGGAGCATCCGCGCCGAGCAGCCGGCCGTAAAGCTGCGTCGGCGTGACCGAGCAGATGACGCTCTTGTTTGCTGTAATCGTTTCGGCGGATGCCAGCCGCACGCCGGTCGCGCGGCCACCGCTCTGGACGATCGAGGCGACATCGGCGCCGGTGCGGATTTCGCCGCCGCGTTCACGGATCAAGGCTTCGAAGGCGGCGAGCAGGTTCTTCGCCCCGCCCTTGACGATCGGCGCGCCGGCCGCTTCCAGCGCGAAGGCAATGACCTTGGCGATCTGCCCTGAGAAAGCATCTTCCGGTCCAAGCCCGGCATGCAGCACCCAGGGCGCCCACAGCGCGCGGATTGTCTCGGACTGATAGGTGCTTTCCAACCAGCTGCGCGCCGGCACCAGTGCCTCACCCAGAAAAGCGGCAAGGCCACGCGGGCTGCGCCGCCAGGCATCGCCGGCCAACAGCTTGGCTGTCGGATAAGACCACAGGCTGCCGCCGAGCAGGCCGAACAGCAGGCCGGCATTGCGCTCGATGCTGCCGACATCGTCGGCGTGCCGGTCGCCATCGCCGGGGGCGATCGCATTGATTGCAGCGACGTTGGCGGCGCGGTCGGTGGTGAGCACGGCATGGCTGCCGTCCGGCCGCAGCACGCCGGTTGGCGTGCCGGTGTGACAGAACTCCAGCCCGTGCCGCGCGAGATCGCTGCCCAATGCCGCAAAGGCCGGCGAGGTGATGAACAGCACGAAGGTGGTCGCCATCACGTCATGGATGAAGCCGGGCGCGGTGATCTCCTCGGTACGCATGCAGCCGCCGATGCGGTCGTTGCGCTCGAGGACGAGCACCTTCGCGCCCTTGCCGCCAAGCATCGCCGCGCAGACCAGCGCGTTGATGCCGCTGCCAACGATGATGTGATCCGGCTGGCTCACCTCAGCGTGCTTTCTCAGCCTTTCGACACCAGCGCCAGCGCGCGGATCGGGCTGCCGGTGCCATGTTCGATCTTGAGCGGTGCGGCGATCAGGATGGCGCCTTTTGGCGGCAACTGGTCGAGGTTGCAGAGGCTGGCAAGGCCATAGCGGTTGGCCTTGTGCATCAGCGTGTGCGCCGGGAATGGCGGCTCCATGCCGCCGGCCTTGCCGGCATCGGTGCCGATCGTCTCCGAGCCCCAGCCCTTGATGTCCTTGCTGATCAGATACTGGATGGCTTCGGCCGTCGGACCTGGCGTATGCGGGCCGGTCTCATTGGCGTTGAGGAACTCAGCCTCCGAACCATTGCGCTTGTACCAGTCGGTGCGCATCACCACCCACTCGCCAGGGCTGATGGCGCCATGCTTGGCCTCCCACGCCTTGATGTGGTCGACGGTGAGCAGGAAATCGTGATCGGCGGCGGCTTCCTTCGAGCAGTCGATGACATTGACCGGGCCGACGAAGTTCTGCGCCGGAATGGTGTCGGTGGCGCCGTCCGGATAATCCTTGCCGCTGATCCAATGCTGCGGCGCATCGAAATGCGTGCCCGAATGCTCCCCAAGCTTCAGCCAGTTCCATGCCCACCACGGGCCGTTCTTGTCATAACGGGAGATGTTATGGATCTCGACCTTTGGCGTGTCGACGGCAAGCTCCGGCGGCAGCTTGATAAGAGGCGTGTCGGGTCCGAGTTGCGCAGAGAGGTCGACCACCCTGATGGCGCCTGAAAGCAGCTGGCCGGCGACTTCGCCGAGGAGTTTTTGCGTGTCCATGGTCTGAAGTTCCCTCTTTATGGTGAAGATCAAGGCTCGTCTCGGCCCTTAATATCCTACTAGACGAAAACATATGCATCTGCAATTATCTTTAAGCATAAAGGAAATGGGAACGGGGCGTGAGCGAGTTTGACGCCATATTCGTCGGGGCGGGCCACAACAGTCTGGCATGCGCCGCGCATCTCGCGCTCAAAGGCTGGAAAACCGGGATTTTCGAGCGCAGCGCAGCAATCGGTGGCGCCGTCCAGACCCACGAATACACGCTTCCCGGCTTCCGGCACGATTTCGGTGCAATGAATCTGAGCCTGTTCGCCGGCTCCGCCTTCCACCGGAAATATGCAAATGAATTGAAAGCACAGGGTCTTGAGTTCGCGCCGGTCGCCGACTGTTTTGCCAGCGCCTTCCCGGACGGACGCTGGTTCGGCGTCAGCAACGATCTGGAAAAAACCACCGGCCGCATGGCCGCTTTCTCCGCCGCCGATGCCGCGACCTGGCGTAGACTGGTCGCCGCCTTTCCGGGTGAAGCCGAGCACCTGTTCCGGCTGCTGGGATCGCCGATGAGTGCGCGTGCGCTTGCCGGCACCGCCTGGAACCTGTGGCGCAAGAAAGGCATGTCCGGCGCGCTCAATACGGGACGGCTGCTGTTGTCATCGCCTCGCGCCTGGCTGGAGGAAAATTTCGAGTCCGCGCATGTGCGGGCAACGCTTGCCACCTGGGGCATGCATCTCGACTTCGCCCCCGACATCGCCGGCGGCGCCGTATTCCCCTATCTTGAATCGATGGCCAACCAGAGCTTCGGCATGGTGCTGGGCAAGGGTGGCGCCGACACCATCATCCGCGCGTTGTCGGGCATGGTGGCGTCGGCCGGCGGCACGATCGTCACCGGGGCGGAAGTTGCCGAGATCACCGTTGCCGGCGGCAAGGCATCGGGCGTGCGACTCGCTTCAGGTGAGACACATACGGCCACCAAGGCAGTGATTGCCGGCGTCGCGCCCAAGGCGTTGAGCGGCAGGTTGCTACCCAACGGTTCGGGCGACGCCGGCTTCGACACGGCGATGCAGAAATTCCGGCACGCGCCGGGCACGATGATGATCCATCTGGCGCTCGACGACCTGCCCGATTGGCGCGCCGGCGCGGAGCTTCGGCAGTTCGCTTATGTGCATCTGTCGCCGTCGCTCGACGCGATGTCGCGCACCTATCAGCAGGCGATGGCGGGCATGCTGCCGGACGAACCGGTGCTGGTCGTCGGCCAGCCGACCGCGATCGATCCGTCGCGCGCGCCTCAGGGCAAACATGTGCTGTGGGTGCAAGTGCGCATGCTGTCTGCCGAAATCCTGGGCGATGCGGCAGGCAGGATACCTCACGCGCATTGGGATCAGGTCAAGGATGCCTACGCCGAGCGCGTGCTCGACATCATCGAGATATACGCACCCGGACTGCGCCCGAAAATCCTCGGCCGTGCAGTGTTCTCGCCAATCGACCTCGAGCGTGAGAACCCCAATCTCGTCGGCGGCGACCAGGTCTGCGGCAGCCACCATCTGGCACAGAATTTCCTGTTCCGCCCGGCGCGCGGTTATGCCGGCTGGAACACGCCGGTCGGCAATCTGCATCTCATAGGCGCCGCGACATGGCCCGGCGCCGGCACCGGCGCGGCCTCCGGCTTCATGCTCGCGCAACAGCTTGGCGGGAGGTAGCTCGCAAGATTTCATGAAGGCGACGAGAGGCAAGGCGCTGCTGCCCCACGAAGCCTGAAGCTATGAACTGGTAGTGCCGCGCAAAGACAACAAACAACAAGGGGAACGACCATGACAATCAACAGACGCGAATTGCTGGGATACAGTGCCGCGGCACTTGGTGCGGCCGCAATCGGCCTGCCGCAGATCGCCAAGGCAGCGGGCGAACTGACCATCGCCTATAACGTCAACCTGCCGTCCTGGGATCCGACCACCGGACCCTCGGCCGTCAACCCGACGATCCAGGGCCTCTACCAGTCAGTGTTCGACCAGTTCATTCCGCAAAAGCCGGACCTGTCCTTTGCGCCTGGCCTGCTCACCGAATGGGGCTGGAACGAGGATCGCACCAAGGTGACGATGACGGTGCGCGAAGGCGTGACCTGGCATGACGGCTCGCCCTTCACGCCCGAGGACGTGGTCTGGTCGCTGCAGCGGGCGGGCGACGAAAAGACCGGCAATCCGATCCAGTTCGTCTGGAAGAACGTCAACAATTTCAAGATCGACGGCAACAAGATCACCGGCGACGTCGTGCAGTTCGATCCGGTCTACTTTAAATGGATGTCGTTCCTGACCGGCTACATCCTGCCGAAGGCCTATTATGAGAAGGTCGGCGCCGAAGGTTTCGAGAAGGCGCCGATCGGCACCGGCCCTTACATGGTGGAAAAATTCGAGCGAAATGCTTTCCTCCGACTGAAGGCCAACCCGCACTATTGGGGCGACAAGCCGGCCTTCGAGAATGTGACGATCAAGTTCGTCACTGATGCGGCGAGCCGCGTTGCCGAAATCGAATCCGGTTCCTCGCAGGTGACGCTGGAGGTCCCCTATGAAGAGTATGACCGGCTGATCGCCAAGGACGGGCTTGCCGGCTCGTGCAAGCCCGTTTCCGACATCGGCATGATCTTCTTCAACGACATCGAAGCGATGCTGGACAAGAACGTCCGCCAGGCCGCCGTCATGGCTGTGGACAAGGAGCTTCTGGTCAAGCGGCTGCTGCGCGGCTATGGCCAACCGATCGCTACGCTGGAGACCCCGGAGTACACGGCCTTCGACGCCTCGATCAAGGTCGAGCACAATCCGGAAAAGGCCAAGGAGCTGCTCGCGGCTTCCGGCTATTCGCCGGAAAAACCGGTCAAGTTCACCATCCAGACGACCAAGGGCTTCAAGCCCAAGGATTATGAGATGATCCAGGCGATCGTCGGCATGTGGCGCAAGGTCGGCATCGAGGCGACGATCGAGGTCTACGAGATCGCCAAGCACTATGAACTGCGCGCCGCCGACAAGCTGGCGCCGGCCGCCTTCTACAATTGGGGCAACGCCATCGGCGACCCGACGACGTCGACGGGTTTTGCCATGTATGGGCCGAGCCCGCACTCGGTGTGGGACAGCCAGGACCTGATCGACATGATCAATCCGCTCTGGGGCGAGAAGGACGAGGCCAAGCGCATCGCCGGCTGGAAGGCTGTCGACAACTATATCGCCGAGCAGGCCTATGTGCTGCCGTTGATTCAGTATGCGCAACCGATCGTGCATGCCAAGGGCGTCAACGTGGTGCAGCATGTGTCCGGCGCGCTGCTGCCGGCGCTGATGACCCCGGCCTGATATCGGCTTGTGGGCGCCACCCTTCGCTGAGCGGCCCCCTCATCCGGCCCTTCGGGCCACCTTCTCCCCGCTGGGGAGAAAAGACCAGCTCAGCTGTCCGTGACCTCTTCTCCCCTTGGGGAGAAGGTGGCCGCGAAGCGGACGAATGAGGGGGCTCTTCGTTAGAAACGCACTGGGCCAACACCAGAATGCTCCTGCAACGATTCCTGATCCGTCTGCTGACGATGCTGATCACGCTGTTCGGCGTGGCTGTCGTCGTCTTCGTCGTGATCCGCGTCGCGCCTGGTGACCCGATCGCCATGATGCTGCCCCCCGGTGCGACAGATGCCGACATCGACCGGCTGCGTGCACTCTACGGGCTCGACAAGACCATCGTGCAGCAATTCTTCATCTGGCTGTCCGGCGTCGTCAGGGGCGATTTCGGCACCTCGATTTCGCTCAGGCAAGATGTGCTCAGCCTTGTCTTCAATCGTTTGCCGGCAACGCTGGAACTTGCCATCATCGCGCTCGTCATGGCGGTTGGGCTCGGCGGCACGACGGCGATCCTCGGAGCCCGCGAGCGCGGCACGGCGGTCGAAGCCGGCATCGATATCGCCAGCGGCGCCGCCCTTTCCATTCCCGATTTCCTGTGGGGCCTCGTGCTGATCCTTTTGTTTGGCGTGCTGGTGCCGATCTTCGATATCTCCGGCCGCGTGTCGCCGCAGCTCGACCTCCCCTTCGTCACCCAGTTCTATTTCTTCGAGAGCTTGCTTCGGCTGCGCCTCGACCTGACCTGGGATCTGCTGAAGCACATGCTGATGCCGGCAGTAGCCTTGGCATTGCCGCTGGCCGCAATCATCGCGCAGTTGCTGAAACAGTCGCTGAAGGAAGTGCTGGACCTCGACTATGTCGTGCTGGCGCGGGTGAAGGGGTTTTCGGAAACGCAGGTTATCCTGCGCGAGGCGCTGAAGAACGCTGCCTTGCCGACACTGACTCTCGTCGGCGTCCAGTTCACCTTCCTTGTCGGCGGCACGGTCATCGTCGAGCGGCTGTTTTCCTACGAAGGGCTCGGCAATATGGCGATCGATGCCGTCATCAACCGCGACCTGCCGCTGATCCAGGGCATCGTGCTGGTGTTCGCGCTGCTGTTCGTGCTGATCAATCTTGCAGTCGACATGATGTATGCGCTGCTCAATCCGAGGCTGCGCCATGGATGAGGCACGCATGGCCCGGCGCGGATTGGGCCCGAGGCTGTGGCTGGCCGGCGGCTGGCTGCTGCTGGCGCTTCTTGCCGCGATGTTCGCGCCGCTGGTGGCGCCGCAGGACCCGCTGGCGCAGGATCTGATGCTGGAGCGGCTGCCGCCCTTCTGGCTCGATGGCACCGAGCCCGGCTATTGGCTGGGCACCGACAGCCTCGGCCGCGACCTCTTGTCCCGGCTTATCTTCGGCGGCCAAATCGCCTTCATCGTCGCCTTCGCTGCGGCGATTGCCGCCTGCCTCGTCGGCTCGACGCTCGGGCTGATTGCGGGCTATTTCGGCGGCTGGGCCGACCGCATCGTTTCGCGCATCGTCGATGTCTGGATGGCATTTCCGCCGGTGCTGTTCGCCATCCTGCTGGTCGCGGTGCTCGGCACTGGTCTCAGCTCCGTCATCCTCGCCATCGCCATCATCGACTGGACGCGCTTTTGCCGGGTGATCCGCGCCGAAGCGATGGGCCAGTCGCGCATGGACTACGTCGAGAACGCCCGCATCGCCGGCTATGGCCGCATCGGCATCATGCTGCGCGAGGTGCTGCCCAATGTACTGCCCTCGATCGTGGCGCTGCTGTCGCTGGAAATGGGCATCGCCGTCATCGTCGAGGCCATCCTGTCCTTCGTCAATCTGTCGATCTCGACCGACGATCCCACCTGGGGCGGCATCATCGCCGAGGGCCGGCTGTCGATACATCAAGCCTGGTGGGTGCTGGTGTTTCCGCTTGTCACGCTGATCCTCACCGTGCTGTCCTTCAGCCAGTTCGGCGAGGCGCTGAAGACACGCTTCGATCCGGTGCTGCGATGAGCGCTTGCCTGGATATTGCCAATCTGAGCGCCGTGCTGCCGAACGGCCAGCGAGTGCTGCGCTCGGTGTCGCTTTCCGTGCAGCGGGGTGAGGTGCGTGCTCTTGTCGGCGAGAGCGGCGCCGGCAAGACGATGATCGGCAAGGCGGTGCTCGGTGTGCTGCCGTCAAGCGTGCGCATCGTCGAAGGCGCCATGCAGCTCGAAGGCCAAGAGCTCGGCAGGCTGCAGCCCAAGGCAAGGCGTACGCTGATCGGCGCCCGCACGGCGCTGATCCCGCAGGATCCGTTGACTGCGCTCAACCCGTCGCGCCGCATCGGTCCGCAGATGACTGACCGGCTGGTGCGCATTCTCGCCTGGAGCGGTGACAAGGCGGACAAGCGGATCCGGCAATTGTTGGATGAAGTGCAGATCCGCGATCCCGACCGGGTGCTGAAATGCTATCCGCACGAGCTGTCCGGCGGCATGCGCCAGCGCGTGCTGATCGCCGCCGCCTTCGCCGCCGAGCCACGGCTGATCGTGGCCGACGAGCCGACAACCGCGCTCGACGTTACCGTGCAAAAGCAGATCCTGCGCCTGATCGCCGAGCTGCAGCGCGAGCATGGCACCGCGATCCTGTTCGTCACCCACGATCTCGGCGTCGTTGCAAAGATCAGCCAGAAGGTGTCGGTGCTTTATGCCGGCAAAGTGGTGGAGGAAGCCGAGACGGCTGCTCTCTTCGGCGCCCCGCAGCACCCATACACGCGGGCACTGATGGCCGCGACGCCGCGTTACACAGATCCTTTCGCCTCGCTGATGCCGGTGGACGAGACCGTGCTGGCCGGGCTTGCCGCTGAGATCGACGCGGCAGACCAGGCGTGGAGGCGGCCGCATGGTTGAGCCGCTGTTTTCCGTGCGCGGGCTGAAGGTGGCGCTGCCCGACATGACCCGCAAGCCGCTGATCGGCCGCGCGCCGCTGGCCGAGATTTTGAAAGGCCTGGACTTCGATTTGCCGAGGGGTTCGGTGACCGGCATCGTCGGTGAATCCGGGTCCGGAAAATCGACGCTCGGCCGCACGCTTGTCAGACTTCTGGAGCCGAGCGTCGGCAGCATCCATTTCGAGGGCCGCGATATCGCCCATCTGCCGGATGCAGAGCTGCGACCTCTGCGCCGCGACCTGCAGATGATCTTCCAGGACCCGATGTCGTCGCTCAACCCGCGTCGCACCGTCGCCCGCATCATTGCCGCGCCGCTCAAGCAGAATGGGCTTGGCGACAGGCTTAGGGAACGCGTCGCCGAGGCATTGCATCGCGTCGGCCTGCCGCAAAGCTTCGCTAGTCGCTATCGTCATGAACTGTCGGGCGGGCAGCGCCAGCGCGTCGGAATTGCGCGCGCGTTGGCGCTTTCGCCGAAATTCGTGCTGGCCGACGAGATCGTCTCCGGCCTCGACGTATCGACGCAGGCGCAGATCCTCACCCTTTTGGAGAGACTGGCCGCGGAGATGGGGCTGACGGTCGCCTTCATCAGCCACGACCTGTCGGTCATCCGGCGGCTGTGCCAACAAGTGATCGTCATGCGCGAGGGCAGGATCGTCGAGGCGAGCGCCACCGATGCGCTGTTCGACAATCCCAGGGAGACCTACACGCGCGACCTGCTTGCCGCCATCCCACTGCCTGAGATCGACGCGGACTGGTTGCGGCCAGCAACGAAAGCGCGGGCATAGGACTGTTCACCCACCACGCCGAACAGCGGGCTTCGGACGTGCATGAGGGCAAAATCAGCCCGCGAACGGAGGGTAATATGAATTACGCAGCCCTCGGCACGATGCTTGCCGCGATCCTGTTCTGCTCGATGGGAACGGCTTCGGCCGATGCGATCCCCGGCATGCGCGGCCACGACCACACCGGCATCACGGTGCCCGACATGAAGCAGGCGGTCGACTTCTTCACCGAAGTCGTCGGCTGCAAGAAGGCGATGTCGTTCGGTCCGTTCGCCGATGACAAGGGCACCTTCATGCAGGATCTTCTGGGCGTCGATCCGAAGGCTGTCATCGAGCAGGTCACCATGGTGCGTTGCGGTTATGGATCGAACATCGAGCTGTTCAAGTACACCGCGCCTGACCAGAAGGATTTGACTCCGAAGAACAGCGATATCGGCGGCTTCCACATTGCCATGTATGTCGATGATGTCGCCGCGGCGAAAGCCTATCTCGACGGCAAGGGGGTGAAGACGCGGTTGGGTCCGCTGCCGGTGAAGGAAGGTCCGGCGGCCGGCCAGACCATCCTCTATTTCCAGGCGCCATGGGGATTGCAACTGGAGGCGATCAGCTATCCCGATGGGATGGCCTATGAGAAGGGTGCCGAGACTGTGCTGTGGAGCCCGAAGAACCCGGACAAGTAATTTCCAGAGCGCGCTTGCGGGGCCAGCCCGCAGGCGCGCCACCCGTGTCCAGCAATCGTTCCAACATGAAACTTTAAGCTTGAAATATTTTATCTCCGGCGCGATACTTGATATGCAGCAAGCGAAGAGGAGATCGCACGGATGAAGGTTGCGGTTCTCGGTGGCGGACCAGCCGGCCTCTACTTTGCCATTTCAATGAAGCTGCGGGACGCCGCCCACGAGGTCACGGTGTTTGAGCGCAACCGCGCCGACGATACGTTCGGCTGGGGCGTCGTGCTGTCGGCCGAAACACTCGACAACCTTGCCAAAAACGACCCGGTCAGCGCTGTATGGATCAAGAAGCATTTCGCCTATTGGGACGACATCGCCGTCATCCATGACGGCGTGCGCACGGTCTCGTCGGGCCACGGTTTCTGTGGCATCGGCCGCAAGCGGCTTCTGATTCTGCTGCAGCGACGCGCGCGCGAACTTGGCGTGAGGCTGATGTTCGAGAGCGATATCGCCGACCCTCAGCACTATATGGAGACGCATGATCTGGTCGTCGCCGCCGATGGGCTGAACTCAAGGGCGCGCAACACCTTCGTCGAAGTCTTCAAGCCCGACATCGACACCCGCAAATGCAAATTCGTCTGGCTCGGCACCAACCAGAAATTCGACGACGCCTTCACCTTCATCTTCGAGAAGACCGATCATGGCTGGGTGTGGGCGCACGCCTATCAATTCGACAGCGAGACAGCGACCTTCATTGTCGAGTGCAGCGAACAGACCTGGGCTGCCTTCGGCTTCGGCGCCATGTCGCAGCAGGAATCCATCGCCGTCTGCGAGCGCATCTTTGAGAAACATCTCGGCGGCCACGCGCTGATGACCAATGCCAATCACATCAGAGGTTCGGCCTGGATCAATTTCCCGCGCGTGCTGTGCGAACGCTGGTCCTACAAGAACCTGGCTCTGATGGGCGACGCGGCGGCCTCGGCACATTTCTCGATCGGCTCCGGGACCAAGCTCGCATTGGAAAGCGCGGTGGCGCTGGCCGAATATGTCAAAACCGAACCGGACCTCGACGCCGCCTTCCGCAAGTATGAGGATGCGCGCCGCACCGAGGTGCTGAAGCTGCAGTCGGCGGCGCGCAATTCGCTGGAGTGGTTCGAGGAGGTCGAGCGCTATCTCGGCCTCGATCCGGTGCAGTTCAATTATTCGCTGCTGACCCGCTCGCAACGCATCAGCCACGAGAATTTGCGGCTGCGCGATGCCAAATGGCTTGAAAGCGCCGAGCAATGGTTCCAGCGCCAGGCGGGGGCAGGCGGCAACAGGCAACGCCGGGCACCGATGTTCGCGCCGTTCAAACTGCGCGACATGCAGCTCAACAACCGCATCGTCGTTTCGCCGATGGCGCAGTACAAGGCCGTCGATGGCTGCCCGACCGACTGGCATTTCGCCCACTATGCCGAGCGTGCCAAGGGCGGCGCCGGGCTTGTCTATATCGAGATGACCTGCGTCAGCCCGGAAGGACGCATCACGCCCGGTTGTCCCGGCTTCTATGCGTCCGAACATGAGGTGGCGTGGAAGCGGCTGGTCGATTTCGTCCACACCGAGACCGAGGCTAAAATCTGCGCCCAGATCGGGCATTCCGGGGCCAAGGGCTCGACCCGTGTCGGCTGGGAGGGCACCGACGTGCCGCTCTCCTCGGGCAATTGGCCGGTCATGGCGGCCTCGGCGATTGCATGGTCGCCTGAGAATCAGGTGCCGAAAGCCATGGACCGCGCCGACATGGACGAGGTGCGTGACCAGTTCGTCGCGTCCACCGAGATGGCAGATCGCTGCGGTTTCGACATGCTCGAGATCCATGCCGCGCATGGCTATTTGCTGTCGTCCTTCATCACGCCGGTCACCAACCAGCGCACGGATGAGTATGGCGGTTCGCTGGAAAATCGCATGCGCTATCCCCTGGAAATCTTCCATGCGGTGCGCGCCGCCTGGCCGCCGCGAAAGCCGATTTCGGTGCGCATTTCGGCCAATGATTGGGTCGGCATCGAAGGTGTGACGCCGGCCGATGCGGTGGAGATCGCGCGGATGCTGCACGAAGCCGGCGTCGACATATGCGACGTCTCGGCAGGCCAGACCTCGATTGCCGCCAAGCCTGTCTATGGCCGAATGTTCCAGACGCCGTTCTCGGACCGGATCCGCAACGAGGTCGGCATGGCGACGATGGCGGTCGGCAACATCTACGAGCCGGATCATGTCAATTCGATCCTGATGGCCGGCCGCGCCGACCTGGTGGCCCTGGCACGGCCGCATCTCGCCGATCCCTACTGGACGCTGCATGCGGCCGTGACGCTCGGTGATCGTGGTGTCAAATGGCCGGATCCCTATCTGCCCGGACGCGACCAGATCTACCGGCTGGCCGAGCGCGATGCGGCGGCGGGGCTGAAAGTATGACGACGGCCTTGGCGATTTCAGGCAAACATGCGCTGGTCACTGGCGGCGGCTCCGGCGTCGGCCGGGCCATCGCGCTCGTGCTGGCCGAGGCCGGCATAGAGGTGACCATATGCGGGAGGCGCGACGCCGAGCTTGCCAAGTTGGCCGGCGAGAACGACCGCATCCACGCCATGTCAGCCGATGTCACCGACGAGGCGGCGATGATTTCGCTCTACGCGCAAGCGGAAGCCGTGCGCGGCCCGTTCGACATCGTCGTCGCCAATGCCGGCATGGCCGGCAGCACGCCGGCGCACAAGACCTCGCTTGCCGACTGGCAGCGCACGCTCGACGTCAATCTGACCGGCGCCTTCCTGACGGTGAAGCCGGCGCTGGCCGGCATGGCCGCACGCAAGGCGGGCCGGATCGTCTTCGTCGCCTCGACCGCAGGGCTGAAAGGCTACGCCTATGTCGCACCCTATGTGGCGGCCAAGCACGGCGTCGTCGGGCTGATGCGGGCGCTGGCCGCCGAGACGGCGAAATCCGGCGTGACCGTCAACGCCGTTTGCCCGGGCTTCGTAGAGACCGGCATGCTGGAGGAGTCCATTCAGCGCGTCGTCGAAAAGACCGGCCGCTCAGTCGAGCAGGCGCGGGCGAGCCTTGCCTCGACCAACCCGCAAGGCCGTTTCATCCAGCCGCAGGAAGTTGCCGCGGCGGTGCTCTGGCTGTGCGGCGATGCGGCTGCGTCGATTACCGGACAAGCAATTTCGATCTCAGGAGGCGAAACATGGTAGCCGGCCCATTGCCCGCGCCGTCGGGACCCGGCAAGGACCGGCTGCGTCTCTGGATCAGGCTGCTGCGCGCCTCGCGCACGATCGAAGCGGAGCTGCGCGAGCGCCTGAAGAAGGAATTCGATACGACGCTGCCGCGTTTCGACGTCATGGCCGCCCTCTACCGCGCGCCGGAAGGCATGCTGATGAGCGATCTGTCGCGCTTCCTGCTGGTATCCAACGGCAATGTCACCGGCATCGTCGACCGGCTGGTTTCGGAAGGGGTGGTCGCGCGCGCGCGCCGCAATGGCGATCGCCGCACATCCATGGTGCGACTGACCGACGAGGGTTCCAAATCTTTTGCCGCAATGGCCGCGGCGCATGAGGGTTGGATCGGAGAATTGCTGGCCAAGGTCAGCGAGGAGGATGCGCGCCGGCTGACCGGCATGCTGACCTCGTTCCGCAGCAACTGGGAGGGACGCGAATGAGTTCGATGGCCGGCCTCAAGCCGAAGCACTTCCTTTGGGAAGTCGAAGGCAGGATCGCCAAGGTGCGGCTCGACCGGCCGGAGCGCAAGAATCCGCTGACCTTCGACAGCTATGCGGAACTGCGCGACACGTTCCGCGATCTCGTCTATGCCGACGACGTCGACGCCGTGGTGTTCCTGCCCAATGGCGGCAATTTCTGCTCGGGCGGCGATGTCCACGACATTATCGGCCCATTGGTCAAGATGGACATGAAGGAATTGCTCGCCTTCACCCGCATGACCGGCGATTTCGTCAAGGCGATGCTCAACTGCGGCAAGCCGATCATCGCGGCGGTCAACGGTGTCGCGGTCGGCGCCGGCGCCATCATCGCCATGAGCGCCGACATCCGCATCGCCACGCCGGAGGCCAAGACCGCTTTCCTGTTCACTCGCGTCGGGCTTGCCGGTTGCGATATGGGCGCGTGCGCGATCCTGCCGCGCATCATCGGCCAGGGCCGTGCCGCCGAATTGCTCTACACCGGCCGCACGATGACGGCAGCGGAAGGCGAGCGCTGGGGCTTCTACAACAGGCTTGTCGATGCCGCAGTGCTCGAGGCCGACGCGCTCGAGATGGCGGCGCGCATCGTCTCGGGCCCGACCTTCGCGCACGGCATCACCAAGACACAGCTCAACCAGGAGTGGTCGATGGGCCTCGACCAGGCGATCGAAGCAGAAGCGCAGGCGCAGGCGATCTGCATGCAGACGCGTGACTTCGAGCGCGCCTACAAGGCCTTCGTGGCCAAGGAAAAACCGGTGTTCGAGGGGAATTGATGGCAGACAGGAGTTTCCTCCGCTGGCCGTTCTTTGAAGATCGCCACCGCGAACTGGCCGAAAGGCTGGAAGCATGGTGCGCGATAAACCTTCCCGTCGATCACCACGACGTCGATGCCGCCTGCCGCGAGCTGGTGGCGAAACTTGGCCGCGACGGCTGGCTGAAGCCGACGGCGCTCGATACCGACAATCCGGGACCGCTCGATGTCCGCACCTTGTGCATCACGCGCGAGACGCTGGCGCGCCATGACGGGTTGGCCGACTTCGCCTTCGCCATGCAGGGGCTCGGCACCGGCGCGCTCAGCCTGTTCGGCACACCCGACCAGCAGCAATGGCTGGCAAAGACCAGGGCCGGCAAGACGATTTCCGCCTTCGCGCTGTCGGAGCCACGCTCCGGGTCGGATGTCGCCAACACCGAAATGACCGCGATCCGCAATGACGACTTCTATATCCTCACCGGCGAGAAGACCTGGATTTCCAATGGCGGCATCGCCGATATCTACGTCGTCTTTGCCCGCACCGGCGAGGCGCCGGGCGCCAAGGGACTTTCCGCCTTTCTCGTACCCACCGACACCAAGGGGCTTGGCATCGCCGAGCGCCTTGAAGTGATCGCGCCGCATCCGCTGGCGCGGCTTTCCTTCGATCAGGTGCGGGTGCCGGCTTCGGCGCTGATCGGCAAACCGGGAGACGGCTTCCGCATCGCCATGTCGGTGCTTGACGTGTTCCGCTCGACGGTAGGCGCGGCGGCACTCGGCTTTGCCCGCCGGGCGCTGGACGAAAGCATCAGCAGGGTGGCCGAGCGCAAACTTTTCGGCGCTCCGATGGCAGAGCTGCAGATGGTGCAAGGCCATATCGCCGACATGGCGCTGGACATCGATGCCGCAGCGCTGCTGGTCTACCGCGCTGCCTGGACCAAGGACATGGGCGCGGCTCGTGTCACCCGCGAGGCGGCGATGGCCAAGCTGTTCGCCACCGACAAGGCGCAAGAGGTGATCGACAAGGCTGTGCAGCTGCATGGGGGGGACGGCGTCCGCAAGGGCCATATCGTCGAGAGCCTCTATCGCGAGATCCGCGCGCTACGCATCTACGAGGGCGCATCCGATGTGCAGAAGGTGGTGATCGCACGGCAGGTGATGGGCGCGGCCTGACAGCGACGTATTTGATTTTGAGATTTGGTTTTAAGAATACCGGGGAGGCTTGAAAATGCACCAGATCCTGCAGCCGGAGGGCTGGGCGAAACCGGTCGGCTACGCCAACGGCATTGCCGCGCGCGGCAGGCTCGTCTTCGTGGGCGGACAGGTCGGCTGGAACGGGCAGTGCCAGTTCGAGACCGACGATTTCGCCGGCCAGGTGCGGCAGACGCTGCAAAACATCGTCGCCGTGCTGGCGGAAGCCGGCGCGGAGCCACGGCACATCACCGCGATGACCTGGTATTTCACCGACAAGGCCGAATATCTCGGCAATCTCAAGGGTATAGGCGAGGCCTATCGCGAGGTGATCGGCCGGCATTTCCCAGCGATGGCCGCCATGCAGGTGGTGGCGCTGGTGGAAGATCGCGCCAAGATCGAGATTCAGGCAACCGCCGTCATTCCGGATTAACGAATTCGCTATTCCCGGATTGATCAGCAGCGCAGCCCCGCCCGCTTCAGCAGCGGCAATACGTGGTCGCAGAAATAGGGCAGTTCCTGGGTGTAGTTGACGAACGACAGCGCGATGCCCTGGTAGCCATGCCCGGCTATTGCCGCCATCTCGGCGGCAATCGTTTCCGGCGTTCCAACCAGCGGGTAGGTGCCGGCGCCGCCGGCGAAACGCTGCCGGTAGCGGTCATAGGCATGCGGGTCATGCGACTGCGAGAACTCCTTCTTGCCTGCCATATGAGCATCGACCGCATCGTGGTCGACCAGATCGACGGCATAGCGCGTGTAGTAGGCCTGCGCCTCTTCCATGGTTGGACGGCAGACGACATGCGCCACCGTGTAGACGCCGACGTTGCGGCCAACCTTGTCGGCCCGCTCGCTGATGTCGGCGACATGCTTGCCGGCATCGCTCATTTCCGAAAAGGTCGTGAACAGATAATCGCATCGGGCGGCGGCGAAATCCCGGCCCGGGCCACCGAAAGCAGCGTTCATGGTCACCGGGCGTGGAACCTGCAGGCTCGCCGGCCGGCTCACCGCCTCCTTGAGGCGATAGTATGTGCCTTCATAGTCCAGAGGCTGGTCCGAGGCGTAGAGCTTTTCCAGGATTTCGATCCATTCGGCGGCCTGGTCGTAGCCCTTCTCGACCAAAGGCGTGCCGAACATGCCGAATTCCTTCGGGTTCCAGCCGCAGACGATGTTCAAGCCGGCGCGGCCCTGGCTGATATGGTCGACAGTTGCCAGCGCCTTGGCGGCATAGAGCGGATGCACCAGCGGCACATGCACGGTCATGAACAGGCCGATCTGCTCGGTGGCCACCGCCAGAGCTGCTGCCCAGGTGAAGGTCTCGAACGACCATTCGCGCACCTTGTTGCGGCCGCCAAAGCCACGCCAGCGCGCGATCGGAAGCATAAATTCCAGCCCGGCGCGGTCGGCGATCTGCGCCGCCGTCAGATTGTCCTGCCAGCTTGCCGTCCAGCGTTCCGGCACATCGGTGATGGCTAGACCGCCATCGGCATTGGTCGAAAAGACGCCGAGCTTCAGTTTGTTCGAGCCGTGCAGGGGATGCGTTTTGATCATCATGGGAACTCGTGGCGGGAGACCGACACGCTAGGCCCGCGCAAAAATATTTCAAGCCTGAAATAGCTTCGCCTCGCCGCCGATTGCGGATATGAATTTGGAGGGGAAAAGGGGATGGATATGAGCGCGTTCCGTCAGAAGTGCATCGGCAAGACCAATCTCGTCGGCTCCTTCGCCGCTATTCCCCATCCCGTCGCCGTCGAAGTGATGGCGCTCACCGGCCTCGACTTCGTCTGCATCGACTGGGAACATGCCCAGATCGCGCGCGACACGATCGAAACCATGGTGCGCGCGGCCGACGTGCATCGCGTGCCGGCCATGGTGCGTGTTCCCGGTCATGCGCCGGAAGCTATCCAGGCGGCGCTCGACAGCGGCGCACAAGGCGTGCTCGTGCCGCGCGTCTCGACCGCTGCTCAGGCCGAGGCGGCGGTGAAAGCCTCGCGTTATCCGCCGCTGGGCGAGCGCGGCGTCGGGCCTGGCCGCGCGGCCGGCTATGGCTATCGCATTCCCGAATATCTGGCCGCGGCCAATGACAGGGTGGTCGTCGCGGTCCAGGTCGAGACATCGGAGGGGCTGGCCAACATCGAGGCGATCGCGGCCATAGACGGCATCGATGTGGGCTTCGTCGGCCCCGGCGATCTCTCCGTGTCGATCGATGCGATCGGGCCGAAAGGCGTGGACAAGCTCAATGAGGCGATCACAAGGATCATCCGCGCGACCGTCGCGCATGGCAGGACATCGGGTATATTTTGCGCCAGCCCACAGACGATCAGCCAGTGGGCCGCTATCGGCGCGAGCTTCTTCGTGCTGGCCAGCGATACGATGTTTCTTGGCGCCGGCGCTGCGGCCAACTGCACCGCTGCGCGCGCCGAGCTGGGGTGAGACGGGCGGGATCGGGCAAAAACTTTTTAAGCTTAAAACTTTTTCCTTGAAAAGCGCAGCACATTGGATAGCATCCAAACTCGATGGCGACTGTCGTGCCGGTGGGGCTTGCCGGGCAGTCCGTCGCGGTGCTCCGGGTGGGAGGGGTTTCAGTCCTTGTCGTTCATACTGCCCCAGTCATCGTCCAGCGCGCGTTATGCTTTCGACGGCGTACGTGCCCAGATCCGTGACCTGCACACCGAAAACATTGCCAACCTTGCCGTGCGCGCCCGAGAACTGGGCGACGTGATCGCGCTCTGGTACGGCGAAGGCGACATGGTGACGCCGGCCTTCATCCGCGATGCCGCGAAGGCCGCCTTCGATGAAGGCCAGACGTTCTACGTCCCCAACATGCGTGGCCATGGGCCACTGAACGAAGCCCTGGCCGAGTATCAGACGCGCATCCACGGCCGGTCGATCCCGATTGCGCGCACCACCGTCACGCCCGGCGGCATGCAGGCGCTGTACCTGGCGCTGGAACTGCTGGTCGATACCGGCAGCAACGTCGTCTATGTCGCGCCGCAATGGCCCAACATCCACAACGCCATCCATCTGATCGGCGGCGAGCCACGGCCGTTTTCGCTCGACTTCAAGGGCGACTGGCATCTCGATCTCGACCGGCTGTTCGCCACTTGCGATGCGCGTACCCGCGCGATCTTCCTGTCGACGCCGTCCAACCCGACCGGCTGGACCGCGTCGCGCGATGAGATGCAGGCGCTGCTCGACTTCAGCCGGCGCACCGGCATCTGGATCATCTCCGACGAGGTCTATGGCCGGCTCTATTTCGAGGGCAATGTTGCGCCTTCCATCCTGCAGATCGCCGAGGATGGCGACCGGGTGCTGTCGGTCAACAGTTTTTCGAAAGCGTGGGCGATGACCGGCTGGCGCATCGGCTGGCTGACGCATCCGTCGGGGGTAGCCGACCAGCTTGGCGCCATGACGCAGTATATCAACAGCGGCACCGCCGCGCCGATCCAGGCCGGCGCTGTCGCCGCCATTCGCCAAGGTGAGCCGCTGGTCGAGGAGATCAGGCAGCGGATCAAAACCGGCCTCGACCTTGCCTATGACAGGCTGGCCCAGATTCCCGGCATCATCCTGCCGACGAAACCGCGCGGAGGCATGTATGCCTTCTTTGCCATGGACGGCGAAAGCGACGCCCGGCAGGCCTGCGCCAGGATACTGGAGACGGCGCGCGTCGGGCTGGCTCCCGGCCACCTCTTTGGAAATTCGGCAGCGGCCTTCCTGCGGATGTGCGTGTGCCGTGAACGCGACCAGATAGCGACCGCGCTCGAGCGCATGGTCGCCGCCATGAATTGACGCCCCGCTGGGAGGTGGGACGGCAACAAACCGTGCGGGAGCAAACCCGCCCGATCACAACCAGAGGGAACACAAAATGAGCTTCACTCGTCGCAACCTGCTTCTTCTCGCCGCCACCATCGGCATCGCTGCCGGCCCGGCCACCGCCTTTGCCGCCGATGTGCTCAATGTCGGCGCCTACCCGACCAATCCGCCCTTCGAATACAAGAACGAGAGCGGCACGTTCGAGGGCTTTGAAGTCGACATCGTCAACGAAGCGGCCAAGCGTGCCGGCATGACCACCGACATTGCCGACCTCGGCTTCCAGGCGCTGTTCGCGGCTGTCAGTTCCAACCGCATCGATGTCGCGATCTCCTCGATCACCATCACGCCGGAGCGACTGAAAACGCTGTCCTTCACCCAGCCCTATTATGACTCCGACATGGGCATTGCGACGAAGACCGATAGCGCTGTTAACACCGAGGCCGACCTCAAGGGCAAGATCGTCGGCGTGCTTTCAGGCTCGACCGGCGAGACCTGGGTCAAGGCGCATCAGGAGGCTGACGGCTACAGCGACGTGAAGGGCTATGACACGCAGCAGAACCTGCTGCTCGACCTCAGCGCGGGCCGCGTGGACGCCGCCGTCAGCGATATTCCGGGCATGGAATACTCCTTCACCAAGATGAAGGACCTCAAGGTCAAGCAGCGCATCAAGACCGGCGAACAGTACGGCCTGATGATGAGCAAGGACCATCCGCTGCTCGGCAAGCTGAACGACGCGCTGACCGCGATGAAGAAGGACGGAACGCTGGCCGCGATCCACAAGAAGTGGTTCGGCAGCGACGCGCCAGCCGATTCCTCGACGGTCAAGGAAATGCCGCTGCCCAAGGCCTGACCGGCAATGCACTTAAATCGTGCCGGCTCCCGGGCCGGCACGATTCATTTCACGCTCCGGCGCCTGCTGCCGCACGGATAGCCTCATGGGAGGCAAGGTCGATTGGTTTTAACTTGAGCATCCTTTGCTCTGGGGTTCGGGAACGCTCCCATGTCGCTGATCGACACCTTCTTCAATCCTGACGTGATCATGTCCAGCCTGCCGGCGCTGTTGCGTGGCTTCCTGAACACGCTGCTGCTCGGCATTTTGAGTATCGGCATCGGCATTCCCATCGGCCTGGGGATCAGCCTGTTGCGGCTCTATGCGCCGAAGCCGCTGCGCTGGCTGGCAGTCGGCTACACCGACATCTTCCGCGCCCTGCCGGTGCTGGTGGTGCTGATCCTGATCTATTATGCGCTGCCCTTCCTCGGCATCCGTCTGTCGTCCTGGGCCTCCGCCGTGACGGCGTTCGCCATCATCATGTCGGCCTATTCAGCAGAAGTGTTCCGCTCCGGCATTGAGAGCATTCCGAAAGGCCAATTCGAGGCAGCACAGGCGCTCGGCCTGCCTTTCCTTTTGACCTTGCGCAAGGTGGTGCTGCCGCAGGCGATCCGCGTCGTCATCCCGCCGATGACCAGCAATTGCGTCTCGATGTTCAAGGACACGTCGCTCGCTTCCACCGTTGCGCTGCCTGAACTGTTGAAGGAAGCGACCAACGCGCAGTCGCTCTATGCCAATCCCTCGCCGCTGATCGGCGCCGCTTTGGTCTATCTCATCTTCCTCTGGCCGATGGTCCGCCTCGTCAGCCTGCTCGAAGACCGCTTCAAGACCGAGAAGACGCGCTGACCTCATCAACCGTGCCGCTTCCCAAGCCATTCGCAGGAGATACAGTTGAGCAATTCCCAAGCCGCCGGCGGCTTTCCGGTCGACACCATCCGCGCCATGTTTCCGGCCTTGCAGCGCGCCGGTGATTTCATCTTCATGGACAACGCCGCCGGCGCGCAGATCCCGCAGAGCGTGCTCGACGCGGTGACCAATCACCTGGTCTCGCACAATGTGCAGCGTGGTGGTCGCTATGGGCGCTCGGTCACGGTGGACCAATCGGTTGCGGATGCTCGGACGAGCGTGGCCTTGCTGATCAACGCCTACAGTCCGTCGGAAATCTGCTTCGGCATGAACGCCACCTCGTTCATTCGCCTGGTCAGCCTCGGCATCGGCCAGATGCTGGCCAAGGACACAGAGCGCGACGAGATCGTCATCACCGATATGGACCACGACGCCAACATCGCCACGTGGCTGGCGCTGGAGCCCGCCGGAGCCAAGTTCAAATGGTGGCGCATGCGCGAGGACGGCAACCTGCATGTCGACGACCTCAAGCCGCTGGTTTCCGATCGCACCCGTCTCGTCGCCTGCACGGTGACCGCGCATTCGATCGGCTCGATCGTCGACGTCGCTTCGGTGGCCGCGATCGCGCATGCGGCCGGCGCCGAAGTGTTCCTTGACTGCGTGCATTACGGACCGCACGGGCTGATCGACGTGCAGGCCTGGGACTGTGATTATCTCGTCTGCTCCGGCTACAAGAATTTCTCGCCGCATATGGGCTTTCTGTGGGGCCGCTTCGAAACGCTGAAGCGGCTGCCGACCTTCCGCGAGGATTTCATCCCCGACGAGCCGCCTTACAAGGTCGAGGCAGGCACCTTCATCTACGAGAACGTCTCGGGCATGGATGCCGCAGTGCAGTACCTGGAACTGATCGGCCGCAATCTGGCGCCCTCCAACAACCGCTCGCGGCGCGACAACATCGTTGCCGGCATGGGCGCCATCCGCGATTACGAAGTGCTCCTGGCGCGTGAGATGCTCGCCGTGCTCAAGGGATGCAATGCCACGATCTACGGCGTCGCCGAGGAAGCCCGCATCAACGAACGCGTGCCGACATTCTGCTTCAACATCGGCAAGCTGTCGCCGCAGCGGATCGTCGAGGAAATGGCTGACATGCAGATCGGCATCCGCGACGGCCATATGTATGCGCCCCGGCTGATGAAGCGTCTCAACCTGTCGATGGACAGCGGCGCCATCCGCGCCTCGCTGGTCCATTACAACACGGTCGACGAGGTCAGGCGTTTCGGCGAGGCACTGCGCGCCGTCATCGCAAGGCTGTCGTAGCTGGTCCTTAAACCTCTCCGGCGCGGAACATCGGCCCGCCCTTGTGGGCCGGGAAGCCATAGCCGTTGATCATCACCAGATCGATGTCGGAGGCACGCGCCGCGATGCCTTCGGCAAGCAAGGCCTTGCCCTCTTCGGCCATTGCCGCCAGCAAGCGCGTGACGATCTCATCGGGCGAAAAGCGGCGCGGCACGATGTCCTTGGCCGCCCGAACGGCCTCGATCAGCGCGGCCACTTGCGGGTCGCTCCTGCGCTCGCCGTCGGAATAATCGTACCAGCCGCGCCCGGTCTTGCGGCCGAAGCGGCCGGCCTCGCACAGCCGGTCGGCGATCTCGACATAACGTGCTTGCGGATCGCGCATCGCCGCCTGTCGCTTGCGCCGCGCCCAGGCTATCTCCAGCCCAGCCATGTCGTTGACCGCGAAGATCCCCATCGGGAAGCCCCAGGCCTCCAGCGCGGCATCCACCTCTTCCGGTGCTGCGCCATCCTCCACCATGAACTCCGCCTCGCGGCGGTAGGCCGAATAGAGGCGGTTGCCGATGAAACCCTCGGTAACGCCGCACACGACAGGCAGCTTGCCGAGCTTCCTGACGAACGCGACAGCCGAGGCGAGCACATCGGGCGCCGTCGCCGCGCAATCCACCACTTCGGTGAGCCGCATGACGTTGGCCGGGGAGAAAAAATGCAGGCCGACGATCCGTTCGGGCCGGGCGGTTGCAGAGGCGATCTCGTCGGGGTTGAGGTAGCTGGTGTTGGTCGCAAGGATGGCGTCCGGGCGGACGATACGTTCGAGCTTCCGGAAGAGTTCGGTTTTTACCGCGAGATCGTCGAACACTGCCTCGATGACCAGATCGGCCTGCACCAGCCTGCCGGCGTCGCTGGCCGCTTCAAACCGGCTCAGCGCCTCCCTGCGCGCATGATCGGTGAGACGGCCGGATTGGACCGACTTGTCGAGAAGCCCGGCGATACGCTCGTATCCTTTTGCCGCGGCGTCGTCGTTCTGCTCGATGCCGATTACGCGATAGCCGGCATTCAAGGCCGAGACCGCGATGCCTGCACCCATCAGGCCGGTTCCGACGATACCGACGGTCTCGACCTTGCGAGGCGTGACACCCTCCAGCCTGTCGACTTTGCTGGCTTGCCTCTCGGCAAAGAAGACGTGGCGCAACGCTGCCGCTTCGCGAGAATCCCGGAGGCGCAGGAAGGTCGCGCGTTCGTCCGCAAGACCGTCCTCAAGTTTGGCCGTGGACGCGGCCTGGACCAGTCTCACGGCTTCTGCAGGCGCGATCTGTCCACGGCTGCGGGAAAGCACCTTTCTTGGGGCTGCCGCTTCGGCTTCGGGTTGCGAGCGTGGGACGGAAAGCGCGCCCGTGCGCCGCAACGGTTGGCCAACGAGACGGCGGGCGACATCGAGCGCGCCTTCGGGAAGATCGTCTGCAATGGCATCGATCAGACCGAGAGTGAGCGCTTCGTCGGCTTTCGCGGGCCGACCCGTGCCGATCAGGTCGATTGCGGCGACCGTGCCGATGAGGCGGGGCAGGCGTTGGGTTCCGCCGGCCCCAGGCACTAACCCGAGCTTGACCTCGGGCAGGCCGAAGCTGGCCGCCTTGCTGGCCACCCGGTAGTGGCAGGCCAGCGCAATCTCGCAGCCGCCGCCGAGCGCCGCGCCGCCAACTGCCGCGACGACCGGTTTCGCGAAGCTCTCGATCGCTTCGATCACTTCAGGCAGTGTGGGCTCGATAGCGGGCTTGCCGAATTCCTTGATATCGGCGCCACCGATGAAGGTGCGCCCAATGGCGGTCAGCACCACGGCAGACACTTCATCCAACGCCGCACGCCCAAGCGCAGCCATCAGTCCGGCCCTGACATGGAAGGACAGCGCGTTGACCGGCGGATTTTCGATCGTGACGACGAGAACGCCATCGACGATCTTGCCTGTGACACTCTCGGAAAATCGTGCTGTGTTCATGGAGTTTTATCCCGGAACGACGGCAAATCTTCCTCCTCCTTCTGCTCTCCGCCAAATGCCGGTGTCCCGGCTCGGACGGATGAAGCGCCATGGGGTTCTTCAAATAATTTCAAGCTTAAAATAATTAGAATTCAAAAAACTTCAAGCCTACCGGAGTCGACTGCAAAAGGCGTCGCTACCACGACGGTGATCGGTCAGACTTGACGGTTGCACTGCGGTGCCGGGTCAAGGCGAGTTTGTGGAAACCTTCGGCAGCAGGGCTTTGAAATAGTCGATCGTCTGTTGCAGCCCGGCTTCCAAAGTCACCGTCGGCTCCCAGCCGACAAGCCTTTTGGCAAGGGTGATATCGGGCTGGCGGTGCCGCGGATCGTCTTGCGGAAGATCGCGGTAAATTATATCCGAACCTGATCCGGTCATCTGCGTCGTCAGTTCGGCCAAGCGCCTGATCGTTACTTCCCTTGGATTGCCGATGTTTACTGGACCGGTCACCTCCGGCCCCGTATCCATGAGGCGCAGCATGCCGCTCACCAGGTCGTCGACGTAGCAAAACGACCTTGTCTGTGAGCCGTCGCCGAAAATGGTTATCGGTTCACCACGAAGCGCCTGCACGATGAAATTTGAGACAACCCTGCCGTCTGCCGGGTGCATGCGCGGCCCGAACGTATTGAAAATCCGCGCGACCTTGACCCACAAGCCATGTTGTCGGTGATAGTCGAAGAACAGCGTTTCGGCGCAGCGTTTGCCTTCATCGTAGCATGAGCGCGGCCCGATCGGGTTTACATTGCCCCAGTAACTCTCGGGCTGCGGATGCACAGACGCGTCACCATAGACCTCACTGGTGGAGGCCTGAAAGACTTTGCATTTCAGCCGCTTTGCCAGTCCAAGAACATTGATGGCGCCGTGCACGGCGGTCTTGATCGTCTGAACCGGGTCGTACTGGTAGTGAACAGGCGAGGCCGGACACGCCAGGTTGTAAATCTCATCGACTTCGACGAAGAGCGGAAAGGTCACGTCATGGCGCATGAATTCGAAGCGGGGATGCTTGGCCAAATGGTCGATATTGCGCTTTGATCCGGTGAAAAGGTTGTCGACACACAAGATTTCGTCGCCTCGTTCCAACAGGCGGTCAATAAGATGCGAGCCGATAAACCCTGCGCCCCCGGTAACGAGAATGCGTCTGCGGCTGTCATAGAGTCTGGCCAATTTCTGCTCCCAGGCAAATGCTGATCGACCAGATATCGGTCGCCACACGCAGGATACGACGTGTCCGCAGCCAATGCACAAGGACCAAACTGAAATTTCGCAGATCCGCTCGGTGCCGATGCGAATTCCGATCCGGGCATTTGGTTTGATCAGAAGGCACGATTGAGGCCGATAGTGGCCTATGGATTGGCAGCAGAGAATATCAGCCCTGTCGTCAGGGCCGCCGCTGCGTAGATGGCCGGCAGAACCTGACGGTTCACCCCAATCCGCAGCAGAGAGTGGCTCGAAACCCGATCCTGCTGGATTTTATCCACAACTTCGATGACATCGGCGGATGGCAACATGAAAAAAACGGTGACGCCTATTTGCGTGAGACATTCCTCTTCGCGATAGAGCATCGTTGAATTGGCCAACAGCCTGCCATACAAGCACGTCGGCTCAACAGGTGGCTCGAGGAACCCCACGGATGTCCGAACGCATTGCAGTTATCGGCCTGGGTTATGTCGGCCTGCCGGTAGCCATTGCCTTTGGGAAGGTTTTCCCCGGCACCATAGCTTTTGACATCAGCGAGCGTCGGATCGGGGAATTGCATGGCGGCGTCGATCGTACGGGGGAAGTTGACGCAACGGCGCTCAAGGAGACCTCGATAGGGCTGACCACCGACCGGGAGATGTTGAAAGGCGCTACTTTCTTCATCGTCGCCGTGCCAACCCCTATCGACGCAAATCGCGCTCCCGATCTAGCTTCTTTGAAACTGGCGTCCGAACTCGTCGGCGAGGCGGTGAGCAAAGGCGCCGTCGTCGTTTTTGAGTCGACAGTCTATCCAGGTGTGACCGAAGATTTCTGTGGGCCGATCATCGAGCAGGTTTCCGGCCTGCGACATCCCCGCGACTTTGCCCTCGGCTATTCGCCCGAACGCGCCAACCCCGGCGATCGAGAACACTCGCTGCAAAAGATCGTCAAAGTCGTCTCCGGCGAGAATAACGAGACGCTGGAGCGCGTCGCGAACGTTTATGGCCGTATCATCGATGCCGGCGTCTACCGCGCCCCGTCGATCAAGGTGGCCGAGGCAGCGAAGGTTATCGAGAACACCCAGCGCGATCTGAACATCGCGCTGATGAACGAACTGGCAATGATCTTCGAGCGGCTCGATATCCGGACGCAGGATGTTCTTGATGCTGCGTCGACGAAATGGAACTTCCTTCCCTTCAAACCGGGGTTCGTCGGCGGCCACTGCATCAGCGTCGATCCATATTATTTGACCGCCAAGGCCGAGGCAGAAGGTTACCATCCGCAGATCATCCTCGCCGGACGTCGCATCAATGACGGCATGGGGGCCTTCGTCGCCCAGCAGGTTGTCAAACGGCTGATTGGTTCTGACACGCCCGTCAAAGGGGCTTCTGTCGGCATTCTCGGGCTGACATTCAAGGAGGACGTGCCGGATTTGCGCAACAGCCGCGTTTTCGACATGGTCAAGGAACTAAGGCAGTTCGGAATTGTCCCCAAAGTCCATGATCCCCTTGCCGATGTCGAAACCGCTCGGCGTGATCACGGCGAAACAATCCTGCCGCTCGATGAGATAAACGATTTGCAGGCGCTTGTTCTGGCGGTGCCTCACAGGCAATATCTCACCAACGAAAGAGCGCGTCTTTTTCAAATGATCAGGCCGGGGGGGACACTGTTCGATGTCAAGTCGGCCATCAAGCCCAATGAAGTTCCCGACAACATAAAATACTGGAGCTTGTAAAGCTCGCCTGAAATTAACGCTAGGATATGCAGTGACATCAAGCAGGCCGATACTGATCACCGGCGCAGCCGGGTTCATAGGGTTTCATCTTTGTCTGAGGCTGCTTGCCGAAGGACGCCAGGTTATCGGCCTCGACTCCATGAACGAGTATTATGACGTCAGCCTGAAGCAGGCTCGTCTCGAGCGGCTGAAAGCGTTTTCGAATTTTTGTTTCGAGCATGCCGATCTCACGGAGCGGGACCGTATTTCGGAGCTCTTCCTCTCGGCCGCGCCGGAGGTTGTCGTCAATCTCGCGGCGCAAGCCGGCGTACGCTATTCGATCAGCAATCCGCACGCCTATGTGGAAAGCAACCTCAGCGGCTTTGTCAACATCCTGGAAGGATGCCGGCAGGCCTCCGTCGGCCATCTGGTCTATGCATCGTCGAGTTCGATTTATGGCGGCAGCACCCGCATGCCGTTTTCCGTGCACGATCCGGCGGACCATCCGCTCAGCCTTTACGCCGCAAGCAAGAAGGCGAACGAGCTGATGGCGCACACATACAGCCATCTGTTTCGACTGCCGACCACCGGGCTGCGTTTTTTCACCGTCTATGGTCCGTGGGGGCGGCCGGACATGGCGCTGTTCATCTTCGCCAAGGCTATCCTCGCCGGCGAGCCGATCGAGGTCTTCAACTATGGCAACATGCAGCGGGATTTCACCTATATCGACGACATTGTCGAAGGTATTATCCGCGTCATGCAGCAACCCGCGACACCCAATCCTGAGTGGAAAAGTGTCGCGCCAGACCCAGCGACCAGCAACGCCCCGTTCAGGATTCACAACATCGGCGGCAATTCGCCCGTTCAACTGAACCGATTGATCGAGGTGCTCGAAGACGCGCTGGGACGCAAGGCAAACCGCAACCTCAGGCCACTTCAGCCAGGCGACGTTCCGGCAACTTTCGCCAATGTCAGCTCGCTCGAGGAGGCGACCGGCTTCAAGCCCAAAATCCCGATCGAAATAGGGGTTCCGCGCTTTGTCGAATGGTACCGGGAGTTCTACCGATCATGATCGGACGCTTCGCCATCTGGAGGCGGCTGGCTCCTGACCAGCCATCGCTGGCGCATGCCGCTCGGAAAACTCAATAAGCCGCAGCCGAACTGGGTGTCGCCTGAAGGCGGTGAATATCTTTCCGGGGCGGCGCACCGAACAGGCGACGATATTCTCGGCTGAACTGCGAAGGGCTGTCATAGCCCACCGCGAACCCGGCCGTGCCTGCGTTTGCGCCGCCGGCAAGCATAATCCTTCGCGCCTCCTGCAGGCGCAGCTGCTTCTGGTATTCGAGCGGGGTCATGCGCGTAATCGCCTTGAAATGGGCATGAAGGGACGACGCGCTCATGCCTGATGCCGCCGCAATGTCTTCGATGCGCAGTTGTGCCTGGAAATGATTGCGGATCGTGGCGATGGCGCGGCTGACCTGGCTCAGGTGGCTGTCCACCGACGCCATCTGGCGAAGCGTGTCACCGTGCGGTCCGGTGAGGAGCCGGTAAAGGATTTCGCGTTCGATCAGCGGCGCCAGCACGGTGATGCTCTCGGGGCGATCGAGCAGCCTGACAAGCCGACAGGCGGCATCAATCAGGTCGGGGTCACTTGGATAGGCAGCTAACACCGGCAGATCCCTGCTGGGGGATGCACGTCCTTCTTTCACAAGCAGCTCGGCCAGCGCGGTGGAATCAAAATCTATCTTGCAACAGAGGTAGGGCGCCGCCGGGCTCGCCTCCAACACATGCCCGACCAGCGGCAGGTCGACCGAGACGAGCAGGTAGCTCGATGCGTCATAGACCACGCTCTGGTCGGCCAGCGAGACGCGCTTCGATCCTTGGGCGATTATGCAAAGCGACGCCTCGTAGACCGCAGGCACGGGTGCACTGGGCTGGTTGGCGCGAATGAGCGACAGCCGCGGCACCGCAGTGCCGGCCATGCCAGATTTCGGCGCAAAGCGGGTGATCAGCTCGGCGAGTTCATTGATTTTCTCCATGCCGCATAAATCTTCATGGCGCGAAATGTTGCAAGGCATTTCGAGTTCATTTGGAGGATCGTGCAAACTGTTTGGACGATCACGCTACCGGCCTTTGCCGGTTCGCGCCATCTATCTCCCCGTCACCGCAGCGAAAAAGGAACGATCATGACGGGACTTAAAGACAAGGTTGTACTCATCACCGGCGCCTCCAGCGGCATCGGCGAAGCGACGGTTCGGGAACTTGCCGGTGCCGGCGCCAGACTGTTCATCGGGGCCCGCCGCACCGAGCGGCTCAAGGCGCTGGCCGCAGAAATAGGCAAAGGCGTCGCGTGGCGCGAACTCGACGTGACTGACGCGGCGAATTTCGACGCCTTTGCCGATGCCGCTCATGCCGAATTCGGGCAGATCGATGTGCTGGTCAACAATGCCGGCGTCATGCCGCTGTCGCCGCTTGCCGCGCTGAAGCGCGATGAGTGGTCTCGCATGATCAATGTCAACATCGGCGGCGTGCTGAACGGGATCGCCGCGGTGCTGCCGCGCTTCGTCGCCCAGAAGAATGGGCATATCGTCAATGTCGCCTCGGTCGGTGCGCATATCGTGCTGCCCACCGCGGCGGTCTATTGCGGCACGAAATATGCCGTCTGGGCAATCACCGAGGGGCTGCGGCAGGAGCATGACGACATCCGCGCCACGATCATCTCCCCCGGAGTGACCGCAACCGAACTGGGCGACGATATCAGCGATCCTCAGGTCGCCACGGCTCTGAAAGAATGGCGGCAGAAGTCGCTCACACCGGACGCCATTGCACGGGCGATCCGTTTTGCGCTTGATCAACCCGATGGCGTCGACGTCAACGAAGTGATCGTACGGCCAACCGCCGCCAATATGTAGAACTTGCTGCCGGATGCCGGCTTTCGGCGAGCTGGGGCGCTCTCCGAGATCCGGCAAACGGCCCACCCCTCAACGCACCCGCCCTCAGCCTCTGGCGTAACTTCCGCGGGCCACATCGTACCGGCTCTCGAACGCGCGCGAAAAATGCGCACTCGAATTGAACCCCCAAGCAAAGGCGATTTCCGAGATCGTGGGCGACGCTCGGGCGGGCGACAACAATTCTTCCTTGCTGCGCTCCAGCCGCCTGTCCCAGACGAAGCGTTCCGGTCTCGCGGCAAGGCCGGTGCGCCGCTGGGAACTTAACCCGCTAATCATCTCCCCTGCGACGGTAGAGATGTCAGGCTTCGCCGGCCAGGCGCGCTGAAATCAGCCGCGCCGCCTTGATCACCGCTTCGCCCTGGCTGGCCGCCATGCTGTCATCGGCGCGTGACACAGGCGAGGCCACCGCCAGAGTGCCTAAAGGACGGCCATCGGAGCCGAGGATTGCCGCGGCTATGCTGTGGACGCCTTCTTCATAGCCTTGGGAGCTCGAGGAATAGCCGCGCTTGGCGGCAAGCCGGATCGCCTTCATCAGCCTGTCGGGCTGCGTCACCGTGTGTGGCGTGAAGGTCGGCAACGGCTTGTCGACATAGGCCTCGGCCGCTTCCCGAGGCGAAGCGGCGAGAAAGGCGATGCCGGAGGCGGTGCCGTGCAAGGGCAGCACCTGGCCGACATCGACATTGACCCGGTTGGCCTTTGCCGACAGCTCGACATGGACCGTCAGCAGTGCGCCGGCGCTGAATTCCGACAGATGCACCGTCTCGCCGGTTTCCAGCGCCAGCTCGCGAACCACAGGTGCTGCCACGCGCACGAAGGGAAAATGCGCGTCGCGAAACCGGGCCAGCCGCGACAGGCCGGCGCCGAGCCGGTAGCGGCGGCTTGCCGGCTCTTGTTCGATCAGGCGGTGGTCGGCCATCGCCATCAGCAGGCGCCGCGCCGTCGCCTTGTCGAGGCCGGTTTTGCGGGCGAGCTCGGACAGGCCGATCTCCGGTTCGCCGAGCGTGAACTGTTCCAACAGCGATATCGCTTTGCCGACTGTGCTCATCGTGCATCCTCAAGATACTTCGCATGGGAGGGAAGCCAATCCACCTTGCAGTCCGCTCATAGCACATAAAATGGTGGTTCAAATAACGAACCGTTTGGAAGCGACAAAAAACACCAGCAAGTTTCGCGGCGACATCAATCTCGATGCGCCGCGCCGTGCGAGGGGTGATGCTGCGCGGCAACACCTATCAACAGGTGGATCAACTCGGCGGCGCTGCGCCTGGCCGGCGTGTCGACCCAAACGCCTGATCCTGGCCGGCGCGGAAGCTTCAACTCTGCCCCAGCTGCGCGCGGCGCCAGGCGGCGGGCGCCTGGCCAACCCGCTCCCGGAAGAAGCGTGAGAAATAGGCCGGATCGTCGAAGCCGATTTCGTAGGCGATGTCCTCGACGGTGCGTACGGTGAACAGCAGCAAGCGCTTGGCCTCCAGCAACCGTCGCTCGCCCATGAGCCGCTTGACGCCGCTGCCAAGCACCCTATGGGCGGCCTTGTCGAGAAGATGCGGTGTCGTGGCCAGCGCCTCGACGTAGCGGTCGACGGGCCAGTTGTCGCGGAAATGCGCATCGACCAGACGGCGCAAGCCGCGCGCCAATGCAGCATCGGAAGAGCCAGTCGCATCCATTACCTCGGGACCAAGACGCGCGACGTGGGAGAGCGCGACGGCAATCAGCGCCGGCAGGGTCTTGTCACTCCCGGCCTGCGCCTCGGCATATTCCGTGGCGATCATCTCCAGCACCGCCGCAAGCCTTTTCCACGCGACGTGCTGAGGAAGGCTATCGGCAAAAACCGGCCGATCCAATGGCAGCAGGCTGTGAGCGGCTATTGCCGCAAGCGCATCATCGGCGACCGAAACGACGATGGCGTCGGTGCCGGGCCCGATCGAGAAGCCATGCACGATGGTGCTCGGCACGAAGCTGACGGCCGGCGCCGAAAAGTGCCAGGATTGATCCTCGATGCGATAAGTGCCGGAGCCGCTTGTCCAGTAGGTGATCTGGCCCATTTGCGGATGCTTGTGCGCGGCAACCTGGCCGAGATGAATGTTGCTGCGCGCAAGCACCGTCTCGACATGCAGGAAGCCGACTTCGAGCGGCCGCACCGGCTCGCCATAGACAAAGAAATCAGGAATGGAATTGAGGCTCATGGCGCCGGAAAAAGTCCAATCGGTTTTGCCGTTACGTCCTAACCGATCCTTGCCAGGAGAGCTAGAGTTGATGCCATAAGTGGAGGAACATCATGCGATCGGAAGACTTTCGTGCCGACAATGGGCGCCCGTTCACCGGGGCCGAGTATCTGGAGAGCTTGCGCGACGGCCGCGAGGTCTACATCAACGGCGAGCGCATTGCCGATGTCACCACCCATCCGGCGATGCGCAATTCGGCGCGGTCGCTGGCGCGCCTCTATGATGCGCTGCACGATCCCAAGCGGCAGGGCACGCTGACCTCGCCTACCGATACCGGTTCGGGCGGCTACACCCACAAATATTTCCGCGTCGCCAAATCCTCCGGCGAACTCGCGGCCCAGCAGACCGCGATCGCCGAGTGGTCACGCATGTCCTATGGCTGGATGGGCCGCACGCCCGATTACAAGGCGGCACTGATGAACACGCTCGGCGCCAATGCCGACTGGTACGGCCCGTTCAAGGACAATGCGCTCGCCTGGCACAAGCGTGCGCAGGAAGCCGTGCTGTTCATGAACCACGCCATCGTCAACCCGCCGATCGACCGCCACAAGCCGGCCGAACAGGTGAAGGATGTCTTCGTCCACATCACCAAGGAGACCGACGCCGGCATCTATGTCTCCGGCGCCAAGGTGGTGGCGACGTCCTCGGCGCTGACCCACTACAATTTCCTGGCGCAGAGCTCGGCGACGGTCACCGAAGATCCGTCGCTGTCGGTCATGTTCATCGTGCCGATGAATGCGCCGGGGGTAAAGATGTTCTGCCGCGTCTCCTATGAGCAGACGGCCAACACGGCGGCGGCTCCGTTCGACTATCCGTTGTCGTCGCGCTTCGACGAGAACGATGCCATCCTGGTGCTCGACAATGTCTTCATCCCCTGGGAGGACGTGCTGGTGCTGCGCGACGCGCAGAAAATCCTGTCCTTCCATCCGGCTTCGGGCTTCATGCATGGCTATTGCTTCCAGGGCTGCACACGCTTTGCCGTCAAGCTCGACTTCCTCGCCGGCCTGCTGGCCAAGGCGCTGCGCGCCACCGGCGGAGATGCCTTCCGAGGCAACCAGGCGGCGCTGGGCGAGGTCATCGCGCTCAGGCACATGTTCTGGAGCTTTTCCAACGCCATGGCTTATAATCCGATCCCCTGGGCGAATGGCGCTGTCCTGCCCAACCTGGAAGCAGCCCTTGCCTACCGGACTTTCATGTCGGAAGCCTACCCGCGCGTCATCGACACGGTGCGCCGGGTGATCGCCTCCGGCTTGATCTACCTGCCGTCATCGGTGCGCGACTTCAACAATCCCGAGATCGACAAATACCTCGCGCAATATGTGCGCGGTTCCAACGACATGGGCCATGTCGAGCGCATCAAGATCATGAAACTGTTGTGGGACGCGACCGGCACCGAGTTCGGCGGCCGCCACGCGCTCTACGAACTCAACTATGCCGGTGCGCCGGAAGAGGTGCGGCTGCAGGTGCTGAAGGGCGCCGAACGCGGCGGCCGGCTGAAGGCCATGGAAGAACTGGTCGACACCTGCATGGCCGACTATGACGAGAACGGCTGGACGGGAGATACCTGGCTCAATCCGCTCGCTTCTACGGCCGGGTGATGTCAGATGGCCACGCAGATTTCGAAGGCCGATTTCCGCGACGCCATGGCAAGGGTCTGCGCGCCGGTCAACATCGTCACGACAGATGGTCCGGCCGGGCGCGGCGGCTTCACCGCCACCGCCATGTGCAGTGTGTCGGACGAACCGCCGACACTGCTGGTGTGCATGAACGGCCGCTCGACCCAGGCCGCCATGTTCCTCGCCAACCGGCGCTTCTGCGTCAACGTGCTGACGCATGACCATATGCACCTGGCCGGCAAGTTCGCCGGCGCGACCAGGGACATGGAGGCACGCTATTCGGCGGCGCGCTGGCAAACGCTGGCCTCAGGCACGCCGGCGCTGTCCGATGCGATCGTCAATTTCGATTGCGAGATCGAGGATGTGCACATAGTCGGCACGCATAATGTCATGATCGGCCGGGTTATCGACGTCAGGCACGGCAGCGGCGGCTCGGCGCTGCTTTATGTCGACCGCAATTACACGCAGCCGACGCGGCTTGGCAGTTTTGGCGGCTGAGCGGGAGCAGTCAGTTCTCGCCGGCGATCAGGCTCTCCAGCAGATCGAGCAATTGCTCGAGCCTCTCATGTCCGAAGCGCTGTTCGATGTCGCGGTAGATGACGAGGCGTTCCGGCGACAAGGCATCGATAAGGGCGGAGCCCGCCGGGGCGATCGTCAGCACGACACGGCGGCCATCGCCTTCCGCCCTGTTGCGGGTGATGAATTTTCGGCCCTCGAGCGTCTTGATGATGCGTGTCAGGCTGGGCGGCAGCACCGAAGCGCGATCGGCAAGTTCCGTCGCCTCGACAGGGCCGGCCTCGCTCAGAACGCGCAGCACACGCCATTGCTGTTCGGTCACGTCATGCGCCGCCAGCATAGGGCGAAACCGCGCCATCACCACTTCGCGGGCATGGAGCAGCGCCATCGGCAGAGAACGACGGGTGTTTTCAGGCAGCAAGAAGCAGCGTCCCCAATGATGCGGGCGGTCGGCGGGACCGCACGCCAAAACCTGACCTTTCCATCCCGTATCGTCGCCTCAACTTGGATGCAAGGCTTGACTTCAGTGATGCTGCATGTAATTAACGCGTTAACTACAGCAGCGCAACAATCCGGGAGGCGAGACGCGGTGCCTCACTTTTCCATCGAGTATTCGGCCAACCTCGATGCCAAGGTCGACATGAGCGAATTGTGCGCGCTGGTGTTGCGCACCGTGCTCGGCACCGGGCTGTTTGAAACCGGCGCGGTGCGGGTGCGGGCCTTCCGTGCGGAAGCCTATGCCATCGCCGACAGCCTGCCGGAAAACGCTTTCCTCGACATGTCGTTTCGCATTGGAACCGGGCGCAGCGCCGAGGACAAGAAACGAACCGGGGAGGCGGTCTTCGCCGCGGTGAGCGAATACCTTGGCCCCCTGTTCGATACCCCGCATTTCGCTCTTTCCCTGGAGATCAGGGAGATCGACCCGGTACTGAGCTGGAAGAAAAACGCAATCCATCCGCGACTGCGCGGCAAGTGACGGAAGCTGATATGTCCGACCTCGAAGGCAATCTGAAAAAGGCCGAGGCCTATCTGGCCCGTTTCAAGCGCGACGGCGTGCTGAACCAGATCGGCGGCGAAGCGGTGCCGGCGGTGGATGGCTCGACCTTCGAGAGCATGTCGCCGGTCGATCTCAAGCCGCTGGCCAAGGTCGCGCGTGGCAGTGCCGCCGATATCGACCGCGCCGCCAAGGCGGCAAAGGCGGCGTTCCCGGCCTGGGCCGCCATGCCGGGCGACGGGCGCAAGAAGCTGCTGCACAAGATAGCCGATGCGATCGAAGCGCGCGCCGAGGAGATCGCCTTCGTCGAGTGCATGGACACCGGCCAGGCGCTGAAATTCATGGCCAAGGCCGCGCTGCGCGGCGCCGAGAATTTCCGCTTCTTCGCCGACCGCGCGCCGGAAGCGCGCGACGGCGAGACGCTGCGCACGACAGGCCAGGTCAACATCACCACGCGCGTGCCGATCGGCCCGGTCGGCATCATCACGCCGTGGAACACGCCGTTCATGCTGTCGACATGGAAGATCGCGCCGGCGCTGGCGGCAGGCTGCACCGTCGTCCACAAGCCGGCCGAATTTTCGCCGCTGACCGCTCGCCTGCTGGTCGAGATCGCCGAGGAGGCCGGCCTGCCGAAAGGCGTGTGGAACCTGGTCAACGGCCTCGGCGAGCACGCCGGCAAGGCGCTGACCGAGCACCCTGACATCAAGGCGATCGGTTTTGTCGGTGAGAGCCGCACCGGCTCGATGATCATGAAACAGGGCGCCGATACGCTGAAGCGCGTGCATTTCGAACTGGGCGGGAAGAACCCGGTGATCGTCTTCGCCGACGCCGATCTCGAACGTGCGGCGGATGCGGCCGTGTTCATGATCTACTCGCTCAACGGCGAACGCTGCACCTCATCGTCGCGGCTGCTGGTCGAAGCCTCGGTCTACGACACATTCACGGATCTGGTCGCGGAGAAGGCAAAGCGCATCAAGGTTGGCCATCCGCTCGATCCCAAAACGGTGGTCGGTCCGCTGATCCATCCGGTGCACGAGGAAAAGGTGCTGTCCTATATCGAGATCGGCAAATCGGAAGGCGCGGTGGTAGCCGCCGGCGGCGGCAAGTTCGCCGGTCCGGGCGGTGGCTGCTATGTCAGCCCGACGCTGTTTACCGGCGCCACCAACAGGATGCGCATTGCCCAGGAAGAGATTTTCGGGCCGGTGCTGACTGCCATTTCCTTCAAGGACGAGGCCGAAGCGCTGGCGCTGGCCAACGACACCCAATACGGCCTGACCGGCTATCTCTGGACGTCGGATGTTACCCGCGCCTTCCGCTTCACCGATGCGCTGGACGCCGGCATGATCTGGGTCAATTCGGAGAATGTGCGGCATTTGCCGACGCCGTTTGGCGGCGTCAAGAATTCCGGCATCGGCCGCGACGGCGGCGACCATTCCTTCGATTTCTACATGGAGACGAAGAACATCGCCTTCGCCACTTCAGCGCACGCGATCCAGAAACTCGGCGGCTGACCGGAGGACATCGGATGCCACTGCCCAAACCAAACCTCTATCCCGCCTTCAACATCGTGCGCCTCAGCCATGTCGAACTGGCGGTCACCGACCTTGCGAAATCCCGCGCCTTCTATGTCGACACGCTCGGCCTGCAGGTTACCGACGAGACATCGGAAGCCATCTATCTAAGGGCGTTGGAAGAGCGCGGACACCACTGCATCGTGCTGAAGAAGGCCGGCAGCGCCGAAGCCCGCGATCTCGGCTTCAAGGTTTTCTCGGATGAGGATCTCGACAAGGCCGAGCACTTCTTGAAGGCAAAAGGCCTGCCGGTGGAGTGGGTCGAGCGACCCTACCAGTCGCGCACCTTCCGCACCCGCGACCCGCACGGCATTCCGCTCGAGTTCTTTGCCCAGATGGAAAGGCTGCCGCCGATTCATCAGAAATATGCGCTCTACAAGGGCGTGAAGCCGCTGCGCATCGACCACTTCAACTGCTTCTCGCCCAACGTCGACGAGTCCGTCGCCTTCTACAACGAGCTTGGCTTCCGCGTCACCGAATACACCGAGGATGCCAGTAGCGGAAAGCTGTGGGCGGCCTGGACGCACCGCAAGGGCGGCGTCCACGACATCGCCTTCACCAACGGTGTGGGTCCGCGCCTGCATCACGTCGCCTTTTGGGTGCCGACACCGCTCAACATTATCGACCTGCTCGACCTGATGGCGACGACCGGTTACCTCGCAAACATCGAGCGCGGCCCAGGCCGGCACGGCATTTCCAACGCCTTCTTCCTCTATGTTCGCGATCCCGACAATCACCGCATCGAGATCTACTGCTCGGACTACCAGACGGTGGATCCGGATCTGGAGCCGATCAAGTGGGACCTCAAGGACCCGCAGCGCCAGACGCTGTGGGGCGCGCCGGCGCCGAAAAGCTGGTTCGAGGAGGGCAGCACCTTTGCCGGCGCGGCCGCACGCCAACCGGATTTGACGGCGTCGCCGATCATCGCACCGTGACCACAGACGCGAACCTGACGAGACCGGGATGACTGCACATGGGCGGCTCGCCACCTTCACCGTCGGCGGCAAGACGCGCTATGGCGTGGTCACAGATAAGGGCGTCGTCGACCTGTCGGCGCGGCACAGCCAGTGGCCGACGCTGCGCGAAGTGATCGAGGCCGGCGTGCTACGGCGGCTGGCGGAAGAGGCCGAAGCCTACGCCGTCGATTTTCCATTCGACGCTATCGCTTATGAAATCCCTGTGCCGTCGCCGGAAAAGATCATCTGCGTCGGCGTCAACTATCCCGACCGCAACGAGGAGTACAAGGACGGCCAGGCCGCGCCTTCCAACCCGTCGCTGTTCATCCGCTTCCCCCGCTCCTTCGTCGGCCACCACGCGCCACTGGTGCGGCCGCCGGAATCGCCGCAGCTGGATTATGAGGGCGAGATCGTCATCGTCATCGGCAAGGGTGGACGACGCATCGCCGAGAGGGATGCGCTTGACCATATCGCGGCACTATCCCTGTGCAACGAAGGCACCATTCGCGATTGGGTACGGCACGCCAAGTTCAACGTCACGCAGGGCAAGAATTTCGACCGCACCGGCTCGCTCGGTCCGTGGCTGGTGCCGTTCACCGACGAGGCGCAGATTGCCGACATCGCGCTGACCACCCGCGTCAATGGCGAATTGCGCCAGCAGGACCGCACCGGCCGGATGATCTTCTCGTTCCGCAAGATCATCGCCTATGTCTCCACCTTCACCACGCTGGTGCCAGGCGATATCATCGTCACCGGTACGCCGACCGGCGCCGGCGCCCGCTTCGACCCGCCGATCTGGCTGAAACCGGGCGACGTGATCGAAGTCGAAGCCGACGGCATCGGCGTGCTCCGCAACGGCGTCGTCGACGAGGCAGCATCGTGACCCCCGAGCAAGTTGAAGATGCCGCGGCAAGGCTGTTCGAAGCCGAGCGTTCGCGCCGCCAGATCCGTCTGCTCAGCCTCGATTTTCCCGACGCGACGATGGAGGATGCCTATCGCGTCCAGGCAGCGCTGGTGAAACGCAAGACCGATGCCGGGCTGACCCCGAAGGGCTGGAAGATCGGCCTGACATCGAAGGCGATGCAATATGCGCTCGCCATCGACACGCCGGATTCGGGCGTGCTGTTCGACGACATGTTCTTCAACGACGGCGCGACGATACCCGTCGGCCGCTTCATCCAGCCGCGCGTCGAGGCCGAGATAGCCTTCGTCATGAAGGCGCCGCTGAGGGGCCCAGGCGTGACCATCTTCGACGTGCTCAACGCCACCGATTATATCACGCCGGCGCTCGAAATCCTCGACACGCGCATCGAACGCGTCAATGCCGAGACAAAGAAGGCGCGCACTTTCTTCGATACGATTTCCGACAACGCCGCCAATGCCGGCATTGTCATCGGCGGCCGGCCGCAACGACCCGATGAAGCCGATATGCGCTGGATCGGCGCCATCGTCTCGCGCAATGCGGAGGTCGAGGAGACCGGGCTTGGCGCCGGCGTGCTCAACCATCCGGCGATGGGCATTGCCTGGCTGGCGGACAGGCTCGCCCGCTACGGCATGTCCATCGCGGCCGGCGAGGTGGTGCTGTCCGGATCGTTTGTGCGCCCGGTCGAGGCGCGGCCCGGCGATACCATCGTCGCCGACTTCGGCAGCTCGGGAACGGTCAGCATCCATTTCGCCAAGAGCTGACGGCTCTCATCGGCTCGTCAGTTGGGCTGTTCGCCGCGCAGGTAGTCAATCACCACATCGGCTGCGATGGTCGACATCCGCAAGCCGACATCCCTGGTGATGTCGCCTTCGACGCGGCTTTGCACCCAGCCAAGAAAGGCGAAGGCACGCAACGCGGCGAATAGAGGCAATGCGGCGATGTCCTGCGGGATCAGCGCACGCTCTTGCTGGTAGCCGTCAAGCAAAGCGGTTTCGATCAGCGGGTAGATCGCCTCCTCGCGGTTCTGATAGAGGGCGACGGCAAGGTCGTACATGTGCCAGCCATGGCCGCAATCGTCGAAATCGATGATGCGCACCGCGCTGTCATGGATGAGCACATTTTCGCGCACCAGATCGGCGTGGATGATGCCGAAATTGCGCGCGCTGCGCTCATGTTCCGACAGCGCCTTCACTGCCTTGTCGCGCGCCTGCAAGACCAGCGCGCGGCGAGGACCATCGAGAAAGGGCGAGGTCTCGAACCGGCCCCAGACCGGGTTCGCACCGAAGAAGCCGTCGAAGTCCCAGGCATGGCGGACGAAGCCCGCGGGCGGCGTCCACGAGGCAGTGACATTGTGCATATGGGCGATGGTCCGCCCGATCGCCGTGAAGATCTGGATCGACTGGTCGGCCGTGTAGGCCAGTGGCACGCCGCGTGCGCCCACGGCGCGGCCCTCCAGCCAGCTCAGGCAATCGGCCTGCCGGGGCTGCGCCGAGGTGGCCGTTCTGACAAGCACGAACGGATCGCCGGCCTGTGTTGCGACGCAAGACGGCGTGGCGACGCCGGCGGATTGCAGGAAGCCCATCCATTGCAGTTCCGAACGCAGCGCGGCGTCCGTGTGGTAGCCGAGCCGGTGGATGCGCATGGCTGCCGGCTGGCCATCCGGCAGCCGCACGCGGAAGACGGCGTTCTCGCGGTGCTTCAGAAGTTCCGGCTCAGAGTTGCGGACGCCCCAATGTTCGAGCGCACGCCTGGCGAGCTCCGTGACATCGGCTGCCGTTTCGGGCTGGGATTGGGTGGAAACAGAATTCACGCCGGCACTCCGCCGACTTGGCCCAGCACCTCGTCCAGCAGGCCGATCAGGAACTCGGCATTGTCGCGCGAGAACGGCATGGGCGGGCGGATCTTGAGCACATTGCCGTGGATGCCGGTCTTGCCCATCAGCACGCCGCGATGGCGCATGCGATTGGCGACCTGCTCGGCAATGTCGGGCGCCGGTTCGCGCGTGTCGCGGTCGTGGACCAGCTCGGCGCCGAAGAACAGTCCGGCCCCCCTGACCTCGCCGATGCACTCATGCCGATCGGCCAGCGGGCGCAGCAGGCCAAGCGCATAGGCGCCGACGTCTTGCGCGTTGGCGACAAGGTTTTCCTGTTCGATGACGTCGAGGACGGCATTGGCGACTGCGCAGGAGACCGGGTTGCCGCCAAAGGTGTTGAAGTAGCGGAAAGCGTCGCGGAAGGTCGCCAGTATCTCCTTGGTGGTGACCACGGCCGCGATCGGATGGCCATTGCCCATCGGCTTGCCCACGGTGACGATGTCGGGGACGAAGCCGGCGCGCTGATGGCCCCAGAAATGGCTGCCGGTGCGGCCGAAGCCGGGCTGCACTTCGTCGGCGATGACCAGACCACCGGCTTCGCGCACGGCCCCCAAGGCGTCGTCGAAAAATCCGGTGGGCAGAGCCGGGAAACCTTCATTGGCGAGCAGCGGACACAAGATGATGCCAGACAGGCCAATGCCATCCTGTGCCAGCGAGGCGATCGCTTGACGCACGGCGTCGCCAAAGGCCTTGCCATTGGCCATCGCATCGGGATGGCGATAGCTGTCGGGGGCCGGCACCAGCCTGACATGGGGGGCGCGGCCGCGGATCGGAGGCATGCGCGTGCTCAGCTGCGAAACCGCCGTCGTGTTGCCATGATAGGTGGCGTCGGTGGCGATGATGCCCATATTGCCGGAGGCGGCCTGCGCCATGCGCAGCGCGATGTCGTTGGCCTCGCTGCCGGTGCAGGTCAGGATTGCGGTGGCGAGGCTTGCATTGAAGGTCGCCGTCAGCCGCTCGACATAGTCGAGAATTGCGGTGTGCAGATAGCGTGTGTGGGTGTTGAGCAGGCTTGCCTGACGGCACAAGGCCTCGACCACATGCGGGTGGCAATGGCCGACATGGGCGACGTTGTTGTAGGCATCGAGATACTTGCGGCCGTCGGCATCGTAGAGCCAGACGCCTTCGCCGCGCACCAGGTGCACGGGCTCGTCGTAGAACAATTGCGATTTCGCGCCGAGCAGGCGGGCACGCCGCTTGACGAGCGCTTCCTCGCTCGGGTTCTTCTCAGATTGGGTCATTGCGTACCAAACTCCATTGCGTCAGCGGGTCTATCAGGCCCTCGACAGACCTGCATCGATGGCCTCGCCGATCTTTGCCACGTCGGCGGCGCCGATGATCAGCGGCGGCGACAGGATGATGTTGTTGCCGGACACGCGCAGCATGACGCCGGCGTCATAAGTGGCTTCCGAAACCACGGCCATGGTCTTCTTGTCCACCGGCTTTTTCGTCGTGCGATCGGAGACCAGCTCTAGCGCAGCCATCAGGCCCTTGTACCTGATGTCGCCGACGATCGCGTGCTTGGCTTTTAGCCCCTCCAGCGTCGCCGCGAGCTCGATGCCGCGCGCGGCTGCGTTCTCGTCCAGGTGAAGCCGCTTGGTCTCGGCAAGTGCAGCCAGCCCTGCCGCGCAGCCGACAGGATGGCCGGAATAGGTATAGCCATGACCGATCGCCCCGAAGCTGGTCTTGTCGGCCTCGAAGACGTCGGCGACCTTGGCGCCGATCAAGGTGGCGCCGAGCGGGAAATAGCCCGAGGTGATCGCCTTGGCGATGGTCATGAAATCCGGCTTCACGCCGGATAGCCGCGAACCCGACCAGGCGCCGGTGCGACCGAACCCCGTGACCACCTCGTCGGCGATCAGCAGGATTTCGTGGCGGTCGCATATCTCGCGGACCAGCGGCATGAAGCTGTCATGCGGAACGATGACGCCGCCGGCGCCGAGAACCGGCTCCATGATGAAGGCGGCAATGGTGTCGCCGCCCTGGAAGGCGATCTCATCCTCCAGCGCTTTGGCGCACAGTTTGGCCAGCCGCGCCGGATCGGTCTCATCGAACGGATTGCGGAAGGTCCAGGGTGCGGGAATGTGGAAGACGCCGGGCATAAGCGGCTCATAGTTGCGGCGGAAATTGGCGTTGCCGTTGACTGACGCGCCACCGAAATGGGTGCCGTGATAGCCCTTCTTCAGCGCGAGGAATTTTGTCCGGTCGCCCTGGCCGCGGATCTTCCAGTATTGGCGGGCGAGCCGCAGTGCGGTTTCGACCGAATCCGAGCCGCCCGAGGTGAAGAAGGTCCGCACCATGCCTTCCGGTTCGAACCATTCGCTGAGTTCGTAAGCGAGCTCGATCGACGGGCCGGTCGACGTGCCGCGAAACCCGGAATAGTAGGGCAGGGCGCTGAGCTGGTCGGCGATGGCCTTCTTGATCGGGTCGCAGGAGTAGCCGAGATTGACGTTCCACAGTCCGCCAACCGCATCGAGCACGGTGTTGCCGTCGATGTCGGTGACCATCACGCCTTCGCCTTTCAAGATCACCTTTGGCGGGTTGGCCCGCATCTCGGCCGGGTGTGCCATCGGATGCCAGATCGGCTTGGCGTTTTTCTCGGTGAGGAAATTGATGTCGCGCATCGCAAGGCTCCGCAAATGTCTCAGGAGATGAGGTCGAAATGGCCGAGGGCCTCGGCATAGGAAAGTGCCGGCCGCGCGACGTCGAAATGAACGGTGCGCATGCCGACGGCACGGCCGCCATCGACATTGCGCTGCTGGTCGTCAACGAACACACAGGCGCGGGCAGGCAGGCCAAGCGCCTCGGTCACCAAGGCATAGGCGCGCGGATCGGGCTTGAGGATGCGGGTATAGGTGGCGTCGACGATGGTGTCGAACAGCTCGAGCAGCGGCAGCCGCTGACGGAAGCCGGCGCCATAGAACAGATCTAGCTCGTTGGACAGGATCGCCAGGCGAAATCCCGCCGCATGCACGGTCCGGATGGCGCGGACGGCTTCGGGCCGCACGATCTTTTCCGGCTCGGCTCCGCGTGCGCGCTGGACGAATGTCTCCATTGCCTCCCAGTCCTCGCCGACGAGCCGGCCGACTTCGCTGGTGCGGGTGCGCCAATAATCGCGCTCGCTGATGTCGTTGGCCTGCATGGAGCGCCACAGCGGATCTGAATCCGGGTCGAACGGCCCGTGCCATTGCAGCGTTCCCGGCGCGAGGCCGAGCGCCTGTTCGGTCAAGGCATGGGTCTCGAAAAGGGTCCGGGTGACGACGCCGCCGAAATCGAGGACGAGCGCCTGGGCAGGAACAGCGCTCACGCAGCCACTCCCTTGGCCGGCATGCCGCGCGGGATGATGCCTTCCTCGACCCAGCGGTCGAAGATTTCGAGCGCCTTGCCGACGAACTCGTCGCTGTTGATGTGGGCGTCGATCTCGTGGAACTCGACGCCGGCGGGAATGGCCTTGCGCATCTCATCGGTGAACGCCGCGAGGGCTTCGGGTTCGTACAGCGGCTCGCCCTGCGCATCCCATTCCTGGATGCCGCCGGAGGGCAGGATGAAAGCGGAGCGCCCCTTCGACGCACCGAGCTTGGCGGCGATGGTCCTGGCGACTTCACGGCGGTCGGCGGCATCGACGGTGATCGAGCCGATCAACCTGTTATGAGCATGGAATGGCCGCTGCGCGAACTTTGTCGGCAGCGCCTGCCAGGTCGGCAAATCGACCATGTCTACGGCGCCAGGGGCTGCGATCTGCGGAATGCCGCGGGCGCCGGCATTCTCGAGCCGGTCGGCGCCGGAGCTGACGACCGAACCGGCAAGATGATTGGTGATCTCCTGCAGGCTGAAGTCGAACACCGCGCAGAAATGGTCCTGGCTGGCGATCGATTCGAAGGCCCGGCCCCCCATCCCGGTGGTGTGAAAGACTGCGACGTCATAGCCGCGCTGCTCCAACGCCGGCTTCAGCGTCTTCATATAGCGCAGGCAACTGCTGCCCAGCGAAGTCATGCCGATGGTCGGTCCGACCGCCGGGGCCGAAGCACGGGATGCAAGCACGATCCTCGCCGCACCGACCACCGCGCCGCAGGCCTGGGAAAGGACCAGCTTGCAGATGGTGTTGAGGCCGTAGAGCCCGCCTGCCCACAGGATCATCATCAGGTCGGGCGCGACGCGCTCGGGCGGAATGAGATGCGAGTAGGCGATGGTCGAGACGACGAATTTCGGCACGCCGAGCGGCAGGCACAGCGCGACATCGAGCGCCAAATCGGTTCCCATCGAACCACCGATGGCGATGAAGGCGTCGATCTCGCCGCGCTGGTGAAGCTGGCGCACCAGCTGAACGGCGCCGACGGCCATCAATGTCATGGCGGTGTTTTCGTCGCCGCTCGAGACGATTTCGGCCATCGTCACGCCAGCGGCCCGCGCAACGGCATGCTTGTCGTGATCGGGACTATAGGCGGGGGCGCCCAGCACGCTGACATCCATCATCACGGCGCGGCCACCGGATGCCTCGATACACGCTTTCATGAACAGCAGTTCGTCGGTCTTGGTGTCGCCCGTGCCGATGACCAGGATGCGGGGCGTCGCCATATCTGCAGACATTAGGCCTGCCTCCTCAGGGTTTGCAGGTTTTCGCCATTGAGGCGCATCGAAATCTCCCGTGCCGCGGTCACAACCGCAAGCCCTCGTTCCACGATCGTAGCCGGTGTCGTCCTGGCCTTCGGGGCTGCCACCGCAATTGTCCCCAGCGCAAGACCATCGGCGGCGCGGATTGCAGCCGCGACGCCGATCACGCCGTCCTCATGGCCCTGGTCGCAGATCGAATAGCCGCGGTCGCGCGCCTCGCCGATCGACTTTGAAATGGCGGCCGGCTCGACGAGGGTATGATCGGTGAAGGCCTCAAGCGAACCTGTCAGGCATGCTTTCACGGTCGCGTTGTCGGCGAAGGCGAGATAGGCGATGCCGGAGGCGGTGGAATGCAGCGGCAGAAGCTGGCCGACATCGATGTTCACCCGGTTTGCCCAGCTTGAATGCTCGACATAAACGGTGATCAGCCTGTCGACGCCGAATTCCGACAGATGCACCGTCTCGGTTGTCGAACCCGCCAAATCCTGCGCCACGGGAATTGCCGTTTGCAGGAACGGGAAGCAGGCTTCGCGGATACGCGCCAGCCGCGACAGGCCGGCGCCGAGGCGATAGTGCCGCGTGCCGGCATCCTGCTCGACGAAACCATGGCCGCCAAGCGCCACCAGCAGCCGCCGCGTCGTCGCCTTGTCGAACGCACACCGCCGCGCGAGATCGGAAAGTCCGAACTCGGGTTCGTCCACCGTGAACAGCTCCAGAAGTGAAATCGCCTTGCCGACCGTACCCATCCAGCCTCCCGCTCGGATAGAAACTTAATGTGTGAATTAACTTGACAGGCATCGGCATTCTTTGCAAGTCTATATTCAAAATAAGGGTTCAAATAATGAACCGATGGAATTCAGGGAACAGGCCGAGCGGCCGCGAACCCACGGGTTCGTAAAACTGGAGGGACAAATGTCAGCAGTTTCGGAACAGGCGCCCGCCAACAGGCTGCGCAAGAACAGTCTTGGCGTCGGCGCTATCACCTTCATGGTGATTTCGGCGGCGGCGCCGCTCACCGCGGTCGCCGGCGGCACGCCGCTCGGCATGCTTATGGGCAATGGGGCGGGCTTTGCCGGCACCTATCTTATCGTGACCGTGTTGCTGCTGCTGTTTGCGGTCGGCTACGTCGCCATGTCGCGCCATGTCGGCAATGCCGGCGCCTTCTATGCCTATGCCGCGCGCGGGCTGGGCGGTTTTGCCGGCGGCGCAACCGCAATCATCGCGATCCTGTCCTACAACGCCATGCAGATCGGGGTCATGGGCCTGCTGGGGGCCGCGACCGCCGGCCTGTTCGCCGGCTGGGGCATCGACCTGCCCTGGTGGGTGTGGAGCTTCATCGCCGTCGCCATCGTCGCGGTGTTGGGCTACCGCCAGGTCGACCTCTCGGCCAAGATCCTGACGGTGCTGGTGCTGTGCGAATACATCGTGGTGCTGGTGTTAGACCTCGCCATCCTCAAGACCGGTGGCGACAGCGGCCTCTCGGCGGCGCCGTTCAGCTGGAGCCAGATCGTCAGCGGCTCGCCCGCCATCGCCATCCTGTTCTGTTTCGCCGCCTTCATCGGTTTCGAGGCGACGACGATCTACGCCGAGGAAGCCCGCGACCCCAAGGTGACCATTCCGCGCGCCACCTATTTCTCCGTGCTGCTGATCGGCGTCTTCTACATGGTCACGGCCTGGCTGATGGCGGTCGGCGCCGGCGTCGACAAATTGTTGCCGGCACTGCAGGCGCTTCAGGATCCGACGACTTTCCTGTTCGGCCTGTCCGACCGCTACGCCGGAACCATGCTGTCGCACGCCATGGGCATCCTGTTCGTGTCGAGCCTGTTTGCCGGCGTGCTGGCGTTCCACAACGCGGTTGCCCGCTACATCTACGTCTCGGGCCGCGAGAAGCTGTTGCCTGAAGCGATCGGCGTGACGCATTCAGTGCACCAGAGCCCGCATGTCGCTTCCGTCATCCAGAGCGTGTTGGCAGCGATCGTCATCGGACTGTTCGCGATACTCGGCCTCGATCCGGTTCTGGCGCTGTTTTCCTGGCTGACCAATGTCGCGACGCTGGGAGTCATCGTCATGATGGCGGTGGCCTCGCTCGCCGTGGTGATGTACTTCCGCGCCAACCCGTCGACGCAGGAGAATGCGCTGAAGACCACCATCCTGCCTGGGCTGGCCTTCATCGCTTTCGTCGTCATCATCTACCTGATCGTCATTAATTTCGGTGGCCTGTCCGGGGCCGGTGGCTTCCTTGGCGTGTTGCTGCCGGGGCTGGTGCTGATTGCCGCGGTGGTCGGCCTGCTGCTTGCCGGTGCGTTGAAGAGCCGGGATCCGGTTGCCTTCGAAAATCTCGGCGTGCCGCTGAAGGACTAGGACAAAGGACAAGGGGGTAGCGCGTTCGGCGCCGCCCCTTTCCATCGCAAGGGAGTAACGGCGTTGAGCTTTGCCGAGAGCATCACCGTTGAGGCGCTGGAAGCCGATCCGTATCCGATCTATGCGGAACTGCGGCGCAGTGCGCCTGTCGCTTTCGTGCCGGCGGTCAATCTCTGGTTCGTCACCCGCTGGAAGGACGTCGAGACCGTCGCAAAGTCACCCGACATCTTCTCCGCCGTCGTCGGTACGTCTCCGGTCGAACGCTCGTTCGGCAAGCCGACCATCCTGACCACCGACGGCGAAACGCATAGACAGCTGCGCCAAGGCGTCGATCCGAAATACCGGCCGCGCACCGTCGCCGCCTATGCCGGCGATCTCGTACGGTCGATTGCCGAACCTTTTCTAGACCGGATCGCCGAACAAGGCTCCGCCGAGCTGATGGCGGATTATTTCGAGCCGGTGTCGACGCTCAGCCTGGCGCGCTCGCTTGGCCTTGCCGACATCGACATGCCGACGCTGCGCCGCTGGTTCTATGGCCTTGCGCAGGGCGCCATCAATTTCGAGAACGACCCGAAGCGGCAAGAGATCGCCGACGCGATCAGCGCCGAGGTCGGCGCAGCCATCCGGCCGACTCTGGATAGACTGGCGCGCGCCCCCGACGGCTCGGCGCTGTCGCATATGCTGCATGACGGCATGCCGGAAGGCACGACGCGGCCGATCGATTTCTTGATGCCAAGCATCAAGGTCATCCTGCTTGGCGGCATGCAGGAGCCCGGACATGGTGCCGGTTCGATCCTCGCCGGCCTGCTTGCGCATCCCGAACAATTGCGGCAGGTGCTCGCCGATCCCGAGACGTTTGTGCCCAGGGCTGTCGATGAAGGCTTGCGCTGGGTGGCGCCGATCGGCACCCAGACGCGGCAGACGACGCGGGCGGTCGAGCTTGGCGGCGTAACGATCCCTGCCGGCGCCGCGGTCGCTGCACTTGTCTCCTCGGCAAGCCGCGACGAGAGCCGCTTTGCCGATCCAGACCGCTTCGACATCAACCGCAGGGAAGGCAATCATGCCGCCTTCGGCTTTGGTCATCATTTCTGTTCGGGCCGGTTTTTCGCGCGCGAGCAGATGTGCCTTGCATTAAGGCTGCTGCTCCTGCGCTTCCCCGATCTCAGTCTGGTGCCGGGCAAGGTGCCGGTGTTTCGCGGCTGGGAATTCCGCGCGCCAACCACGTTGTATGTTTCCCTGGGAGTCCGCCACCAATGATCAGCCAGAATGCCATCGACGCGCTGCGCAAGACGGAGATCGGCGAGCGGGGCTTGTTTATCGATGGCGTACAGGCCGCAGCGACGAGCGGCGCGACGCTGGCGGTGATTTCGCCGATCGACGGCCGCGCTTTTGCCAGCATCGCCGACGGCAATGCCGCCGACATCGATCGCGCGGTCCGATCGGCGCGAAACGCATTCGAGAAGGGTTTATGGTCACGCGCCGCCCCTGCCTTTCGCAAGAAGGTGCTGACGAAATTTGCCGAGCTGATCGAAAAACATGTCGATGAGCTGGCCGTGCTTGGCGTGCGCGACAACGGCACCGAGATCGGCATGGCCTACAAGGCCGAGCCGCTGTCGGCGGCCGGCACCATCCGCTACTACGCCGAGGCGATCGACAAGGTCTATGGCGAGATCGCGCCGACGGCCGACAATGTGCTCGGGCTGATCCACAGGGAGCCACTCGGTGTCGTCGGCGTCATCGTGCCGTGGAACTTCCCGCTGATGATCGGCGCCTGGAAGATTGCGCCCGCACTGGCCACCGGCAACAGCGTCGTCGTCAAGCCGCCGGAGATCGCCTCGCTGACCTTGCTGCGGCTGGCCGAACTCGCAAGCGAGGCTGGACTTCCCGAAGGCGTGTTCAACGTCGTTACCGGGCATGGTGCTGTCGCCGGCGAAGCGCTTGGCCTCCACATGGATGTCGACGCCATCGCCTTTACCGGATCGGGGCCGGTCGGCCGGCGGCTGCTCGAATACTCCGCCCGTTCCAATTTGAAGCGGGTCTTCCTCGAGCTTGGCGGCAAGTCGCCCAACATCGTCTTTGCCGACGCTCCGGACCTGAAGCAGGCGGCGGTCGTCTCGGCCAACGGCATCTTTCGCAATTCAGGCCAGGTCTGCGTGGCGGGCTCGCGTCTGCTCGTCCAGTCGTCGGTCTATGATCTTTTCATGGACGAACTTGTCTCGGCAACCACGCGGCTCAAGGTCGGCGACCCGCTCGATCTCGCCAGCGATATCGGTGCGGTATCGAGCGCCGAACAGCTGGACAAGAATCTCGGCTTCGTCGCCATGGCGCAAGCCGAAGGCGCCCGTCTCGTCGCCGGTGGCGAACGGATACTGACCGAGACTGGCGGCAGCTACATGGCGCCGACGATCTTCGAGAACGTGACGCAACAGATGCAGTTGGCGCGCGAGGAGGTGTTCGGACCGGTGCTCGGCGTGATGCGCTTCGGGACCGAGGAGGAGGCGGTGCATCTCGCCAACTCCACTGTCTACGGACTTGCCTCGGCGGTGTGGACCGCCAATCTTTCCACGGCCCATCGCATGGTGCGCGCCATCAACGCCGGTGTCGTCCACGTCAACACCTATGGCGGAGCCGATATCACCGTCCCGCTTGGCGGCGTCAAACAGTCCGGTTTCGGCCGTGACAAGTCGCTGCATGCGCTGGAGAAATTTGTCGACCTCAAGACCGCCTGGATTGCGCTCTGAGCCTTGCGGAAAGGCCAGCGTATCTGCTCTTTTCGTCAAGCTTGGCCTCAGAAACGCCACGCTGGTGCTGGTTGGCGGCGATCGCGTCACCGCTATCGGCAGTTCCGACTAGCGTGGTGTCGTGGGTCCTGGTTTTGCGCGGAAAGCCGTGTTGCGGCCGGCCGGTATCACGGCGTCCTACTCCGTTGTGCTCGCTTTTTTTCTGCGCCGATTGGTGTGCGACTGGGCGACGGCCATTCGTAATTCGGGTGTGATCTCCAAAGGCGCATTCTCTGTCCCATGCGGGTCTTGCAGCCCCTGGACGTGGACGGTCGGGAATGGGAGTTCGATGCCCTGCTCCTTGAAGGCCTGGCGGAGGCGCAAAAAGAACCTGCCTTTCATGCTGAAGGCGCCTCCAGGTCTGGTCGTAACCTTGACCCTCAAGACGATGCCGTACTCGCCGAACTCCTGCACGCCCTGCATCTTGATCGGTTCGATCACCCAGTGTTTGAACTCCGGATCTTCGGCCAGTTCCAGGCCAATTCGCTTGATCAGTTTGCGAGCAAAGTCGATATCGGTGTCATAGCCAACGGTGATGTTGAATTTGTCGGTGACCCAGTCACGGCTCTGGTTCTGCACGGCGCCGAGTTCACCGAAAGGTATCGTGAACAGCGGACCACGATGGTGGCGCAGCTTCACCGAGCGCAGCGAAAAGCTCTCCACCGTACCCCTGTAGCTGCCCGATGAAATGTATTCGCCGACACGGAAAGCATCGTCGAGCAGATAAAACACGCCAGAGATCACGTCCTTGACGATGGTTTGCGCGCCAAAACCCACGGCGACGCCGACGACGCCGGCGCCGGCGATCAGCGGGCCGATCTGGATTCCGATCGAAGCGAGCATCATCAGCACCGCCATCACGATGATCACCGCGAGCAGAATGTTCTGAATGATCGGCAACAGCGTGTGCAGCCGCGCCTGATGCGGATCGAGGGTGAGGATGTCCTCCTCGCCCATCACGGCTTGCGGTATCGCGACGCCCAGCTTTCGTTCGATCAAGGCTTTGATGATCGACCAGCCGAAATCGGCAGCAAGGGCAATGACCACGACGTTGATCAAGCCGCGCAATATGAGCATGGTGGTCGTATCGCTGCCGCGCATGGATTGCATGTCCAGGCCCAGTACGCGTGCGAGAAGGTAAGCCGCCGCGAGGATGAAAATCATCCGGATACCGCGATCGATGACAGCGATCGTCACCGCCGGGATCGTCGGCCGGCCCGCATCTTCCGAACCGGGCCGCAGGACGAAATTAACCCCGCGCTCTGTCAGCACAATTGCCAAAGGCAGGAAGAATGCGGTGAAGGTAAACCAGAAGAATGTGTAGAGGCCGGCAATGCGTTCGAGGAACAGAACGACGAAATAAGCCGTCAACAACCATGTCACTGCCGTGTGACCGCTGTGGCGCGCGCCGTCTCGCTGCGTTCTTGGCCGACGCCAAATGGCCAGCAGGAAGAGCAACAGCAATATGAAATCGGCGCCGACGGACAGGACCATCATTCCGTCCTGGTCTATGCCGAGACCCGGCAAGAGGACAAACGCGGCGGCGAAGAAGGCGAAAACGCCGACGATCCGGGGCAGCCAATAAGCCCAATGGTCAGCAGCTCCGTCGGTGATCGGCAGGGCACGAACCTCGATGGCGTGCTCGACCTCCATGAAAGAAGGGACGAGTGTGGCCATCACGTATAGGCGCACAGCCCACGTAAGGACCGCAGCCATCAGAACTGTCAGCACAATCTCGCGGATGAGCGCTGGCCAGTCGAACAGCATGAACGCACCGGCGCTGCCCAGCGCGAACGAGCCGATCATCATGCTGGAATAAAGCGTGCGGCCGCCGATCTTCTTGGCCCGCCCGATGGGCGTATCTCTGGGTTGCGCGATGATCCAAAGACGAAATGGACGGGTGAGCTTGTATATTGCCCAGGTGAGCGCCAGGCCGGCAGCGATAAAGATCGCAATCAGCACCAATATGCTGACGGGGCCCTTGCTGGACATATCGTCCATGGTATTGGCCCGGACGCGCGCGAACTGGTCCGGCAGCGAAGGCAAGGTTCGCACGATCTTTTCGATGTGATGCTTGATCCGATCGAGCGTCGAGGATGCCATAGTATTCATCTGGCCCGGTGCGGCCACGGCGTCGGCCGGCGGAGCGCTAGTCTCGGCAGGCGCTTCCGTCGATCCTGCGCCCTGATTTCGTTGCTCGGCCACCCAGGCCTTCACCGACGGATCGTCGAGAAGCTCGAACAGCTGTTTGACCTTGTCGGGCGTGACGGCGGCCGGTGCCTGGGCCTGTGCCGGACCAGCCAACAGGAGGGCGATGCCAAGGACGAGCGGCCCGGCTATCAGGACGAACATCGCCGTCAGGTTCCCGGGACGCCGTGCCGGGCGCGCCGGCTCCCTGGCCCCCAATCGTCGTTTCATGAGCAGCATCGTGCGGTAACCTTCCGGTCAGATCGGCGAGCAAGGACAGCTATGTCCGTCGTTGCCCCCACCTTTAACAAGCCGATGTTGCGGTGCAAGTCTCATCGCACCTAGACCGTTGGGTAGGGCACCAGGCGACCGGCAAGGCTGTCATCACCAGTGCCAGCGTTGCGCTGCATTCCTTGTCCCGACCACCTAGACCGGGTCATTGTCGGTCGTCGGTTGCTCCGCGGCGGGAGCCTGTGACCATGCCGCATTGCACAATTTTGCGACCTTGCCCACAATGCACGCATGGTCCGCAGCTCACTCGCCGTCCTGGTCATCGACGAAAACCGTATCCGCGCCGCGATCATCGAGGCAGGTTTGCGCGAGGCCGGCCATGAGCGGGTCACCGTCATCCACGACGTGACCGGCATTGCGCGGCGGATCGCCGAGATCGAGCCGGACGTCATCGTCATCGACCTGGAAAACCCGAACCGCGACATGCTGGAAAACATGTTCCAGCTGTCGCGTGCGGTGAAGCGGCCGATCGCCATGTTCGTCGACCGATCGGACCAGGCATCGATCGAAGCGGCGGTCGATGCCGGCGTTTCGGCCTATGTCGTCGACGGCCTCAGGCAAGAGCGCGTCAAGCCGATTCTGGACATGGCGGTCAGCCGCTTCAACGCTTTCTCGCGCATGGCGCGCGAGCTGGAAGAGGTTCGAGGCGAGCTTGAGAGCCGCAAGGTGATCGACCGTGCCAAGGGCATCCTGATGAAGTCGCGCGGCCTGACCGAAGAGGCCGCCTACACGCTGCTGCGCAAGACGGCGATGAACCAGAACCGCAAGATCGGCGACATTGCCCAGAGCCTGGTGACTGCCGCCGGGCTGCTCGGGCCGTCGGAGGACGAATGAGCATGAGCGCCGAGCACCAGATCACCGCCGGCTTCATGCCGCTCTTCGACAGTGCCGTGCTGGTTGCGGCGGGTGAGCTTGGATTTGCCGCGCGCGAGGGCATCGATCTCACACTGCACCGCGAGACCTCCTGGGCCAACATCCGCGACCGCATCGCCATCGGCCATTTCCACCTGGCGCACATGCTGGGGCCGATGCCGCTCGCCTGCAATCTCGGGCTGACGCCGCTTGCTTCCGAGACCATCGTGCCGTTTTCGCTCGGGCTGGGCGGCAATTGCGTCACCATCTCCAACGCCGTCTGGGAAGGCATGGCGGCACACGGCGCCATACCCGATCTCGAGCCCGCGCGCGCGGGCGCAGCCCTTCGTGCCTTCATTCGCGAGCGCGCCGGGGCTGGCGGCGATCCGCTGCGCTTTGCCGTGGTGCACCCGCATTCGGGGCATAATTACGAACTGCGCTACTGGCTTGCCGGATGCGGCATCGATCCGGAGCGCGAGATCGAGATCGTCATCGTGCCGCCGCCCTTCATGGCCGATGCGCTGGCCGCTGGGCGGATCGACGGCTACTGCGTCGGCGAGCCCTGGAACAGCGCCTCGGTCGCTGCCGGCACCGGCCATATCGTCACCGTCAAGGCGCTGCTGTGGCGCAACAGTCCGGAGAAGGTGATCGGCGTGCGCAAGGCCTGGTCGCAGGAGAACCCGGTCGCGCTGGCAGCATTGCTGCGCGCGCTGCATCATTCGGCGCGCTGGTGCCAGGATCGGGGCAACCACGCCCAACTGGCTGGTGTGATGGCTCAAGCTGGCTTCCTCGGCCTGCCACCAGCTGTCCAGATGCCGATCCTGACCGGCCATCTTGAACTGGGCGGCGGCGCCGAACTGGATGTCGACGACTTCTTCCTGCCCTTCGACAAGGCGGCGAACTTTCCGTGGAAGAGCCATGCGCTGTGGTTCTATACGCAGATGGTGCGCTGGGGGCATGTCGAGCACACGCCGGAAAACCTTGCTATCGCCCGTGACTGCTACCGTCCCGACCTCTACCGCTCGGCGCTAAAGCCGCTTGGCGTTGCACTTCCCGGCGCCAATGCGAAGGTCGAGGGCGCGCTTAAGGTCGCCACGGCTGTCGGTGCGACCGGGGCAGGCTTGGTGCTTGGGCCGGACGGCTTCTTCGACGGTCAGACCTTCGACCCCGACGAGATCGACGGCTACATAGCGCGCCAGAAAGCGGCTCGCGCGGAAGCCTGATCATTCTCGCGCCATTCTTGTGCATTGCACAAAAAATGTGCGTGCGATTGCTCTAATGAACAATCTTTGACCTGCTTGCGATGTCGCCTCGCGTGCCGGCGTCTGGCACGTAATGTTGATTTCATTTAGGTTTTTCGTTTCACTCAGAACTGGCACGGTTCCTGCTTTGAATTAGCCAGGCCCTTCGCGGGTCACGGAACAGGCGTCCAATGGCGGGCGCCACAGGCAAAGCTGCCGCTCAGGTCAACGACGCGATCCCGGATGTACGGACGCGCGAGGCCTGGACGGCGGCTTTTTTGTTTTGGCCACTCGACGAAGCCCTCGCGTTCAACCGGAGATCACGATGAAAGAAAAAATAGGGAAATGGATCGGGACGGGAACATCGCTCAAGGATGTGACGCGCCGCGATTTTCTTGTCAGCAGCGTCATGACGGCCGGCCTGTTCGTGGCGGCCCGCAAGCTCTTCCCCTCGGGCGCCTATGCCGCCACGACCGCTCCGGAGGTCACCGGCGCCAAGCTCGGCTTCATCGCGCTGACCGACGCGGCGCCGCTGATGATCGCCAAGGAGAAGGGGCTGTTCGCCAAGTTCGGCATGCCCGACGTCGAGGTGCTCAAGCAGGCCTCCTGGGGCGCGACGCGCGACAATCTGATGCTCGGCGGAGAAGCCAACGGCATCGACGGCGCTCACATCCTGACGCCGCTGCCCTATCTCATGCACACCGGCAAGGTGACGCAGAACAACCAGCCGATGCCGATGGCTATCGTGGCGCGGCTCAACTACGACTGCCAGGGCATTTCGGTTGCGCAGGAATACGCCGGCACCGGTGTCGGCCTCGACGCCTCCAAGCTGAAGGACGCCTTCGCCGCCAAGAAGGCGGCAGGCAAGGAAATCAAGGCCGCCATGACGTTCCCGGGCGGCACCCATGATTTGTGGCTCCGTTACTGGCTGGCCGCCGGCGGCATCGATCCCGACAAGGACGTCTCGACCATTGTCGTGCCGCCGCCGCAGATGGTCGCCAACATGAAAGTCGGCAACATGGACGTGTTCTGCGTTGGCGAACCGTGGAACGAACAGCTCGTCCACCAGGGCGTTGGTTTCACCGCCGCCACCACCGGCGAACTGTGGAAGGGTCATCCCGAAAAGGCGCTCGGCCTCCGCGCCGAATTCATCGACAAATACCCGAACGCCACCAAGGCGATCGTGATGGCCGTCATGGAGGCCCAGCAATGGTGTGAGGCCACGGAGAACAAGGACGAGATGGCCGCCATCATCGGCAAGCGGCAATGGATGAACGTGCCTGTCGCCGACATTATCGGCCGCCTCAAGGGCGACATCAACTACGGCAATGGCCGCGTGGCCACCGGCACTGACCTCTACATGAAATTCTGGAAGGGTGGCGTCTCCTATCCCTACAAGAGCCACGACAGCTGGTTCCTCGCCGAAAACATCCGTTGGGGAAAATTCGCGCCGACCACCGACATCAAGACGCTGGTCGATCAGGTCAATCGCGAGGATATCTGGCGCGAGGCGGCGAAGGATCTCGGCGTTGCCGCAGCCGATATTCCGGCCTCGTCGTCGCGTGGCGTCGAGACATTCTTCGACGGCAAGATTTTCGACCCGGCCAACCCGTCGGCCTATCTCGACAGCCTGAAGATCAAGGCATCGGCTTGACCGGCGCAAACGGCGCGTTGCGCCGTTTGTCGCCCCCGGCGCAACGGCGCTTCGCCGCTTGTCGCCCGCATCGACCCCGGAGTTATACTCAGACATGTCCATCCAAGCCATTGAGGAAACCACGGTGAAGGCGTTCCCCGCGAAGCCTGCCGCGGTCATCGCTTTCACCGCCAAAGCGCGGCGCCGCTTCGACCCGATCGCGATCGCCGGCAGGCTGGCCACCGCCCTGGTGCCGCCGGTCATCGTTATCGCCTTCATGCTGGTCGTGTGGCAGATCGCCTGCTCGTCGCCGACCGCCAGCCTACCGCCGCCCAGCCAGGTGTGGAACGAGGCCTATGACCTGATCGCGCATCCGTTCTTCAACAACGGCCCGCAGGATATCGGCCTTGCGTGGCGGGTGCTGATCTCTCTGCAGCGCGTCGCCATCGGCTTCGGCCTGGCGGCGATCGTCGGCGTCGCGCTCGGCGCCCTGGTCGGCCAGTCGATCTGGGCCATGCGTGGCCTCGATCCGGTGTTCCAGATACTGCGCACCGTGCCGCCGCTGGCCTGGTTGCCGCTGTCGCTGGCTGCTTTCCGCGATTCCAGCCCGTCGGCGCTGTTCGTTATCTTCATCACCTCGATCTGGCCGATCATCATCAACACCGCCGTCGGCGTGCGAAACATTCCGGAAGACTACCGCAACGTCTCGCGCATCCTGCGGCTCAACCAGTTCGAATTTTTCGTCAAGATCATGGTTCCGGCAGCTGCACCTTACATCTTCACCGGCCTCAGAATCGGCATCGGCCTGTCCTGGCTCGCCATCGTCGCCGCCGAAATGCTGACCGGCGGCGTCGGCATCGGCTTCTTCATCTGGGACGCCTGGAACTCGTCGCGGCTGCCCGACATCATCGTCGCGCTCGCCTATATCGGCGTCACCGGCTTCTGCCTCGACCGCCTGGTCGCTGCGGTCGGCGCTTTCGTCACCCGCGGCACAACGGCAAAGTGAGGAGAGGGCGATGACGGCCTATCTGAAGCTCGACCATATCGACAAATCCTTTGCCCGCGGCAGTCAGGTCAGCGAGGTGCTCAAGGACATCAGGCTGACCATCGACAAGGGCGAATTCGTCTCCATCATCGGCCATTCCGGCTGTGGCAAGTCGACCTTGCTCAATCTGATCGCCGGGCTGACCAAGGTTTCCGCCGGCGCCGTGCTGCTTGAAAACAAGGAGGTCGACAGCCCCGGACCCGAGCGCGCCGTGGTGTTCCAGAACCACAGCCTGCTGCCATGGCTCACCGTCTACGAAAACATCAGCCTGGCGGTGTCGAAAGTCTTTGGCCGTTCCAAGAGCAGGACCGAGCGACATGACTGGATCATGCGCAATCTCGATCTCGTGCAGATGGCCCATGCCAAGGACAAGCGGCCGGCCGAAATATCGGGCGGCATGAAGCAGCGCGTCGGCATTGCCCGGGCGCTTGCCATGGAGCCGAAGATCCTTTTGCTCGACGAGCCGTTCGGGGCACTCGACGCGCTGACGCGCGCCCATCTGCAGGATGCGGTTATGGACATCCATTCCAGGCTCGGCTCGACGACGATCATGATCACCCACGATGTCGACGAGGCGGTGCTGTTGTCCGACCGCATCGTCATGATGACCAACGGTCCGGCGGCGACAATCGGCGAGGTGCTTGCGGTGCCGCTGCTGCGGCCGCGTCGACGCGTCGAACTCTCTTCCGACCGCACCTTCCTGCGCTGCCGCGAAGCGGTGCTGAAGTTCCTCTATGAACGCCACCGCTTCGTCGAAGCCGCGGAGTAACGCCATGACCGAAAAACTCGTCATCATCGGCAACGGCATGGCCCCCGGGCGCATGCTGGAGCATCTGCTCGAACAGGCGCCGGGCCGCTACACCGTGACCATTTTCAACGCCGAGCCGCGGGTGAACTACGACCGCATCATGCTGTCGCCGGTTCTCTCCGGCGAAAAGGCCTATGAGGAAATCATCATCCACGGCGACGGCTGGTACATCGCCAACAACATCACCCTCTACAAAGGTCACAAGATCGTCGCCATCGACCGGGCGGCCAAGACAGTCACCTCCGATCACGGCGTCACCGAGCCTTACGACAAGCTCGTCATCGCCACCGGATCGGTGCCCTTTATCATTCCGGTGCCCGGCCATGATCTGCCGGGGGTGCTGACCTATCGCGACCTCGACGATGTTCAGGCCATGATGCTTGCCGCCCAGTCGCGCGCCAAGGCCGTGGTCATCGGCGGCGGCCTGCTCGGGCTGGAGGCGGCAGCAGGTTTGAACGCCCAAGGCATGGACGTCACCGTGCTGCATGTCATGCCGACATTGATGGAGCGTCAGCTCGATCCAGCCGCCGGCTATCTCCTGCAGCGCGCGGTGGAACAGCGCGGCATCAAGGTCATCACCAAGGCCAACACCCAGGCGATCACCGGCAACGGCAAGGTCGGGCAGGTGGAGCTTGCCGACGGCACTATTATCCCGGCAACGCTGGTGGTGATGGCGGTTGGCATCCGGCCGAATGCGGCGCTGGCCAGGGAGGCCGGCATAGCCGTCAATCGTGGTATTGTCGTCGATGCCGGCATGCGCAGCAACGACCCCGACATCTACGCGCTCGGCGAATGCGCCGAGGTCTACGGCCAGGTCTACGGGCTGGTCGCGCCGCTCTATGAGATGGCGCGCGTTGCCGCGAACCAGTTGGCCGGCAACGAGGCAGCGGCCTTCGTCCACATGGACACGCCGACCAAGCTCAAGGTCACCGGCATCGACCTGTTCTCGCTTGGCGACTTCGCCGAAGGCGAGGACCGCCAGGAGATCGTGCTGCGCGATGCCGCCGCCGGCGTCTACAAGCGCCTTGTGCTCAAGGACGACCGCATCATCGGCACCGTGCTTTATGGCGAGACGGCGGATGGGGCCTGGTTCAACGATCTCAAGAAGAAGCAGACCGACATATCGGAGATGCGCGACACGCTCATCTTCGGCCAGTCCTACCAGGGGGGTGCCCCGCTGGACCCTATGGCGGCCGTTGCAGCCTTGCCGGATGATGCGGAAATCTGCGGCTGCAACGGCGTTTGCAAGGGCAAGATCACCGGCGCGATCACGGCCAAGGGCCTGGCTTCGCTCGACGACGTGCGCGCCCACACCAAGGCATCGGCTTCCTGCGGTTCGTGCACCGGGCTGGTCGAGAAGCTGATGGTGCTGACCATCGGCGACAAATACAACCCGGCCGCCGTGCAACCGATGTGCGGCTGCACCACGCTCGGCCATGACGAGGTGCGCCGGCTGATCATCGCCAAGAGCCTGAAGACCATTCCCGCCGTCATGCAGGAGCTGGAATGGACGACCTCCTGCGGCTGCGCAAAATGTCGGCCGGCGCTCAACTACTACCTCGTCTGCGACTGGCCGAACGATTACGCCGACGACTATCAGTCGCGCTTCATCAACGAACGCGTCCACGCCAACATCCAGAAGGACGGCACCTATTCGGTGGTGCCGCGCATGTGGGGCGGCGTCACCAACGCCGCCGAACTGCGCGCCATCGCCGACGTCGTCGACAAGTTCGAGATACCGATGGTCAAGGTCACCGGCGGCCAGCGCATCGACATGCTGGGCATCCGCAAGGAGGATCTGCCGGCGGTGTGGGCCGATCTCGGCCAGGCCGGCTTCGTCTCAGGCCATGCTTACGCCAAGGGCCTGCGCACGGTGAAGACCTGTGTCGGCTCCGACTGGTGCCGCTTCGGCACGCAGGATTCGACCGGCCTCGGCATTCGCATCGAGAAATTCATGTGGGGCTCGTGGACCCCGGCCAAGGTCAAAATGGCGGTGTCGGGCTGTCCGCGCAACTGCGCCGAGGCGACCTGCAAGGATGTCGGCGTGATCTGTGTCGACAGTGGCTACGAGATCCATTTCGCCGGCGCCGCCGGCCTCGACATCAAGGGCACCGAAGTGCTTGGCCTGGTCAAGACCGAGGACGAGGCGCTGGAGCATATCGTGGCGCTGACGCAGATGTATCGCGAGCAGGGCCGCTATCTCGAGCGCATCTACAAATGGGCCAAGCGCATCGGCATCCCCGAGATCAAGCGCCAGATCATAGACGACGGTGCAAAGCGCAAGGCCTATTACGAGCGCTTCGTCTTCAGCCAGAAATTCGCCCAGGTCGACCCCTGGTCGGAACGCGTCTCCGGCAAGGACAAGCACGAGTTCCGGCCAATGGCTTCTGTCGGGTTTGCGCAGGCTGCGGAGTGATCAAGATGGACTGGATATCGATCGGCTCACTCTCCGACATCCCGCGGCGTGGCGCGCGCTGCGTCGACACACCCGAGGGTAAGATCGCCGTCTTCCGCACGCAGGACGATCAGGTCTACGCCATCGACGATCATTGCCCGCACAGAGGTGGGCCGCTGAGCCAAGGCATCGTCCACGGCACCGCCGTCACCTGTCCCTTGCACAATTGGGTCATCTCGCTGGAGACGGGCAAGGCGCTCGGCGCCGACGAGGGCGCCGTGCGCACCATTCCTGTGCGGATCGAGGGCGAGCTCCTGTTCATTGCGCTGAAAGCGCTGGCCAGCCGCGCGGCCTGAAGCATGGAACTGGGCGAAGCGCGCGAGGTGAGGACCACCTGCCCCTATTGCGGGGTGGGTTGCGGCGTGCTGGCGAAAGTCGCCGCGGGCGGTGAAGTGAGCGTGCGCGGCGCCCCCGCCCATCCAGCGAACATAGGCCGGCTCTGCTCCAAGGGCTCGGCCCTGGCCGAAACCATCGACCTCGACGGCAGGCTGCTCTACCCCGAAATCCACGGTCGCCGTGCCGGCTGGGACGAGGCGCTCGACCGCGTCGCTTCGACCTTTTCGCAAACCATCGCCGAGCACGGTCCTGACTCCGTCGCCTTCTATGTCTCCGGCCAGTTGCTGACCGAAGACTACTATGTCGCCAACAAGCTGATGAAGGGCTTCATCGGCTCGGCCAACATCGACACCAATTCGCGGCTATGTATGGCCTCCTCGGTTGCCGGCCACCGCCGCGCCTTCGGCTCCGACACCGTGCCCGGCACCTACGAGGATCTCGAGCTCGCCGACCTGATCGTGCTGGTCGGCTCCAATCTCGCCTGGTGCCATCCCGTGCTCTTCCAGCGCATCGCGGCGGCCCGGGAAAAACGACCGGAGATGAAGGTCGTGCTGGTCGACCCGCGCCGCACCATGACCGCTGATATCGCCGACATTCACCTGGCGATCGCGCCGGATGGCGACGTTGCTTTGTTCACTGGTCTGCTCGCCTGGCTCGGCCAGCACAACGCACTCGACCGCGCTTACATCACCGCCCACACGACCGGCTTCGGGCAAGCGCTCTTCGCTGCCTCGAAACTCGATCTTGCCGGCGTTGCCGCCGCCACCGGCTTGAGCGAAGAGGAGCTTGCCCGCTTCTATAGCCTGTTTGCCACCACCGCAAAGACAGTGACGGTCTACAGCCAAGGCGTGAACCAGTCGTCTTCGGGCACTGACAAGGTCAACGCCATCATCAACTGCCATCTCGCCACCGGCCGCATCGGCAAACCTGGGGCAGGACCGTTTTCAGTGACCGGCCAGCCCAACGCCATGGGCGGCCGCGAGGTCGGCGGCATGGCCAATATGCTGGCCGCCCATATGGAGATCGAAAACCCCGAGCACCGTGACCGCGTGCAGCGTTTCTGGAATGCGCCGGCCGTCGCCCCAAAGCCCGGTCTGAAGGCGGTCGAGATGTTTCAGGCGATCGCCGCCGGCCGCATCAAGGCATTGTGGATCATGGCCACCAACCCGGTCGATTCGATGCCGGACGCCGATGCCGTCGAGGCAGCGATCAAGGCTTGCCCGTTCGTCGTGGTGTCGGACGTGCTGGCGAGCACGGACACCGTGCGCCACGCCCATGTGCGGCTGCCCGCCGCCGCATGGGGCGAGAAGGACGGCACCGTGACCAATTCAGAGCGCCGCATCTCGCGCCAGCGCAGCTTTCTTGCTGTGCCCGGTGAGGCGCGGCCGGATTGGTTGATCGTCGCCGAGGTGGGCAAGCGGATGGGGTTTGACGAGGCGTTTTCCTATTCGTCGCCAGCGGAAATCTTCGCCGGACACGCCGCGCTGTCCGGGTTCGAGAATGACGGCGCACGGGATTTTGATGTTGGCGCTTATGCTGGTGTTGATAAGGAGGCCTATGCAGCGCTTGAGCCTTTCCAATGGCCGGCGCCGAGCACAGCCACCCCCCTCTGGCCTGCCGGCCATCTCCCCCGCAAGGGGGGAGATCAGCCGTCGCCTCGGCCTTCGCCAATTACCAACGATGCAGAAGATATGCCGGCGTCAAAGCTGCCAATCTCCCCCCTTGCGGGGGAGATGTCCGGCAGGACAGAGGGGGGTGTTCAAGCGGGACTTGACCCTTCCAGCACCCGCTTCTTCGCCAACGGCAATTTCTACAATCCCGACCGCAAGGCCCGCTTCATCGCCATTCGTCCCATCGTCGAGACACGCACCAGCCCGGACTATCCGCTGATCCTCAACACCGGCCGTGTTCGCGACCATTGGCACACGATGACCCGCACTGGGAAAAGCCCACGTCTCTCCCAGCACATGGCCGAGCCCTTCGTCGAGATCCACCCGGCGGATGCCACGCATCACGGCATTGGCGACGCCGACATCGTGCGCGTCTCCAGCCCGCGCGGCGATGTGCTGGTGCGCGCGCTGGTGACGGCACGCCAGCGCCAGGGCAGCGTGTTTGCGCCGATGCACTGGACTGACCAGTTTTCGGCAAAAGGCCGGCTCGACACGCTGACCGCGCCTCTGACCGATCCGGTTTCCGGTCAGCCTGCGCTGAAACATGTCGGCGCCCGCATCGAGAAGTTCGCCGCGAGAGCCTTCGGCTTCGCCGTGGTGCGCCGCAAGCCGGTGGCGGTCGCAGCAGATTACTGGGCCGTGGCCAAATGCAAGGGCGGCTGGCGGGTGGAGCTTGCCTTTGCTGACGACGACATCGACTGGGCTGGTTTTGCTGGTTCGCTTTTCGATGTTCCCGTAGCCGATACGCTCGCTTATCACGACCGCGATACCGGCCAGCATCGTATTGCTGCCTTCGACGACCAGCACCTCGCCGGGGCTTTGTTTATCGCGTCGGGACCGGTGGCGGTTTCGCGGGGTTGGGCGGCACAGCAACTCCAGGAGGTTCACACCAGCCAGCGCGAACGCTTCAGGATCGTCGCCGGTCGCGCCGGCGCCGATCGGCCCGATGCGGGCGCGACCGTCTGCTCCTGTTTCAGCGTCGGGGTCAACCAGATCGCGGCGGCAGTGGCAGCCGGGTGCGCGACAGTCGAAGCCATAGGCGGCGCCCTGAAGGCCGGCACCAATTGCGGCTCCTGCCGGTCCGAGATCCGGGCGGTCATCCAGGCCAATCGGGTTCAGGCTGCGGAGTAGATGCGGCTGGATGGGGAGGGGATCTGACGATATCCTCTTGGGCCAGTGTGGCGGTCCTTTTCGGGTCGCTGTGAGCGCGCCGGCAGGAGGATCACCTGGCTTGGCTGTCTAATCCAGCCGGTCGCGCAGGATGCTCCAGGGGAGCAGCATATTCGGTGCATAGCGCACGAGGTTGTGCAGCGGGATCGGCGCTGGCGGTGCGAAGGGGAGCGGCAGATATCGGGCGTCCGTTCCGCTCGCCCAGTCCGCCAGCACTCTGCCCATTACCGTGGTCATGGCGATGCCGCGGCCGTTGCAGGCGAAGCCGGCGATCAGGCCCGGGCGGAGGTCGATGAGGCGCGGCAGGAAATCCGGCACCACCGCCGCCACGCCTGTCCAGCTGTAGGCAAGCGGCGGCAGGTCAGGCAAATCGAGATGCCTGGCGAGCCGTCGCCAGATCGTTTGCGGCATGCGCGTCTCAGCGCCGGCTCCGACGACATGCATGCCGCCGCTGATCAGCCGGTTCTGGCCATCGAAGCGGCACGTGAACAGGTTTCGCCTGGTGTCGCCGACGCCCTGGCCGCCGGGCAGCAGGCGCGCGCGTATGGCCCGCGACAGCGGCGCAGTGGCGATCTGGAAGACTTTCAGCGGGATATAGGTCCGCGCCAGTGTCCGGTTCAGTGCCCCGCCATAGGCGTTGGTGGCGATCACCACCTTGCCCGCACGCACGGCGCCGGATGCGGTCGTCAAGGTCCAGCCATCCGCAGCGCGGTCGATGGAAGCGACGCGCGTCTGCTCGAAGATCCGCGCGCCGGCTTTTTCGGCGGCATCGGCCAGGCCGCGCGCATACTCGACCGGATTGAGGACGCCGCCCGAGTTATCCATCCAACCGCCGGCGTAGCCGCCGATACCGGTGAGCGTCGTGACCGCCTTGGCATCGAGCGTTACGGTCGGCCTGCCCCGCGCCGCCCATTGCTCGGCGCGCGATCGCGTCTTTTCCAGCGCGGCGGACGAATGCGCCGGCTGGATCCAACCATTCTGCACAGCGTCGCATTCTATGCCATGCCGCTTGATCAGCCCGAAGACCAGGTCGGCGCTGCCGGCGGCGAAGTCAACCAGGCACCCGCCGCGCTCGGGTCCGAGTTCGGCGATGATGTCGTCTGGATCCCGCTTGGCGAAGTTCGGAACGACGAAGCCGGCATTCCGGCCGGTCGCACCCCAGGCAATGAATTCGGCTTCGAGGACCGCGACCGAAAGCCCCTTCTCGGCGGCATGCAATGCCGTCGACAGGCCGGAAAAGCCGCCGCCAACGATTGCGAGATCGACGTCGAGCCCGCCTTGCAGCGTGCCCCGGTCGCAGCGGTTGCGGCTGACGGCATGCCAGAGTGAAACGCCATGCACGTCTTGCCGGATCATGGCATTCATGGTCCGGCCTCGTTCTCGCTGGCCGCTGCCTTTTTCTGTTTGCCGGGCTTCGGCCGGCGCGGCCGATCGCCGAACAATCCGTTCGGCCGGATCAGCAGGATGACGCACAGCATGACGCCGATGGCGACGATCTGCAGCGAGGCCGCGCGTGCTTGCTGCTCGGGCGCAAACAGCACGCTGGTCAGCGTGCCCGACCCCGCCCATATCGCCCAGACCAGGATGCTGCCGGCAATGGCGCCGGCATTGCTGCCCGAGCCGCCGACGATCAGCATCACCCAGACCTGGAAGGTCAGGATCGGCAGATAGTTATCGGGCGCGATGAAGCCGGTGAAATGCGCCTGCAAAGCGCCGGCCAGCGCCATGATGGCGCCGCCGACGGCAAAGGCCTGGACGCGGTAGAAGCGCGCGCTCTTGCCCAGCGAAATCGCCGCTCGCTCGTCCTCGCGCAGCGCCTTGAGCACGCGGCCCCAGGGGCTGCGCGACAGGTGCTCCAGAGCGAGATAGGCGATCAGCGTCACAGCCGAAACGACGGCGAGGTTCGACAGGTTGAACAACAGCGGCGTTTCGGCAAGGCCGCCGAACGGGCGCGGGATGAAACCGATGCCGAACGGGCCGCCCGTGAGTTTTTGCGCGTTGAGCGCGACCAGCTGCACGACGACGGCGACGCCGAAGGTGGTGATCGCCAGGTAGTCTGATCGCAGACGCAGCGTGGCCATGCCGGTAATTGCTGCGGCGATACCGCCGACGATCATGGCGCCCGCCCAGCCGGCCAGGATCGGCAGACCGAAGCCGCCGAAGCGCGCGGCATCGTCCGGGGTCGTGAGCAGCGCCGATGTATAGGCGCCGATGGCGACGAATCCGGCAAGGCCGACATTGAAAAGGCCAGTCAGCCCCCACTGCAGATTGAGCCCCAGTGTGACCAGCGAAAAGATCAGTGCGGTGGTCAGGAAGAAGGCGCCGTAGCCGAGCAGGTCCATCAGCGTTCCCTCACACCAAACAGGCCGATCGGCCGCACGAACAGCACCGCCATCAGGATGATGAAGGAGATTGCGGCGCGCCATTCGGCGCCGATCAGCTGCACCGCACCGGCTTCGGCAAGGCCAATGATCAGGCCGCCGAGCACGGCGCCCGGTATGCTGCCGATGCCGCCCAGGATGGCGGCTGCGAACATCGGTAGCAGCATGTCGAAGCCCATGAACGGGCGGATCTGCACCAGAATGCCGATCATCACGCCGGCCACGCAGGCCAGCGCCCCGCCGATGATCCAGGTGACGCGCACCACGGAGGCAACATCGATGCCGACGATGAGGGCCAGGGCCGCATTTTGGCTCAGCGCCTGCATGGAGCGGCCGGTCTGCGTGCGTGTCATCAACAGATGCACGCCGAGCACCAGCACTGCGGTCAGCAGCAGCAGCGCGATCTGATCGGGCGTGATGCGGATGCCGAAGCCGACCGGCATGGCGATCTGGATCGCCCGGCTGAAATAGGTCGGGCGTGAGCTGAAGGTGAATTCGAGCAGGCTGCGCAGCGCCATCGAGGCGCCGAAGCTCGCCATCACCACGATGATGGCTTGCCCCTGCGAGCGCAGCCGCGAAAACAGCACCTTGTCGAGCAACAGCGCCAGCAGGGCGGTGAAAGTCATGCCGACAACCAGCGCAACCAGCAGCGGCCAGCCGAAAGACAGCGGTCCAATGGGGGCCACCTTGCCGAACATCGCGCCGATGGCGCTGACGACGGCGAGCGTCGCATAGGTGCCCCAGGCCATGAAGTCGCCATGGGCGAAGTTCGAGAAGCGCAGGATCGAGTAGGTCAGCGTCACGCCGATGGCGCCAAGGCCGATCATCGAGCCGGTCAGCAGCCCATCGACGACAAATTGCTGGCTCATGCCGCGCCTCCCTTGCCGACGGGGGACGGGCGTTGGCCGAGATAGAGTTCGGCGACGACAGGATCGTTCCACAGTTCGGAAGCAACGCCCTCGTGCCGGTCCTTGCCGTCGACCAGCACATAGGCGCGGTCGCCGATGGCAAGCGCTGCCTTGGCGTTCTGTTCGACCAGCAGGATGGTGACGCCGGACTTGCGGATGCCGGCCAGCATCTCGAACACCGTCGATACGAATTTCGGCGACAGGCCGGCCGACGGCTCGTCGAGCACCAGCACCTTGGGATGGACGATTAGGGCGCGTGCGACGGCAAGCATCTGCCGTTGTCCGCCCGACAGATTGCCGGCGGCGGTGCGGCGCTGGCGGACGAGGTCGGGGAAGGCCGCATACATTTCCTCGATGCGGGCAGGGATTTCGCGTCGCTCGAGGATGCCGCAGGCGACTTTCAGATTGTCCTCGACCGACATCAGCGGAAAGATGTTCTCCGTCTGCGGTACGAAGGCGAGGCCGAGCCGGACCATGGTGTGGGCCGGCGCGGCGGTTATGTCCTTGCCGTCCAGGAACACCGCGCCGCCGGTGATCGGGACAAGGCCGGCGATCGCCTTGATGAAGCTCGACTTGCCGGCGCCGTTGGGGCCGAGCACGACGACGATCTCCCCCTTGCCGACGGTGATCGAGGCGCCGCGCACAATCGGCACGCCGGGCTCATAGCCGGCCTCGAGATTGCGGACGTTGAGGACAGTTTCGCTCATGCCGCACCTCCGAGATAGGCCTCGATGACGCGCGGGTCGCGGGCGACCTCTTCCGCAGTGCCTTCGCTGAGCAACTGACCGCTCGCCATGACCAGCACGCGGTGGCAGAGCCGCGTCACCATGTCGATATTGTGCTCGATCAGCAGAAAGGTGATGCCGCGCGCGTTGATGTCGCGGATGCGGTCGATGATGATCTCGAGCAGCGTTGCGTTGACGCCGGCCGCCGGCTCGTCGAGCAGGATGATCGCCGGATCGGCCATCATGACGCGGGCGAGTTCGAGCAGCTTGCGTTGGCCCCCGGAAAGCACGCGCGCCGGTTCGTGCGCCAGCCGAGCGAGCGAGACGAGCTCCAGCAGCTCGAGTGCCTTTGCCCTGGCTGCTCTTTCCTGTGCCGCCACTCGCCACGGCGTGACGAAGTTGGCGAGCAATTTTTCGCCGGCTTGGCCCTGCGCCGCCAGCATGATGTTTTCGATCAGCGTCAGATTGGGCAGGGGGCGCGGGATCTGGAAGGTGCGGCCAAGACCACGGCCGATACGCAGATGAGCGGCTTCGCCGGAGACGCGCGTGCCATTGAGCAGGATATCGCCGCTGGTTGGCAATATGCTGCCCGCCAACAGATCGAACATCGTCGTCTTGCCGGCGCCATTCGGCCCGATCAGGCCGAGGATTTCGCCCGCTTTGACATCAAACGAGACATCGTTGACGGCGACAAGGCCGCCAAAACGCCTGACGACGTTTCGTGCCGTCAGAACTGGCGCACGGGTCTCCTGCCGTTGGCGCTCCGCTGCATCGCTCATCAAACCCTCTGGCCGAAGACGATCGTTGTCGCCTCCTGATTTTTGATTTGTGATCACACTTGCGTTGATCACGCTATTCGGCTTTAATTTCATTCGCAAGCCGAAAACGGGGCAAATGCCGGTAATGCAGAAGGCTGCCATCGACAAGAACAACGGGACGATCGCAGCCCAGCTTACGCCGGTCGGCCGCGAGACGGTGCAGGATCGCGTCTATTCCGAGTTGCGCCGTGCTCTGATCGGTGGCCTTTTCGAGCCAAACCAGGTGCTGACTATCCGCGGTCTCGCCGATGCGCTGGTCACCTCGACCATGCCGGTACGCGAAGCGCTTGGACGGCTGATCACGGAAAAGGCGCTGGAGGCGCTGCCCAACCGCTCGGTGCGCGTGCCGCCGATCACGCTGGAGCGCATCGACGACCTCCTGCGCGCCCGCTCACTCATCGAAGGCGAAGCGATCGCGCTTGCCGCCACGCGTATGAGCCCGCGCCAGATCGCTTCGATCGAAGCCATGCTGGGCGAGTGGGACGAGATGCGGGCCCTGAAGCACAAGAAGGATATCGACCGCGAAGCGACGCTCAACCAGAGCTTCCATTTTGAGATCTACCGCTGCTGCGGCTCGGCTGTGCTGATCCCGATGATCGAAAGCCTCTGGCTTCAATCGGGACCCTGCATCCGCGTCGCCATATATGCCTTCTCCGAGGCCGGGGAGGTCGATACCGCGCACTATCACCGCGGCATTGTCGCGGCACTTGCCAAACAGGATGCGCTAGCGGCGCGCGAGGCGCTGGTAGCCGACATCAGCCGCCCCTTCGCCTTCCTGCGCGACAAACTTCAATCGGCGAAGGACTGACATGCCCAAGCCCGCCATCGGCATCACAGAACCACGCTCGAAGCTTTCCGTGACGGCGCTGCTATTGCCCGAAAAGGCGCCGGAGAATGCCGCCTTCCTGCTGGCTTATCTGGCGCAGCCACGCATCATCCCAGGCATCCATGCGATGTGGACAGGACCGGAAATCTCGTGCCCGGTTCCGTCAGCCGATCTCCACGGCCAGGCCTATGCCCAGTCTTTGCCACCGGAGAATGCAACGCTGACGCCGCAGCCCGGCGATATCGTGCTGTCCTATGTGCCGCCACGCGTGTGGGGCGGCAATCCCAATGCCATCTTCGATATCGGCCTGTACTACGGGCAGGGGGCGCGGCTGCTGTTCCCGATCGGCTGGCTGGCCGGCAGCGTGGTCGCGCAAGTGCTTGCCGGAGAGCGCGATCAGTTTGCCGCCGCCTGCGGCGTTATCCGCCGCAACGGCGCCTGTGACATCACCTTCAGCCTGGTGGAGGCCTGAATGGCCGACGACAGTTTCGAGCTCTTCGATCTGCGCGTCGAAGCGGTCATTCCCGAAGGCAAGCCGGTCTATTGCGGCGCCAGGGCCGGCGACTATTTCGAACTGAAGGGCGAAATGCTCTCGCTGCCGGCAGGGCAGGGTTTTTCGATCTATTCGATCTCGGCCGTGTTGCCGCTCCTGGCGGCAAAGCAGCGCCCGACGCATGCAAATGACTGGATGACCTCGGATGCCGAGATCGCCTGTCCCGATCCCAATTGCGCCAGCCGGCTCCGCATCGTCAGGCTTGCCAAGCGGCGGTTCAGCCATGCCGAAACCACGGCCGTGCCGCTGCCGAAGGAGACCGACAAGGGATGACCGCCAGGACCGTCGAACTCAGCCCCGGCTATGCGATCTCGCGAGTCATCCGCGGTGGCTGGCAGCTTGCCGGCGGGCATGGCGCCGTCGACCGCAGCCAGGCGGTGACCGACCTCATCGCCACTTTCGATGCCGGCATCTGGACCTATGACTGCGCCGACATCTACACCGGCGTCGAGGAACTGATCGGCGCCGCGCGCCTGCGGCTGGCCGGCGAGCGCGGTCTCGATGTTGCGGCCAGGATGAAGGTGCACACCAAGCTGGTGCCGGACCTCGAACGACTGGCAGGCATCAGCCGCGACTACATCAGGGGCATCGTCGATCAGTCGCTTCGCAGGCTCAAGACCGAGCGGATCGACCTCGTGCAGTTTCACTGGTGGGATTATGACCAGCCTCGTTACGTCGAGGCGATGGGTTGGCTCGACGAGCTTCGGCTGGAAGGCAAGGTGCGCAATCTCGGCACCACCAATTTCGATACGCCGAGGCTAGCCGAAATCCTCTCCGCGGGCATCCCGCTGGTCAGCCAGCAACTGCAATATTCAGTGCTCGACCAGCGGCCGGCAAACAGCCTTGCGGGCCTTGCCGCTAAGAACGGTGTCCGCTTCCTCTGCTACGGCTCGGTGGCGGGCGGCTTCCTCAGCGACAAATGGCTTGGCGTGGCCGAGCCCTCCACGCCGCTCGAAAACCGCTCGCTGGTCAAATACAAGCTGATCATCGACGACTTCGGCGGCTGGGAGCTGTTCCAGTCCCTGCTCAAGGCGCTGAAAGCGGTCGGCGATCGCCACGGCGTCGACATCGCCACCATCGCCTCGGCATGGGTGCTCGAGCAGCCGCAGGTCGCGGCCGTCATTGTGGGTGCGCGCAACCAGGCACATGCGCTGGCCAATACGAAAATCATGGACGTCGCGCTCGACGCCGACGATCGCGCGCGGATTGCTGCCGCCATCGCACAAGGCACCGGCCTCGCGGGCGATGTCTACGCGCTGGAGCGCGACCGTCATGGCCGCCACGGCTCGATCATGCATTACAACCTCAATGCGGGGAAGAAATGAGCGGAGAGCCTTCCCTTTTTTCGCGTGCCAGCGCTGAAATCATCGACCTGCATCGCTTCTTCGTCGACTGGTTTGTCGCCGCGCGAGCCGACGCTGTGGAGTTCGGCCGCTTCGAGGCTGTCATGGGCGAAGGCCTCACCATGGTGGCGCCGAATGGCCAGATCCTCGATCGCGACGCGGTCGTAGATCATGTCCGGACAAGCCGCGCCACTTGCGACAACGGTTTTGCCATATCGATCGAGGACATCAGGCCGGGTTGGCAGGACGCGGACACGATCGTCGTCTTCTACGTCGAGGCGCAACTGCGCGCCGGCAAGCATAGCCGCCGGCAGTCCAGTGCGGTCTTCACCACCAGTTCATCGGCACCAAACGGCGTCGAATGGCGGCATCTGCATGAGACCTGGCTGCAGGCGCCGGAAGGCTGAACAGGCAAAAGTTCAAACAAGAAAAGGGGAACGGCAATGAAGAAGACGATACTTCAAATCACCACAGCACTGGCTCTCGTGACGATGGCCGGCGCCGCACACGCAGCGGACTGCAAGATCACCGTCGGCCTGGTCATGGAGCTCACCGGTCCGGCCGGCGAATACGGCCAGGCCGGCGCGAAGTCCGTCGAAATGGCCTTCCGCGACATCAATGAAGCCGGCGGTGTTCGCGGCTGCGATCTCGTAACCGACACGCGCGACAGCCAGAGCCAGGGCAATATCGCGGTCGATGCCGCGACCCAGCTTGTACATGTCAAGAAGGTGCCGGTGATCATCGGCGGCATCATCTCCTCGGTGTCAATCCCGATCCTGACCTCGGTCACCGGGCCGGCCAAGATCGTGCAGGTGTCGCCGGCTTCATCCTCGCCGACGCTGACCGCCCTTGGCCGCGACGGCAAGACCAACGGCATCTTCTTCCGCACCATCACGTCGGATGCGCTGCAAGGCGTGGCCGCCGCCAAATACGCCATCGACAAGGGCTTCAAGAAACTGTCGATCATCCATGTCAACAACGACTTCGGCGTCAACATGGTGGCCGAATTCTCGCGTGCCTACAAAGCGCTCGGCGGCACCATCGTCTCCGACACGCCCTATAATGAAAAGCAGTCGAGCTATGCTTCGGAAGTGACGGCGGCGATGGGAGGCGAGCCGGACGGACTCTACCTCGTCAGCACGCCGGTCGACGGCGCAACGGTCGCCCGCACCTGGATATCGCAGGGCGGCGTGCAGAAATTCCTGCTCAATGACGGCATGAACAGCCCGGACTTCATCGAATCCGTCGGCGCCGACTATCTCAAGGATGCCTATGGCACCTCTTCCGGCACCAGCCCGACGGCCTCCACCGACTACTTCCTGAAAAACTACAAGGAGTTTTCGGGTATCGAGCCGTCGAACCCGGCAGCCGACCGTTCCTATGATGCCGGCGCCATTGTCGGCCTCGCCATTGCCATTGCCGGCTCCGAGGATCCAGCCAAGATCAAGGATGCCATGTACAAGGCGGTCGATCCTGCCGGCACACCGATCTATGCCGGCAAGGACGAGTTCGCCAAGGCGCTCGGCCTGATCAAGGACGGCAAGCCGATCCGCTATGAAGGCGTCATCGGTCCGGTCAGCTTCGACAAATATGGCGACATCACCGGTCCGTTCCGGCTGTGGAAGATCGTCGACGGCAAGGTGACGACCGACGGTGAAATGACAACCGACGACGTCAACGCGCTGCAGGCGAAATTGCAATAGGCGCTGGTACATTGTCCGGCGCGATCTCCGTTCGATCTCTGGGAGATCGACGCCGGACAAGCAGTCCAACATCGGCGCTAGTTACGCGGTCAAGCGCGAAATCAGCCGGGTCAATATAACGACAGGCGGCTGGCCGGGCATGAAGACCTGCGGATTGGAGAGGGCGCCGACGATATGACCCACAAAGTCTGATTTGTCGTAGCCGATTGACGATATCGGGTAGGCGTCGAAATTGGTCAGGGACACATTGTCGAAGCCATAGAGGCGGAAGCGGCTGGGCCGGTTGTCGGGGAAATCCGCCCGGCAGACATCCAGAACACCCATGGCCATCGCGTCGGACGTACAAAAGACCGCATCTGGACAGCCGCGTTCCGTCAGGCCGACTGCCGCCGCATGACCCGACTCGTAGGAATAGTCTCCCTGGATCGTCTGCAGCAGTTCAATTCCATGATGCCGGAACGCTCCGAGGTAGTGGCCGATGCGCAGCTGTTCGACCCGCGAGGACGAACGGCCGGTCAGCAGGCTGGCCGTGCGCGCGCGCTTGGCCGCCGCATCCGCCACGGCCTCGGCGATGCCGACGCCTTCATCGGGAATGACGGTGGGTGACAGATCGTCATGCAGTCCGTTCAGCATGATGACCAGGTCCGAGCGAAACATGCGCCGCACCGTCGCTGCATCGGCAAAGTCGGAGAACACCACGGCGGCATCGACATGATAGGCAACGCCGTTGCGCAGAAAATCCTCGACCCCTTCCGCCGAGCCGATGCGGATGAGAATGACCTGCTTGCCGATCGACTGGATTGCGTCGAGCAGCCGGTCGAACAGGTCGAGATCTGAAAGGTCGTGAATGTGGTTGACCACGACGGCAACCAGATTGACGGTCTTGGTGGTCAGGCTTTGCGCCAGGAGATTGGGTTTGTAGCCGAGCTGCGCGGCGGCCTGCACGACACGTTCGCGTTTGTCCGCCGAGACCGGTCGCGGTCCGCTCGACAGCGCACGGCTGGCCGCGGCACGCGACACGCCTGCCAGCCGCGCGACATCGGCGATCGTTGCGACGGCGCCTCGAGTGTGCGCCGATGGGTTACCGGTAGTGGGTGTCACCACAGCGGGTTGAGCGCCGGCGGGTTGGAGTCCGGCCCCCACCACTTCTTGTAGGTCGTCTCATAGGTGCCCGACTGGATGAAGTCGGACACGAACATGTCGAGCCAGCGGACGAATTCGGGATCGCCCTTGGCGACCGCGATGCCGATCGGATCGTTGGAATAGAGGCCAGGCAGCGTCACCAGGCTCGGTGTCTTGGTTGCGAGGTAATCGAGCAGCGAGGAATCCTCGATCGCCGCATCGACGCGCTTCTGTTGCAGCTGCAGAACCCCGTCGGGCGCGAACTGGTCGACATAAACGAGCTCTGCGTCCGGCACGGCTGCCTTGAGGAAGGTTTCGCCCGTGGTGCCGCGGCCGACGACAACCTTCTTGCCGGCGAGCCCCTTGAGGTCGGTTATCCCGGCATCCTTCTGGACGATGACGCGCAGCCCGGCCCGGTTGTAGGGGATGGTGAAGTTGACGGTCTTGGCCCGCTCGAGCGTTGCCGAGGTGTTTGCGACCGCGACATCGATCTGTCCCGACACCAGCATGGAAATACGGGCATCGCCCGAGACGTCGACGAACTCGACCGACACCCCGAGCTTTTGCGCCAGCAGCGTCGCGACATCGACATCGTAGCCGACAGGGTTGTTTTGTGCATCGCGAAAGCCGATCGGCTCGCCGCCGAGCGATACGCCGATGCGAATGGTGCCGCGTGAGCGGATGTCGTCAATCATGCCGGCAAGGGCCGGAAAAGCCGAACCGGCCACGATGGCCAGCGCGGCGAAGGCACGCAGTACGGTTTTCATGGTTCCTCTCCTTATTTTCAAGTGACGCGTCTTGCCGCCCGCAATTCGGGTGCGGACATGGAATCCTTCCAGAGCCAGTAGCGGACCTCGCCCTCGCATCTGAAATTCACCACCTCGTGGTTCTGCTCGGCGTCGACGGCGTGGATGACCACTGCGGCCAGGAAGCCGGTGTCGAGTTCAGCCAGTTCCTCGACCGCCAGCGCGACCGCATCCGACAAGGATCGGCCAAGCTTCATGGCCAGCACGACGGTCCGTGCGGTGGCGCAGCGCATCGTCATCTCGCCGGTATGGGTGCACGCCGCCGCGCCATAGCGGCTGTCGGCGTAAAAGCCTGCGCCGGGAATGGGAGAATCGCCGAGCCGGCCCGGATATTTCCACGCCCAGCCCGAGGTCGAAGTCGCGGCATGGATGCCGCGCCGCGCATCCGCCGACAGGAAGACGGTGGTGTCGCGGACGCGCTCGGGATCGGTTATAGTACGGCTGAGCGGCGCCAGATCGATATTGGGGAATTTCGCCAGCTGTTGCGGTGTGAGTTCCTGTTGCAGCCGCTCCCACCAGACGCGCCTGGAGTCCTCGAACAAGGCTTCGTCTTCGGCAAAACCGATTTCGCTGGCAAAGCGCCGCGCCCCTTCGCCGGTCAGCATCACATGCGGCAGGCGCTTCATCACCTGCTGCGCCAGGGCAGCGACCGCCAAGGTCCTTGGCACAGCGCCGACTGAACCGACCTCTCTTGTATTGCCATCCATGACGCCGGCGTCGAACTCCATCTCGCCCAGCATGTTCGGCCAGCCGCCATAGCCGACGCTGCGAACCTTGACCTCTTTCTCCACCATGCCGATGCCGGCAACCATCGCGTCCAGGCTGACGGCGCCATCGCGCAGCATTTGCACCGAGGTCTCGAATCCCGGCCATGCTTCGTTGTTGGCTAACAGCAGCATTCCTAGTCCTTGCGCATCCTGGAGAGAAACTGCGCAACCCGCGGCTGCGCCCGGCCGCCGTCCGCGGCGAAGAAACGATCCGTCGGCAGATCGACCACCAGCCTGCCCTTGTCGAGGAAGACGATGCGGTTGGAAATCTCGCGCGCGAATTCGATCTCGTGGGTGACGAACAGCATGGTCGTGCCTTGCGCGGCGAGATTAGCCAGGATGGCCAGCACCTCGGCCGTCATTTCCGGGTCGAGCGCACTGGTCACTTCATCGAGCAGCAGATAGCGCGGCTGCATGGCGAGCGCCCGGCAGATGCCGACACGCTGGCGCTGCCCGCCCGACAACTGCGCCGGGTAGGCGTTGGCCCGATCGGCAAGGCCGACGGACTCGAGCAGCTTGCGCGCCAGCGCCTCGGCCTCAGGGCGCGGCATCTTCAGCACCTCGATCGGGGCGAGCGTAATGTTCTGAAGCGCGCTCATATGCGGATAGAGGTTGAACAGCTGGAAGACGGTGCCTGAGCGCTTGCGCGCCTCGGCCAGCTCCTTCGGCTTGCTGACATCGAAATCGTCGACCGTGATGCGCCCCGACTTCAGCTTTTCGAGGCCGTTGATGCAACGGATCAATGTCGACTTGCCGGACCCTGACGACCCGAGGATCGAGACCACTTCGCCGGGCGCGATCGTCAGGTCGACGCCGTCCAGCACAGTGACCTCGCCGAACGCTTTGTGCACGTTTTCGATCTTGAGCATGTTAAAGCCCCCGCCAGGCGCTGTGCGCCCGCAGGCGGTTTTCAAGACGCTCGCCAAGCAGGGCGACCAGCTTTGCCGCGCCATAGTAGAGCAGCCCGACGACGGTCCAGACCACGAACGGCTTCAAGGTTCGCATGTTGAGGATGTGGCCAATCTTGGTCAGGTCGACGACGCCGATGACAGAAATCAGCGACGTCACCTGAAGCTGGTTGACCAGCAGCGCGACGAGCGGGCCGACCGCGAAGGCGGCAGCCTGGGGCGAAACGATATGGCGCAGGACCTGCCACCGGGTCAGGCCGAAGACACGCGCGGCCTCGACCTGCTCGCGTTCGATCGACTCGATCGCCGAGACCGCGATGACATAGACGAATGCCGCGGTGTTCGCCGACAGAGTGATGGTCGCTGCGGTGACCGGCGTCACCCTTATATGCAACAGCGCCGGCAGGCCGAAGAACGCCAGGAACAGCTGCACCAACACCGGCGAGTTCTTCAACAGCTCCGACAGGAAGGTGACGACCTGGGCCAGAACCGGCACACGGTAGAACCGCACCAACGCCCAGCTCAGGCCAATCAGCAGTCCGATCAGAGAGGTGACGAGAAACAGCGCGATGTTGGTGCCGAGACCTTGCGCCAGCAGGATCAGGTCGTAGGAGGTGAAGTCGCTGAACCGCATCAGTCGACCGCCTCCATCATGTCCCGATTGAGATGGCGGTGGAGCAGGGTGACGCCCAGCGAGACCAGATAGGTCAGGGCCGCATAGGCACAGAGCAGCACCATATAGACCTCGAAGGGCCGATAGGTCTGCGAGACCACGATCTGGGCTGAGCCGGTGAGCTCGTTGAGAGTGATGGTCGAGAGGATCGAGGACGTAAGGATCATGTTGATGAGCACGGATCCGAGCGGTCGCACGGAGGTGCGCAGCGCAATCGGCAGCACGATGCGGGTGAAGATCTTGCGCCTGGACAGGCCGCTCACTTCAGCGGCGTCGATGATGCCCTGGTCGATGGCGAGGATGCCGGCGCGAATGATGTCGGAGGCATAGGCGCCGCCGGCAATCGAAAGCGCCACGACGCCGGTGGTGAAGGCATCGATGTAAATGCCGAGCTCGGGCAGGCCGTAATAGAAGAAGAACAGCTGGACGATGAACGGCACATTGCGGAACAGATCGACATAGACGAAGGCGATCCGTCGAAGCAGTGCCGAGGCGGAGGTGCGTGCGATCGCCACTAACGCGCCCATGACGACGCTTCCTACCAGCGACAGCGCGCAAGCCGCGGCCGTGAGTTCGGCGCCGCGCGCCAGAAAACCCAGATGCGGGAGCAGAGTGGACAGATCGAAATGCACCGGCGGTCCCCAGTGAAACCGGTTTCACTCTTTTGGCTTTTGCCTCGTCTGTCAAGATGCAGGGTCTGGTTGCCGGCCTGTGGCTTGCATTCGTTGCGATGATTCCGGTTCGCCTCATGCGCGCTATGTCTCAAGCGCCGGCAATTCGCCGCCGGCTTTCAGCTCGAGGACGCCGCCTATGCCAGCCGCGCGTCGCTGCGATGGCGGCTGGGGCGGCGCCCTCGGTTTGCCGATCCCGGCGCCGGCGTCGGATTCGGCTACGTCACCAACCGCATGCTGGGTTTCGACGACGTCGATCCACGCCGCAAGGTATTGATTGATGCCGTTTACGACGCGCTCTGACGTAGGAGCGTTGGGAGCCGTTATGCGCGGATGTTCCACATGGCGTCCGGCACAACCACCAGCTTGCCGACGAAATCCTTGGCGATGAAGTCGGCCTGCGCCTTGTGGAAATCGGACAGTTTGTAGACACCGCCGACCAGCGGCCGGATTTTCTTCGCTTCGATGTATCCAACGATGCGGCGGAAGTCGGCGCGCGTGCCCTGGCTCGATCCGTGCAGTTGCAGCTGCTTCAGATACATGGTCCGGAGATCGAGCTGCACAACCGGACCGGCAATCGCGCCGGCGGTGGTGTAACGGCCTTCAGGTCGCAGGATGCGCAGCAGGTCGTTGAAGATCGCGCCGCCGACGAGATCGGCGACCACATCGATCGGCTGGCCGCCAGTGGCTTCATTCACGGCGGCGGGAAGATCGGCAACCCCACGGGTAATAACCGCTTCGGCGCCGATGTCGCGCACCGCCTGCTCCTTGCCCTTGCCGACGACAGCGTAGGGAACGGCGCCGCGCGCCCGCGCCAGCTGCACGATGCCGGAACCGACGCCGCCCGAGGCGCCGGTGACCAGCACGCGTTCGCCGGCTTGCAGCCCGGCGCGCTCCAACATCTGCTCGCCGGTGAGGTAGGCGCAGCAGAAGGTGGCGAGTTCGACGTCGCTCATGTCAGTATCGACGACATGCGCATTCTCGCCCGGCACCGTCTGGTACTCGGCGTACCCGCCGTCGCGACCGTGGCCCATATAGTCGATGTCGGCGAGGGAATCGTCGTCGCGGTTGTAGATCGAAAAATCGACCATTACCCGTTCGCCGATACGGCCCGGGGAAACGCCTTCGCCGACGGCAGCGATGGTGCCGACCGTGTCGGTGCCCTGGATGCGCGGGAAGGTAAGCGTGTTGCCTTGCCGCCGCCACGTCGACACGGCGGCAGCGTCCTCCTCCGTGCCATAGGCGCCCTGGCGTACCCAGACATCGGTGTTGTTCATACCGCAAGCGCTGACCTTAACCAGCACCTCGCCGGCGGCAGGCACAGGCACTTTCACATCGCTGCGATAGACGAGCTTTTCCGGTCCGCCATGCCCGGTGAGCAGCACGGCGGCCATGGTGGCGGGGAGGGTCTTGGTCATGGGGGTCGATCTCAGAGATTGGAAAACACGCTGTTGACGGCATCGGCGGTTTTCGAAACGACGATGTCGGCTTCCTCACGCGTCAGGCAGAGCGGCGGCGCGAAGCCTAGTATGTCGCCCTGCGGCATGGCGCGGCCGATGACGCCGCTGGCGGCAAGTGCTGTCGCCACATGCGGCCCGATCTTGAGCGAGGCGTCGAAGAACACCCGGTCGTCCTTGTCGGCGACAAATTCGACCGCCGCCAGCATGCCATCGCCGCGCACGTCGCCGACGTGTCTGTGCCCGCCGACAGCCTTGGTCAGTTCGGCGCGGAAATAAGCGCCGGTCTCACCGGCGTTCGTCACCAGGTCCAGTTCGTCGATCAGTTCGAGATTTGCGACACCTGCGGCGACGCAGATCGGATGCGCGGCATAGGTCCAGCCATGGCCGAGCGAACCGAGCTTGTCGGAGCCCTGCACCAGCACCTGCCACATCTTGTCGGCAACGATGACGCCCGATAGCGGCGCGTAGGCCGAGGTCAGCCCCTTGGCGATGGTGATGAGGTCTGGCTTGATGCCGTAATGGTCGGAGCCGAACATGGTGCCGAGACGGCCGAAGCCCGTCACCACCTCGTCGGCGACCAGCAGCACGTCATACTTCTTCAGCACCGCCTGGATCTTCTCCCAGTAGCCGGCCGGCGGCGGCACGATGCCGCCGGTGCCGAGGATCGGCTCGCCGATGAAGGCGGCGACCCTGTCGGGACCCTCGGCCAGGATCATTTCTTCGAGCTTGTCGGCGCAATGCTGCGAGAACTGCTCCTCGCTCATCGAGCGGTCGGCGCGGCGGAAATAGTAGGGCGCTTCGGTGTGCAGGACCGGCGCGCGCGGCAGGTCGAAGGCGTTGTGGAACAGGTCGAGCCCGGTCAGTGATCCCGTCATCACGCCCGAACCGTGATAGCCGCGCCAGCGCGAGATGATCTTCTTCTTCTCCGGCCGCCCAAGCACGTTGTTGTAGTACCAGATCAGCTTGACGTTGGTTTCGTTGGCGTCCGAACCGGAGAGCCCGAAATAGACCCTGCTCATGCCCTTCGGCGCGCGGTCGATGATCATCTTGGCCAGCGTGATCGAGGCCTCGGTGCCGTGGCCGACATAGGCATGATAGTAGGCGAGGTTCTTCGCCTGGGTGGCGATGGCATCCGCGATCTTTTGGCGGCCATAGCCGACATTGACGCAATAGAGACCGGCAAAGGCATCGATGCTCTTCTTGCCATTGTTATCCCACACGGTGACGCCTTCGCCGCCGGCCATGATGCGGGTGGGCGATTCACCGCGCGCATGCGTGCCCATATGGGTCGAGGGATGGAAGAAGTGGTCGCGATCCCAGGCGTTGAGTTCGTTGGACTGGTCGAGCATTTTTTGACTCCTTGAGGGATGGCCGGACGGACTTATGCGACGTCCAGGCAGAGGTACTTCAGATCGGCGAAAGCTTCGAGCCCATGGCGCGAGCCTTCGCGACCGATGCCGGATTGCTTGACGCCGCCGAATGGGATCGGCGCGCCGGTGATCTTGACGCGATTGATAGCGACCATGCCGTAGTCGAGCGCGCGGCCCAGGCGCTGCTGGCGGGCGCCGTTCTCGGTAACGACATAGGCGACCAGGCCATATTCTGTGGCGTTGGCACGGGCGATCACTTCGTCCTCACTGTCGAACGGCGTGACGGCGGCGACCGGCCCAAAGGTCTCCTCGCGCATGATCAGCGCTTCGTCGGGCACGTCGGCCAGCAGCGTCGGCTGGTAGAACAGCGGCCCGGCCTGATGCCGCTTGCCGCCGGTGAGGCAGCGCGCGCCATGGGCGACGGCATCGGCGACCTGTTCCTCGACCTTCGTCACGGCGCGCTCATGCATCAACGGTCCGATATCGATCTTGTCGCCAAGCCCATTGCCGGTCCGCAGCGCCTCGATAGGCCTGGCGAAGGCGGCGCAGAAGCGATCGTAGATCGGGCGCTGGACGTAGATGCGGTTGGCGGCAAGGCAGTCCTGGCCGGAGGTGGCGAATTTGGCATCGATGGCGATGCTCACCGCCTTGTCCAGATCGGTATCGGCAAAGACGATCAGCGGCGCGTGGCCCCCAAGCTCCATCACCAGCCGCTTCATCGTCGGCGCGCTTTGCGCCGCGATCAGCCGGCCGATCTCGGTCGAGCCGGTGAAGCTTATGGCGCGAACGCGCGGGTCTTCGCACATGCGGCCGACGATGATTGCAGCCTTTCCGGTGATGACGTTGAAGACACCGGCGGGGATGCCGGCGCGCTCGCCGAGTTCGGCCAGTGCCAGCGCCGACAGCGGCGTCTCGGATGAAGGATGCGCGACGATGGTGCAGCCGGCGGCAAGGGCGGCCGCCGCCTTGCGGGTCAGCATGGCCGCCGGAAAATTCCAGGGCGTGACGACGCCGACGACACCGAGCGGCTCGCGCCGCACCATCATCTCGGCATTCGGCAGATGGCTGGTGACGCTCTCGGCGTTGAGGCGCTTTGCCTCTTCGGCATACCATTCGACGAAAGAGGCGGCATAGTCGATTTCGCCGAGCGATTCCTGCAGCGGCTTGCCCTGTTCCAAAGTCATCAGCAGAGCGAGATCGTCTTTCGCACCTATAATCAGCTCGAACCATTTTCGCAGAATTCTGGACCGCTCCTGCGGCAGCAGTGACCGCCAAGTCGGGAAGGCACGCGCGGCGGCACCGATTGCCCTTGTCGTTTGCTGCGCATCGAGCGCGGCGACAAACGCGACCGTCGCGCCTGTGGCCGGATCGGTGACTTCAAAGCTTTCGGCCGCTTCGCTCGCGGTCCAATGCCCATCGACATAGGCAAGCTCGCGCAGCAGCCGGCGGTCGGAGAGGCGGTCGAGCGCCTCATGGCGATGCGAGCGGGCAAAATGCGCGGACATGGTCGAGGCCTCCCGGTTCGGACGATGCGGGAAGACTATCGGTCACATGCAGACAGAGAGACTGTTTCGACGCCCTGAAGGAGAGAGAGTCTCTCTATTGTGCCGTCCCGACAGACATTCTCTCCGGGCTTATGCCGACGCCGGCAACAGGTCGGCTATCGGTAGCACGATTTCGTCCTTCACCGTCTTGGTGACGATGTAGGTGAAGTAGCGGTCGATGCCGATCTCGCGCTCCAGCAAGCCGTCGACCAGCCGCTGATAGGCGTCGATGTCGCGCGCCATCACCTTCACCACATAGTCGACGCCGCCGCCAACCGACCAGCAGGCGACGATCTCGGGGATGTCGCGGACGACGCGTTCGAAGCGGTCGAAATCGGCCTGGCGATGGCTGGCCAGCGTCACCTCCATCAGCACCGTTGCGACCGGCGCCACGACGCGCATGGCGATCCTTGCGTGATAGCCCGAGACGATGCCGGCCTTCTCCAGCTTGCGCAACCGCATCCAGCACGGCGTCGGCGACAGCCCGACCTGTTCGGCCAGCGCCAGCTTGGTGATGCGCCCGTCGCGCTGGATGACGTCGAGTATCCTGAGGTCGATCGCGTCGAGTTTCGCTGATGTCATCGGCGTCCGCTTTTTTGTCGGCATCACCATGACGGCGCATTATTTCGATTGTCAATTGCACTGATTTCGATCTCTAATAAGTCATGACATTATGGCAACCCGACCCCGCGCTCCTCCGCCGGCCAGCCTATCAATCGCTGGCCGACCAGTTCGCGCGCGCCATTCATGACGGGCGGCTGGCCAATGGCGCGCGGCTGCCGACGCATCGCCGGCTGGCCGACGATCTGAAACTGTCGGTGCAGACCGTCAGCCGCGCCTATGAGGAACTGATCCGGCGCGGCCTCATCTCGGGCGAGATCGGCCGCGGCAGCTTTGTCCAGACGCAGCGCCGCGAGCCGGAACCGCCCTATCTGCCGGAGCGCCTCGGCGAGGTCATCGATCTGTCAATCCTGAAGCCGGTCTGCGAGCCGATGCATTTGGAGCGGCTGAAGCAGGCGCTGGGCTGGCTGGCCGAAAACCTGCCATCCAGTTCGGCGTTGTCGTTCCGGCCCAACATGGTGTTCCCGCGTCACCGCGCGGTGGCTGTCGAATGGCTGAAACTGTGTGGGCTCGACACCTCCGCACAGAATATCAGCCTGACCAATGGCGCGACCGCCGGGATGACCGTGGCGCTGATGAGCGTTGCGCCGCCGGGATCGACTGTCGCCACCGAGGCTATCGGCCACCACACGCTGGTGCCGCTGGCGCGCTATCTCGGCTTCAACCTGGAAGGCCTGCCGATCGACGGCAATGGCCTGATCCCGGAGGCGTTGGACGAGGTCTGCCGGCTCACCGACATTCGCGCGGTATTCGTGCAACCGTCGGTGATCAACCCGACGGCGACGCTGATGGACGCTCGGCGGCGCGAAGAGATCGCCGCGGTCGCGCGCAAGCACGACATCGCCATCATCGAGAACGATGTGCTGGGTCCGCTGGTCGAGGACCGGCCGCCGCCGGTCGCCGCCTTTGCGCCGGAGCGCACGCTCTACGTCACTTCCTTCACCAAGATCACCGTACCTGGCCTGCGCATCGGCTATCTCGCGGCGCCCGACCGCTATGTCGCCGCCGTTGCCAACCGGCATCTGGTGTCGAACTGGATGGCGACGCCGCTGGTGGCCGAGATCGCCACCAAATGGGTGACCGACGGCACGGCGATGGAACTCGTTCGCTGGCAGCGCGCGGCATTGCGCCGCCGCCAGGACATCGCAGCCGAGGTGCTGGGCGGGGTTGGTTATCGCGCCAGGCGCGACGGGCTGCATGTCTGGTTGCAACTGCCCGCGGACCGTGCCGAGGAAAGCTTCGTCGCCCAGGCCCGCCTGCAAGGCGTGGCGATCGCGCCCGGCACCTCCTTCCGCATCTCGGATGCGCCCTGGCATCCGGCGGTGCGCATCTCGCTAGGCTCGACCACCGAGGGGGAACTGCGCGCCGGCTTAGGCGTTGTCACCAAGCTGCTGCTTGGCGATCCGGAGCATCTGTTGCTCGCAATCTAAGCGGGAATTGCTCTGGAATCACTCAGCGCCGGAAATATTGTCATGATTTTATTTTCCCAATTGACATGATTTGGCGCGTTCCGCATCGTTAAGGGCACAGGCTTCTCCAGTAGGGGAAATTCATTTGTCCGCACCCATCATCAAGGTCGACGCCATTTCGAAGAGCTTCGGCTCGTTCAAGGTGCTGGACGGCCTGTCGATGCAGGTCATGCCCGGCGAGAAGCTGGCGCTGATCGGCCCGTCCGGCTCGGGCAAGACGACGATCCTGCGCATCCTGATGACGCTGGAGAAGATCGACGGCGGCCATATCCAGATCGATGGCGAGCAGCTCTACCACATGGAGCGCAATGGCCAGCTGCTGCCCGCCGACGAGCGGCACCTGACCAAGATGCGGCAGAAGATCGGGATGGTCTTCCAGCTGTTCAATCTGTTTCCGCACAAATGCGTCATGGACAATGTCACGCTGGCGCCGATGCTGACCAAAGGCACGCCGCGAGCCGCTGCCGAGAAGCGGGCGATGGAGCTGCTCGACATGGTCGGCATGGCCGACAAGGCGAAGTCGATGCCGGCGCAGCTGTCCGGCGGCCAGAAGCAGCGCGTGGCGATTGCCCGTGCGCTGGCATTGTCGCCGAAGATCATGCTGTTCGACGAGGTGACGTCGGCCCTCGATCCGGAGCTGGTCGAGGAGGTGATGAACGTCATGCGCAAGCTCGCGGCCGAGACCGACATGACCATGCTGCTGGTCACCCACGAGATGGGCTTTGCCCATGACTTCGCCGACCGCGTGCTGTTTTTCGACCGCGGCAAGATCGTCGAAGAGGGCAAACCCGACGAGATTTTCCGCCATCCCAAGCAGGAGCGCACGCAAGGCTTCCTGAAGAAGATCATCGCGGCCGGACATCGTGTCTGACCGCTTTGCGGGGCGGAAGACCGCCCCAGACAAAACCAAGAAGACAACAAGGAGTTGGGAACAATGAAGAAACTTGGCATTCTGGCCGGCGTCGCCGGTCTCGCACTGACGGCGGTGCTCGCCGCGTCGAGCACCGGTTCGGCCGATGACAGCAAGCTCGAGCAATTGAAGGCGCAGGGCTTTGCCCGCGTCGCCATCGCCAACGAGCCGCCCTACACTGCGGTCGCCGCCGACGGCAAGGTTTCAGGCGCGGCGCCGGACGTGGCCCGCGAGGTCTTCAAGCGTCTTGGCGTTGGCGACATCGTCGCTTCGATCTCTGAATATGGCGCGATGATCCCCGGCCTGCAGGCCGGCCGCTTCGACGTCGTCACCGCCGGCCTGTTCATGAAGCCAGAGCGCTGCGCGGCGGTGGTCTATTCGGAACCTGTGCTGTGCGACGCCGAGGCGATGCTGGTCAAGAAGGGCAATCCGAAGGGCTTCAAGAGCTACGAGGATGTCGCCAAGGACATGTCGGCCACCATCGGCGCGCCGGGCGGCGGCACCGAGGAGAAGCTGGCGCTCAACGCCGGCGTGCCGCGCGAGCGCGTCATCGTCGTGCCGGACGGCCAGAGCGGCCTGAAGATGCTGCAGGACGGCCGCATCGATGCCTATTCGCTTCCCGTCCTGTCGATCAACGACCTCGTCAAGAAAGCCAACGATCTGAACCTCGAAGTCATCGCCCCGGTGGTCGGCGCGCCGGTCTATTGCGACGGCGCCGCCTTCAAGAAAGGCGATGAGGCCCTGCGCGATGCCTTCGATGTCGAGCTCGCCAAGCTGAAGAAATCCGGCGAGTTCGCCAAGATCATCGAGCCCTACGGCTTCTCGGCCGCAGCCGCGATGTCGACAACGCGAGACAAGCTCTGCGCGGCGAAATAGCGCCGTTTTTGCCTTCTCCCTGTTCACGGAGAGAAGGTGGCCCGAAGGGCCGGATGAGGGGCGGCGCCAGGTTCTGAGAATTTAGCGCTGCCCCTCATCTGCCTGCCCGTCCTCCGCAGCAGCTGCGCTGCAGCTTCGGAGGGTCGACTGGCATCTTCTCTCCGTGAACGGGAGAAGGAAGCTAACCGCCAACGTTGGAACCCGAATGACCCAGTGGTCCGGCTACCTCGGCCTGATATTGCAGGGAGCGCTTGTCACCATCGAGCTGACGCTGATGGGGTCGGTGCTCGCCCTGATCATGGCCTTCCTCGCCGGCATGGGCCGCGTGTCGCGCTTCTTTGCGCTGCGCTGGCTGGCCACCGCCTATATAGAATTCTTCCGCGGCACCTCGATCTTCGTGCAGCTGTTTTTTGCCTATTTCGTGTTGCCGTTGATCGGCCTCGAACTGACCCCGCTGCAGGCGGGTGTGCTGGCGCTGGGCCTCAATGTCGGCGCCTATGCGGCCGAGGTGGTACGCGGCGCCATCCAGTCGGTCGGCCGCGAACAATATGAAGCCTGCATCGCGCTCAACCTCGGCCGCTGGCAAGGCATGCGCCACGTCATCCTGCCGCAGGCGCTGCTGGTCATGCTGCCGACCTTCGGCAACAATGCCATCGAACTGCTCAAGGCGACCTCCGTGGTGTCGCTGATCTCGCTCGCCGATCTCACCTTTCAGGCGCAGGTCGTGCGCTCGCAGACCGGCAACACGCTGGCGCCGTTCACCACCATCCTGATCATCTATTTCGCCCTGGCGCTGATCATCTCCTGGGGCGTGCGTTCTCTGGAACGCCGCATGGCGCGCGGCCTCGACGGGGTGCGCGTCTGATGGCCGGAGCTTCCTGATGGATTGGGATTGGAACTTCGTTTGGGAAATCCTGCCAACGCTGATCCAGGGCGTGAAGATCACCATCCTGGCGACGCTGCTCGGCTCGGTGCTGGCCGCGATTGTGGGTCTGGGCATCGCGCTGGCGCGACGCTCGCCCAACAAGGTCCTGTCACGCAGCATCGGCTGGGCGGCCGAATTCATCCGCGGCACGCCACTTCTGGTGCAACTTTATTTCATCTTCTATGTCCTGCCGGATTTCGGCATCCTTTTGCCGCCCTTGGTCGCCGGCGTCATCGGGCTCGGCCTGCACTACGGCACCTACACGGCGGAAGTCTATCGCGCCGGCATCGACAACGTGCCGCGCGGCCAGTGGGAGGCGGCCAAGGCCTGCAATCTGAGCGCCACGCAGACCTGGACCAACATCATCATTCCGCAAGCGATCCCACCGATGATCCCGGCTTTGGCCAACTATTTCATCGCCATGTTCAAGGAGACGCCGCTCCTATCGGCGATCACCGTGCTGGAGCTGATGAACCAGGCCAAGAGCGTCGCCAACACCTACTACCGCTACATTGAGCCGATCACGCTGGTCGGCGCTTTCTTCCTCGTCATCAGCCTCTTCTCGGTCGTGCTGCTGCGCTGGCTGGAACATCGCTACGGCAAGATCGAAAGGTAATTCTCAAGATGAAACCGCTGCCCGAGATCAGGCTGATGCCGACAAGGCCGGCGCTCGATGCGCGCCCGCTGGAAAAGCGCGTCGGCCTGATCATCCTTGCCACCGACCACACCAGCGAACCGGATTTCCGCCGCATGGTGGCGAGCGAGCGGGTCGGCGTCTATGTCGCGCGCATTCCCTACAAGAATCCGACCACACCCGAGAATCTCCGCAAGATGCAGCCCGAGCTGGCGGCGGGTGCTGCCCTCATCCTGCCCGATGAGCCGCTCGACGCGATCTGCTACTCCTGCACCTCGGCCTCGGTGGTGATTGGCGACGCTGAAATCGAGGCCGCGATCCAGTCTGCCAAGCCGGGTGTTCCCGTCGTCACGCCGCCGATGGCCGGCGTGCGCGGGCTGCAGGCGCTGGGCGCGAAAAAGATCAGCATCCTCACCCCTTACACCGTCGAAACCTCCAGGCCGATGGCGACGTATTTCGGCGAGCGCGGCTTTGAGATCGTCAGCTTCACCTGCCTCGGCTTCGAGGACGATCGCGAGATGGCGCGCATTGCGCCGGCAGCGATCGTCGACCTAGCTCGTGAGGCGACGCATGCGCAGGCCGATGCACTGTTCGTATCCTGCACCGCATTGCGCGGAGCGCTCGCGGTTCCCGGCATGGAACAGGCGATCGACCGTCCGGTCGTCACCAGCAATCAGGCCAGCGCCTGGAATTGTTTGCGGTTGTGTGGCGACGGGACGTCGCATCCCGAATTTGGCCGTCTGATGACGCTGCCTTTGCCGCGCGATTGACGATCATGACGAGAGTTACCCTTAGCGATATCCGTGCCGCCCGGGAGCGAATTGCCGGCAAAATCGAGCGCACGCCAACCGTGCCATCCCCTAGTCTATCCGGGCACCTCGGCGTCCCCGTCCATCTCAAGCTTGAACACCGCCAGACCACCGGCAGCTTCAAGCTGCGCGGCGCCTCGAATGCCGTTGCTTCGCTGAGCACCGAGGAGAAGGCGCGCGGCATGGTCGCGGCGTCGACCGGCAATCATGGCCGTGCGCTGGCCCATGCCGCGAAGCTGGAAGGCATGCGCGCGGTGATCTGCATGTCGCGACTGGTGCCGGGCAACAAGCTCGACGAAATCCGTCGGCTTGGCGCGGATGTCCGCATCATCGGCAACAGTCAGGACGAGGCGCAGCAGGAGGTCGAACGGCTGGTGGCGCAGGAGGGACTGGTGATGCTGCCGCCCTTCGACCACCCGGCCATCATCGCCGGGCAAGGCACGCTCGGACTGGAGATGATCGAGCAGGTCCCGGACGCCGCTCTCGTCCTGGTGCAACTCTCAGGTGGCGGACTCGCCTCGGGCATCGCCGCCGCTGTCAAGGGCGTCAGCCCCGGGACAAAAATCATCGGCGTTTCGATGGCACGTGGTGCTGCGATGAAGGCCAGCCTCGACGCCGGCCGGCCGGTCGAGATCGAGGAGTTGCCGACACTGGCGGATTCGCTCGGCGGCGGCATCGGTCTCGACAACCGGCTGACCTTCGCCATGTGCCGCGATCTGCTCGACGACGTCATCCTGCTCAGCGAGGACGAGATCGCCGCCGGCATCCGCCATGCCTATGAACAGGAGCGCGAGATCGTCGAAGGCGCCGGAGCGGTCGGCATCGCTGCGCTACTCGCCGGCAAGGTCAGGGCGACGGGGCCGGTGGTCGTTCTTCTCTCGGGCCGCAATATCGACATGAACACGCATCGCAAGATCGTCTGCGGTGACGCAATCGCGGAGCGCGCGGCATGAAAACTCTCCCACGCCGAATTCCCGCCCACCCCCCTCTGCCCTGCCGGACATCTCCCCCGCAAGGGGGGAGATCGGCAGCTTCGATGCGGTCGCTGTTCTTGCTGCGCTGGAGATTGGCGAAGGCAGGAGTGCAGTCCAATCTCCCCCCTTGCGGGGGAGATGGCCGGCAGGCCAGAGGGGGGTGTGACGGAACACTATCCTTCGTGGTGCGCGCTAGTACGGAGCGCGTCGCATGAGCCGGATGACGATCCTCACCGAGAATGAACTGCGCACAATCGTGACGCTCGATCTTGACGCGGTCGCCTGCGTCGAAAACGCTTTCCGCGCGCTCGCCACATTGCCGGTGGCGATGCCGCCGATTCTGCGGTTGGACATTCACGAGCAGCGCGGCGAGGTGGATGTGAAGTCCGCCTATGTGCCTGGAATAGACGGTTTCGCCGTCAAGATAAGCTCCGGCTTCTTCGACAATCCGAAGCTCGGTCTGCCCAGCGGGGGCGGCATGATGGTGTTGCTCTCGGCAAGAACCGGTGTGGTCGAGGCGCTGCTGCTGGACAATGGCTATCTCACAGATGTCCGCACCGCTGCTGCCGGCGCCGTCGCGGCGAAGCATCTGTCGCGGCCGGATTCGTCCGTCGCCGCAATCTTCGGCGCCGGCGTGCAAGCCGGGCTGCAACTCGAAGCACTCATGTTGGTGCGGCCGATCGCCGAGGCACGTATCTGGGCGCGCGATGCGGTCAAGGCGCAGACGGCCGCAGGCGCGCTGCGCGAAAAGCTCGGCATTCTCGTGCGCGCCGAGCCGGATGCAGCCAAAGCAACCATCGGCGCCGACATCATCGTCACCACCACGCCGTCGACCGAGCCGCTGATCAAGGCCGGCTTTGTCGTTGCCGGGCAGCACATCACCGCCATGGGCTCGGATGCCGAACACAAGAACGAGATCGCGCCGGCGATCCTGCGCATGGCCGATCTCTATGTCGCCGACAGCGCCAAGCAGACACGGCGTCTGGGAGAACTGCATCACGCCATCGCATCGGGCGTGATGGGAGCCGATGCCGCGGTCACCGAACTCGGCCAGATCATCGCCGGCGAACGGCACGGAAGGCGCTCACCCAGCGATATCACCATCGCCGACCTCACCGGCACCGGCGTGCAGGATACGGCGATCGCCACGCTCGCTCGCAACCGGGCGCGGGCGGCCAATGCCGGAACCATTTTTGAAAGCTGATGCTGGCCAAAGCGTGATCCGGAAGTGGAACCCGGTTTTTCCCAGAGATCACGTTCAAACAAGAACGACGAGCCTGTTTCCAACAAAGTTGAAACAGGCTCCAGGCCCAACAAACGAGGACCAAGAACAATGCAGCCGAACCTAAAATTCTCGCGTGGCGAATTTGCGGATCGCCTCGCCAAGACGAGAAAAGCCATGGAGGGGAAAGGCGTCGATCTGCTTGTTATCAGCGACCCATCCAACATGGCCTGGCTGACCGGCTATGATGGCTGGTCGTTCTATGTGCATCAGGCGGTGATCGTGCCACCATCGGGCGAGCCGGTCTGGTACGGTCGCGGCCAGGATGCCAATGGCGCCAAGCGCACCGCCTATCTCGCGCATGACAACATCGTCGGCTATGCCGACCACTACGTGCAGTCGACCGAGCGCCACCCGATGGATTTTTTGGCCAGAGTGCTCAGTGATCGCGGCTGGGGCAAGCTGACCATCGGCGTCGAGATGGACAATTACTGGTTCTCGGCTGCCGCCTTCGCCGCGTTGCAGAAGCACCTGCCCAACGCCCGCTTCGTCGACGCGACAGCGCTGGTCAACTGGCAGCGCGCCGTGAAGAGTTCAACCGAGATCGACTATATGCGCAAGGCGGCTCGGATCGTCGAAGCCATGCACCAGCGCATCGTCGACAAGATCGAAGTAGGCATGCGCAAATGCGATCTGGTCGCCGAGATCTACGATGCCGGCACGCGCGGTGTCGATGGCATCGGCGGCGACTATCCGGCGATCGTGCCGCTGCTGCCGTCGGGCGCCGACGCCTCGGCGCCGCATCTCACCTGGGACGACCAGCCGATGAAGTCGGGCGAGGGCACCTTCTTCGAGATCGCCGGCTGCTACAACCGCTACCATTGCCCGCTGTCGCGCACCGTCTTTCTCGGCAAGCCGACACAGGAATTCCTCGATGCCGAGAAGGCGACACTGGAAGGCATGGAGGCGGGGCTGGCGGCGGCAAAGCCCGGCAATGCCTGTGAGGACATCGCCAACGCCTTTTTCGCCGTGTTGAAGAAATATGGAATCGTCAAGGACAACCGCACCGGCTATTCCATCGGTCTCTCCTATCCGCCGGATTGGGGCGAACGCACCATGAGCCTGCGCCCCGGCGACCGCACCGAACTCAAGCCTGGCATGACCTTCCATTTCATGACCGGTCTCTGGCTGGAGACCATGGGACTGGAAATCACCGAATCCATCCTGATCACCGAAACCGGTGTAGAGTGCCTCGCCAATGTACCGCGCAAACTGGTGGTGAAGAATTGAGCCCGATGCCTAGCCTTCGCCCATCCCCGATCGCCCCGACCGTCGATTTCGACAAGGACGGCGTGCAACATGGTTTCCTGCGCCTGCCCTACAGCCGCAACGACTCGGCGTGGGGCTCGGTGATGATCCCGATCTGCGTCATCCGCAACGGCAAGGGGCCGACTGCCCTGCTCACCGGCGGCAATCATGGCGACGAGTATGAGGGGCCGCTGGCGCTCTACGATCTCGCCCGCACGCTCGATCCCAAACAGGTCAGCGGCACGGTGATCATCGTGCCGGCGATGAACTATCCGGCCTTTCGCGCCGGCACCCGGACATCGCCGATCGACAAGGGCAATATGAACCGCAGCTTTCCCGGCCGTCCCGACGGCACGGTGACGGAAAAGATCGCCGACTATTTCCAGCGCGAATTGCTGCCCCGCGCCGACCTCGTCTTCGACTTCCACTCCGGTGGCAAGACACTGGATTTCGTGCCCTTCTGTGCCGCCCACACGGTGCCCGACAAGGTGCTGGAGCAGAAAGCCTTCGATGCGGTCGCGGCGTTCTCTGCCCCGTTCTCGATGCGCATGATCGAGATCGACTCCGTCGGCATGTACGACACGGCGGCGGAGGAAATGGGCAAGGTCTTCGTCAGCACCGAGCTTGGCGGCGGCGGCACCTCGCGCGCACAGACTGTGCGGATCGCGCGGCGCGGCATCAGCAATGTGCTGCGCCATGCCGGCATTGTTGATGGTGCGGTCGAGAAGGGCAGAACTCAGTGGCTCGACATGCCGTCAGGCGATTGTTTCTCCTTCGCCGAGGAGGACGGCATGATCGAAACCATGGTCGATCTCGGCGAGCCTGTGAAAGAAGGCTCGGTGCTGGCGCGCATCCATTCCACCGGCCGCACCGGCATCGCTCCGCAGGAAATCCGGGCAAAAATGTCCGGCATTCTGGCGGCGCGGCATTTCCCCGGCCTGGTCAAAGCCGGTGACTGCGCCGCCGTCCTGGCCGTTGTGGTTTCATCGTGATTCGCAGAGTACGCCGCGCGAATATCAGTCGGTCTGGATCCAGACCGACTTGGTCTCCAGATACTCGTGCAGATGCTCGATGCCGCCCTCGCGGCCATAACCCGACATCTTCGTGCCGCCGAACGGCACCGCCGGGTCGATGGCATGGTACATGTTGACCCAGACCGAGCCGGCCTTGACGCGGCGCGCAAGCTTGTGCGCGGTGCCCAGATGTGTCGTGAAGATGCCGGCGGCCAGGCCATAGGGCGTCGCATTGGCACGCGCCACCGCTTCGTCGAGCGAGTCGAAGGGCATCGCCGAAATGACCGGGCCGAAAATCTCCTCGCGCGCGATGGTCATCTGGTCCGACACGGCGCCGAAGACCGTCGGCGCAATGAAGTTGCCGCCATCGTAGAGCTCGCCGGTCAGCCGCGAGCCGCCGGCGACCAGTTCGGCGCCTTCGTCGCTGCCGGCCCTAATATAGCCCTCCACCTTGGCTGCCTGCTTGGCATTGATGAGCGGTCCGATTTCCGTCTCTGCCTCGATGCCATGGCCGATCCGCAGTCTGCCGGCGAAATCGGCGAGCCGGCGGACGAACTCGTCATGGATTTCGCGCGCCACGAACAGCCGCGAGCCGGCAATGCAGATCTGGCCCGAATGCACGAACACCGCCATCGCCGCGATCGGAACAGCCTTGTCGATGTCGGCGTCGCGGCAGACGATGATCGGCGACTTGCCGCCGAGCTCCAGTGAAACGCGTTTGAGGTTGGCCACGGCTGCCCGCGCGATGGCCTGGCCGGTCAGCGTCGATCCGGTGAAAACGATCTTGTTGACGTCTGGATGTTCGGCGAGCCGCGCACCGGCTTCGGCCCCGGTGCCGGTGACGACGTTGACGACGCCGTCGGGCACGCCGGCTTCCTGCATCAGTTGCGCGATCAGCAGCGGCGTCAGCGACGCATCCTCGGACGGTTTCAGCACGATGGTGCAGCCTGTCGCCAGCGCCGGCGCGATCTTCCAGATCGAGGCGGCGGTCGGCGCGTTCCAGGGAATGATCGCACCAACGACGCCCACCGGCTCGCGCCGGGTGAAGGTGACGATCTCGCCGGGAATCGAATTGTCGATCGCCTCGCCATGCAGCGCCGTCGCCATGCCGGCATAGAAGCGCAGCATGCCGATGACGCGGCGCCGGTTGGAGAGCGTGCGCGTGATCGGCAGTCCCATATCGAGCGTGTCGGAAACGCTGAGCTCTTCCCAATGCGTCTCGAACAGATCGGCGATCCTGAGCAGCACGCACTGCCGCTCGTAGGGCGAGAATTTGGACCATGGGCCTTCGAAGGCCGCGCGCGCGGCGGCCACCGCCGAGTCGATATCGGCAGCCCCGCCGCGCGGCACTGTCGCCAGCACCTCGCCTGTTGCCGGATTGATTGCCTGCATGCCCTGGCCGGACTGCGCGGCGACCCACTTGCCGCCAATGAACATCGGTCGGAATTCGCCATGGTACAACGCCGTGGCCTTCGCCTTCGGGTCGAAGTTCAGCGTCATCTCTTCCTCCTCGCAATTCCTTGGCGACTATTACTCCCGCCGCCGACCTCAAACAAGGAAAGCTAAAGGGCGCTCAGATAACCAGGTTGTGCGGGTGACTTCCGAATCGCGCCAGCAACAAGAAACAGACAGCCGCTAGAGCATGGTCCCGAAAAGTGGAAACCGGCTTTCGGAAAAGATTGTGCTTCGACAAATGGCATCTAGAAAAATCATCGCGAGTTGTCGGAGCGCGTCGCTAAAAGCTCAATGAGGCAAGCCGATCATTGCCCACGGCGACCGTGATGCCGGCATTGCAGACGAGAGCGCAACAGGCAGTCGCCAGCCGCCACCCAGCGCTCACCCGTGGCCGGATCGATCGTGGCCGTTCCAGCCGGCTTCACCGTGACAGAGGTTTCGCGCGCCGCTTCGCTGCAATCGCTGTTGGATGACTGCTCGCGGAAGCAAGATCGGTCGAGCGGCCTCGCGACGTGCAAACATTGGCAGGATTGATCCGCAACCGACGGTGCCTGGCATCGATCGAGCACGCCGGTCCGTCACTCCGGAAGGCCGGCCTTTCGGAAGCCATCGACGAAATGGTCGAGCGTGGCAGTGTCGCGGAACGGCTCCGTCTCGACCCAGTGACGGGTGGTGAAATGTGGGTTCGCGACAAGGAACAAGTCGACCTCGGCGCGCGCCTCGTCGATCCGGCCGAGTTGCGCAAGGCTTGCCGCAAGGAAACGGCGCGAGCTTGTCCGATACGTCTCGTCCCGGCGCGTCGTCTCGACGGCGGCTTCATAGTCGCGCGCCGCATATTGCGCCTGGCCGAGCGTCAGATAGTACCAGCTTGCCGGAAACGGGTTCAGCCGGAACGCCTTGCTGATATAGTCGAGGCCCTCCTCGACGCGCCCGGCCAGGACCGCGATGTCGGACAATGTCGCCCAGGCATCGGCCTCGTTCGGGTCGAGCTCGAACGCCTTGGCAAATCCCACATCCGCTTCGTCGAATCTGCGCTCATAGGCAAGCAGGTTAGCAAGCACCCAGTGGCAGCCGGCATCGTTGGGATCGATCGCCACAGCCTTGAGCGCCAGTTCCAGGGCAAGGCCGCGGGCAGGCTCAATGGGCTCTCCCCAATGCACCCATCCCATCCAGTGGTTCATGGCAAGCCAGCGATAGGCTTCGGCATAGTCCGGATCGAGCGCAAGCGCGCGCGTCAGCAACAGATGCGCTTCGCGCGCCGTCTCCGGCGAGACGTCGATCAGGTTGCGGGCTCGCACGCACAGATCGTAGGCCTCGAGATTTCGGGGCCGGTTGCGCGGCAGCGGCGCGCGCAGCCGGCCAAGCAGCGCCTCGACGATCTTGGCCGTCACCTCGTCCTGAACGGCAAAGATATCTTCCAGGCCGCGATCGAAGCGGTCTGCCCACAAATGCTCGCCGCTCAGCGCGTCGACCAGCTGGGCGTTGATGCGCACGCGCCCGGCGGCGCGTCTGGCGCTGCCCTCCAAGAGATAGCGCACGCCTAGTTCTCTGGCGACCTCGCGCACATCCACCGCCTTGCCCTTGTAGGCAAAGGTCGAGTTGCGCGCGATGACGAACAGGCCGCCGATCCTCGACAGGTCGGTGATCAGGTCTTCGGTCAACCCGTCGGCGAAGGCTTCCTGCTCGGGGTCGTTGCTGAAATTGGCAAAGGGCAGCACGGCTATCGACGGTTTGGCGGGCAGCGGCAAAGCCTGTCGCTTCTCGTCGCCGAGCTGTTCGATGGCGCCGGCGAAGCGATAGCCGACGCGCGGAACGGTCGATATCCATTCTCCGCCGTTCGTGGCCGGACCCAGCAGCTTGCGCAATTGCGCAATCTGGACGGTGAGGTTGCCTTCCTCAACGGCGGTGCCTGGCCATGCCGCATCCATCAACTCGGCCTTGGCCACGATCTCGCCGGGCCGGGCGACGAGCGCCGCCAGCAGCTGCAGTCCGCGGTGGCCGGCGGCGACGGGAACTTGGTCCCGAAGGAGCGTTCCCGCACCCGGATCGAGCACGAACGGACCAAAGGCAAAGCGCGATCCCTGCATAACGCGCATCTATAGAGCAATTCCAGGAAAGGTGTGAAGGCGGTTTTCCCACGGGAAAGCGCAGAGCGCTTCACGGACGTATGGCGTCAAAACAAAGAGTTGAGCACCTCGTCGTTTCGATGAATCGGCGAGGTGCTCTAACTGCTTTGGAACTTTTGAGAACTATTTGGCCGCGCTTAATTACGGCGCCGTCCGCATGCGGCAGAATTCAACCTCTTTCAAGCCGAGGGCTGTCGCCCCTCAAACCGAATGGAGGTTGCCATGAACGATACCCTTGCTTCTGCTCGTGCAGCCTTGCCGGAAAAGGCGGTGTCATCGGGCCGGCGTCCGACGGGCCCGCGGGGCATGATCGCGGCCTGGCGCGAGCGGATACGCTTTCGCTGGGACCTCAAGCAGATGGCGGAGACCAATCCGCACCTGATCGACGATATCGGTCTGACCAGACGCCAGGTCGAGGCCGAAATCGTCAAACGCTTCTGGCAAGTGTGAGCTGATGTCGCGGATAAGACCCGCCCGCCTGTTTGGGCGTACCGCGGCGTTTTGCCGGCATTTGCACTTGCCGGAACGTGCCGATCCTGCTTCGAAGTCGGCATGAGCGCCGAAGACGCGACGTCACCGCCGGAGAACCACATCGCATGGGCCGCGATGGCCGGCATCATCGCGACAGTTACGGTGTTCGCCATAGCACAGGGGCTGACGTATCCGCTGCTCAGCTTCATCCTGGAACGGCAAGGGACGACACCGGGCCTTATCGGCCTCTCGGCCGCGATGACGCCTCTGGGTTTCATTATATCGTCGCTCTTCACGCCGGCGCTGGTCCGGCGGGTGGGCGCGGCGCGCTTTGCGGTTGTGTGTTCGATCCTGGCAGCAACCGTCCTGATCGCGATTGCCTGGACGCAGGATGTATGGGCCTGGATGCCGTTGCGCTTCCTGCTCGGCTTCTTTGCCAATCCGCTTTACGTGATCAGTGAAACCTGGCTGGTCTCGATCACACCCGCCGCACGCCGAGGCCGCATCATGGGCCTATACTCCTCCATCGTTTCCGCCGGCTTTGGCCTCGGCCCGCTGTCGCTAGGCTTGGTCGGCACGCAAGGATGGCCACCATTCATCATCGGCAGCGCGGCCTTCCTTGTCTGCGGCCTGATCGTGCTTGCCGTCGCGCCACGCCTGCCCGACATGCCGCGTGAGGGCGAAGCGGTGTCGGTCGGCGGCTTCTTCGCGCTGGCGCCGCTGCTCTTGTTCGCAGTCTTCACGGCTGCCGCCTTCGAGCAAGTCCTGCTTTCGCTGTTCGCGGTCTATGGTGCCGCGCTCGGCAGCACTGAGCAGCGCATCGCTTCGCTCATCACCTGTTTCATCGCCGGCAATGCCGTGCTGCAGGTCGTGCTTGGGCGCGCCGCCGAACGGTTTGGCTCGAAGCCGATGATGCTGTTCTGTGTCCTGGCTTGCCTGGCCGGTTGTTTGCTGTTGCCGTTGCTCTTCGCTACATGGCTTGTCTGGCCGCTCTTCTTCGTCTGGGGCGGGGTCTCGTTCGGGATCTACACGCTGTCGCTGATCCAGCTCGGCGAGCGTTTCACCGGTCAAGCCTTGATCGCCGGCAATGCCGCCTTCGCGTTCGTATGGGGGGTAGGCGGCATCGTCGGCTCACCCGTGGCCGGGCTGGCGATGCAACTGACCGGACATCAGGGACTGCCATTGTCGCTTGGCCTGCTGTGCTGCGTGCTGGTGGTGTTTCTGCTGGCGGAGTTACGGCGGGTTGACCGCGTTCAGGCGTAAGGCGTGCCTACCATTGCGGCCTTCAGGCCGATGCTGCCCTTGTCGACAATAGCGAGAAAGGCCGGACCCGCCTCGTCGCCGTCCTGGGTTTCTCGAAGCGTCCGATCCGCCTCGATGAACGCCACGGCCGCCAGGCGGGTGTCGGGGTCTGCAGCTTACGCCCGCCGCCTTCGGATAGTGCCACCATTAGGATATCCCAGCTCGTCGCGTTCGCTCTCGCTCGCGCCGACGCCGGCCCAGTCCGGACCAGCAATGTCTTCAGCTGCCATGTCTTCAAACCTCGATGTCAGGCGAAAACGCGGCCGCCGTAGAAACTCGGCGGCCGCCAATGGCGACGCTATATTCGCCCGAGAACAACCAGAATGATCACGATGATCAGCACCAGCCCTAGGCCACCGCCGCCATAGTAACCAGTGCCGTAGAACGGGCCGCCGCCGAGGCCGCTGAAGCCGCCGAGCAACGCGATGATCAGGATGATAATAAGAATGGTACCCAGGCCCATATGCCGTCTCCTTCGCTGCCGCGCCGTTCACGGCGCGGCTCGAAGAACTAAACTCCCAGCAAGCCTTCCTGTTCCCCGGCGATTTTCATCCGACGGCTAAGGAACGAAAGCCATCATGACGGCGTTTGCTGAGGTTCAGGCGCAAGCTGCGCGTGCATCGCGCGCCAGGCGGCGCGTAGAATTCAGAATTTACGCGGGATTGCCCTTTAGGCGGCCGGCCGCTCCTCCACCTGAACGCGCGGCAGGCGTGACGCCGGGCTTACGCTGGAAGGCGAGCTGAAACGTGTCGCCATCTGAAGCCGAATTGGTCGACGACGAGTTTTGGCCCCGCACCATTCCCAGTCGAGCTGAACCGGCAGCAGCTCACGTCGCCTTGCCGGCCGGCGCGCCTATGTCTTCCTCGGCAATATCGTCGAACGATGCGTAGTTCATGTTGTAGAGCCTGGCATAGAGGCCCTTGGCCGCCATCAGCTGCTCGTGATTTCCGCTCTCGACGATCTCGCCGTTCTGTAAGACGATGATGCGGTCGGCGCCACGTATGGTCGCCAGCCGGTGCGCGATGACCAGCCCGGTGCGGCCTTCCAGCAGCGTGACCAGTGCCTTCTGGATCAGCATCTCGGTGTAGGAATCGATGCTCGCCGTCGCCTCGTCCAGCACCAGGATTTTCGCATCCGCCACCAGTGCGCGTGCAAAGCTGATCAGCTGGCGCTGGCCGAGGGACAGATTGCCGCCGCGCTGTTCGAGCTCGGTGTCGTAGCCGTCAGGCAAATGCTCGATGAAGTCGTGCGCGCCAACGGCTTGCGCGGCGCGCACAACCTCTTCGCTGGTAGCCGATGTCTTGTGGTAGCGGATGTTCTCCAGCACCGTGCCGGAAAACAGGAACGGCTCCTGCAGCACCATCGCCACCTGATCGCCGAGCGAATCCTGCGTGACCGGTACGTCGAGCACTTCGGAGATGCGTTGGCCCGACGCCATGGCGCGCTGCATGACCGAGTACTGCATGGTGAGCGAGCGGATCGGGTCGAAGAAGCGCTGGATATAGAACAGGAACGCCACCATGACGCCGATGTCGAGGCTGTGCGACAGCACCATCGAGCCGCCGACGACGATCACGGTTACCATCGCAATGCCGGTCAGCGTGTCGACGATCGGCACCATCACCTGCGCATATTTGGCCGAGGTCAGGTGAGCCCTGAGATTGGCCAGCACCTTCTCGTCATAAAGGTCGAAATTGACGTGCTGGCGCTCCAGACTCTGCACCGTGCGAACGCCATGGATGCCTTCGGCCAGCGCGCCATTGGCGATCGAGTTGGTCTCATGCGCGGCCATGAAGGCGATCTTGGCGCGCGGCAGCCAGAACAGGCGCACGATGAACAACGCCGGCATGGTCGACAGCGTCAGCAGACCGAGCCGGAAATCGAGCCACAACAGAACGCTGACGATGCCGAACAGCAGCACGATGTCGCCCACCGACATCACCGAGGTCTCGAGGAATTCCTGCATGGAATTGACGTCGCCCTGCAGGCGCGACATCAGCCGGCCCACCTCGGTCTTGTCCATGAAGCTCAGCGAGACGCGCTGCAGATGGCTGAACATGGCGCGGCGCAAATCCGACAGCACATTCTCGGCCACCTTGCCGACGACGCTTTCCTGGACATAGCTGGCGGCATAGTTGATCAGGATGATCAGGGCGAAGGCACCGATCGCCCAGTTCATGACGGAGCTGTCGGCCTTGCCCGCCGCCATGCCGTGGTCGATGGCGTAACGGATGACCAGCGGGATCGCCAATTGCGTCAGAGTGAACACCAAAACGGCGGCCACCGAGATGAAGATCCGGCCCTGATACGGTCTCACGAAGCTCCAGATGCGGCGCACGATGCGCGGATCGTAGACCTTGCCGAAGACCTCTTCCTCGTCGCGGTGCGAACCGACGACGGCCCTGGTGGGCCGCCGGCTGGTGTCTTCTTTTTCGTCGTGACCCGGTGTCGACATTATGCGGCTCCCACCGCCACCGGCAAATCGTCGTCCGGCCGCAGCTGCAGGTCGTAAAGCGCTCGGTAGCGACCACCCAGCGCCAGCAATTCCTGGTGCGTGCCGCGCTCGGCGATGCGGCCATTCTCGATGAACAGGATCTGGTCGGCATGCATCAGCGAACTCAGCCGGTGCGAGATGATCAGCGTCACGCGGTCCTTGGCGAAGCGCTTCATCGCGGTGCGGATTCGCTGCTCGGTGCCGGCGTCGACAGCCGCGGTGGAATCGTCGAAGACCAGCACCGAAGGCCGCAGCATCAGGGTGCGGGCGATGGTCAGGCGCTGCCGCTGGCCCCCGGAAAGCGATGACCCGCGCTCGCCCACGACCGTGGTGTAGCCGGCCGGAAGCCCGATGATGTAATTGTGCAGCTGGGCGTATTCAGCCGCCTGCCCGATGCGGGTCTCGCGCGCCCACGGATTGCCATAGGCGATGTTGTTTTCGATCGAGGTGGTGAACAGGAAGGCGTCCTGCTGCACGACGCCGACCGCCTTGCGCAGCGATTGCAGCGTGACCTCGCGTATATCCTGCCCGTCGATGGTGATCGCGCCTGACCTCACATCGTAGAAGCGCGGGATCAGATGCGCGATGGTCGACTTGCCGCTGCCCGGCGGGCCGACAATGCCGACGGTCTCGCCGGACCTGGCCTCGAAGGAAATGCCCGACAGCGCCGGCCGGCCGCCGGCGCCCGCGTAGCGGAAGCCGACATTGTCGAAGCGCAGCAAGCCTTCGGTGACCACGAGATCCTTGGCATCAGGCGCATCCTCGATGTCAAGTTCGGCGTCAAGCAGTTCGAACAGCCTTGTGCCGCAGGTCGAGGCGCGGGCGAACGAGTTGACCATCAGCCCGAGCTGGCGCACCGGCATCTGCAGGATGGTCATGAAGGTGAGGAACTGCGCCAGCGTACCGACGCTGATCTGGCCCGCGATCACCTTCTGGCCGCCGAACCACAGCACCAGGCCCATGGCCGCCAGGAAGGAAAAATTCATGGCGCTGGTGTTAGAGACGCGGATGTCGACGCGCTGGTCGGCAAGCTCCAGCGCCGACTTCTTGGCGCGGTCGAATTTTTCCAGCTCATGCCGCTGCGCCGCAAAGGCGCGCACGACGCGGATTCCGCCGAGGTTCTCGTCCATCACCCGGCTCAGCACTGACAGCCGCTCCTGCAGCGTCAGCCAGGTGCTGCGCAGCCTGAGCTGTGTGACCGAGGAGCGCCAGGCGACGAACGGCACGAAACTCAGACTGAGCAGCCCGAGCTCGAGATCGGTGCTGATCAGGAGATAGGAGCCGACGCCGATCAGCACGCCGAGCAGCACCACGCGCAATATGCCGGTGGAAAAGAACATGCGCACGCCGTCGAGGTCGAGCAGGCCAAGCGTGATCAGGTCGCCGGTATGCACCCGGTCATGGAAGGAGAAGCTCAGCCGCTGGATCTTCTCGTAGAAGGCCAGGCGCAGCTCATAGCCGGTGCGGTGGCCAACGGCCTCGCCATAATAATTCTGCGCCATGGTGAAGAGGCCGCGCAGAATGCTGACGACGAGCAAGGTGATCGCCGTCGTCCACAGCGCCTGCTCAGCCGCCGCGCCGCCGCCTCCAGCCATCACGCCTTGCGCCTGGTCGATGGCGTGGCCGAGCAGGCGCGGGATGAACAGCTGCAGCGTCGCGGCAATGAAGGTCGAGGCGATGGTGATCGCAACTTGCCAAGGATGGCGCAGCGTCATGCGCACGATGCGCAGCAGCGTGCTGAGGCCCTTGCCCCAGGACGCCTCCGCCACATGGGCAAACGATTTGCCGCGCTTCGCCGCGCCGCTGGTTGCGTCCCTTGCCAAGGAATATCCAATCCGGTCCGGACATTAGCCCAGACGAATGAAGAAGACTCAGTTTCAGATGCCGCGATGGTACGCCTCCATTTTGACCGTTCAAGGGCCAATGGCGGTATCGCACTGTGCCTGAAATGAAAGTGAATACTCGGCATCGGCCCAGCTGGATTTGCCTGTGGGGTAGTCATGCCTTCACCAGGCTGATCGCACGTTTGGCTGCTCCATGCTCTACTCGCGTCTCTCAGGTGGTTGATAGCAGTCCTTCAATTTTCCCCGATCTCTTCGCTATTTCTTCTTCGTATACTTTCCCCGCATGCCGATGTGTGTCAGTATTTATTGTCGCTGGGGGGCGATAACGTGTCACGCATTTTCATCAGCCATTCGAGCCGCAACAATGCCGAGGCGCGTGCCATACGCGACTGGCTGATTTCCAATGGCTGGGACGACTATTTCCTCGATCTGGACCCGGAGCGCGGCATTGTCGCCGGCCAGCGCTGGGAGCGCGCACTGCACGAGGCGGCCAATCGCTGCCCGGCGGTGCTGTTCCTGGTCAGCGCGGCATGGTTGGATCTGAATGGTGCGAGAAGGAGTTGATGCTCGCCCACAAGCTCGACACCGATGTTCGGCGTCATTATCGATGACAAGGTGTCGATCGCCTCGCTGCCGCCCAAGCTGAAGGATTTTTGGCAGGCCAATGAGAATTGGTATAAAATTGCCTCCGACCGATCTCGGTCGGTAGTAATCCGGCGTGCCAACGGAGGTGTTCGGGAGGTTGGAACGGGTTTTATAATGAAAGGCTCTGATGTCATTGAGGGGCTATGGTTCGGGGATTGTTATTGTAACGTGCGCTCACGTTGTTAAGGGAGTTGAATTAGTTGATGTATACTTTCCAAGCGTAGATGAAAGTAATGATGTAAAAATCAGAAGTATAGTTTTTCAGTCTCCGGCAAGTGATCTAGATATATCAATTTTACCTATAGAGCATGGCTTGCTGTTTGGAGCCGTAGCCATAGATGATGTAACGCCAGACAGAGAAGCTTCAGTTTCATTCGCGCCGGCATGGACACTGATGGAAATTCGTCAAAAACGTCTCTGGCCATGGTCCGATATTGTGAGTGTTGAGCCTTCCATCGGATTCCAGCTTTCCATTATGCAGCCGCTTAAAAGTACTGCGATAGAAAGAAAATTTGCAGTCGACTTTCATCACTATAGGTAGCCGACTTTGGTACACCTATGCTTCGGGCCCTGGCGCAAGTGGATCTCCCGTATATAGCGACTACCCACCAGAATGGAGGCAAGGATATGGTCCATGACATACCCCTCAACTTAACCCGGGACGATTTCTCCGGAAGCCGTGTTGCCGCGAACCAGCTGCGAGCAAGCGCAGTGCCGGCAGGAGACGTACTGCGCTGCTTCAGATCGAGGGATATCTCGCAGCCCCTATGATTTCATTGCGGCTGACGGGCCGGCGGCGGACCGAATGACACAGGCAAGAGAGCCGTAGGGACGGGGAACAAGACAATGGACGACTACAAGGAACTCATCGAACAGGCAATTTCGGCCAATCGCAGGTATGATCTGAGGGAACTGCGAGAACTCTGCGAGCGGCTGGGGATGGCCCTGCCGGAGCCTTCGGACAGCGCGGGGGCGCTTGGCGCGGCGCTGATGAAAGAACTTCGGCGCAACCGCAGGTACGACCAGATACAGATGCTGGGTGAGACGTTCATCAAGGCCGGTTACTGCACGCCGCGTATCTGGACCATCTATGCGCAAGCCCTGGTCGACCGCGGCAATCAGGTGGCCGCAATCGGCATTCTGGGAAATCTTGCTTTGGAGGCCTCGGCCGAGGAGTTCGCCAAGGAAGCGTCGGAGATTCACGGCATACGCGGGAGGGCATGGAAGGACATTGCCTATGAGGCGATAGGACAAAAGCGCCTCGATGTAGCAAAGAGAGCATTAAAGAGCTCCTACGAGTGCTACTCGAAAGGATTGGAAACCAATCCCGACGATGTCGGAATGCTGGCATGGCACGGGACGCAGATCGTTGCCGTGGCACACCTCGCTGAAAGCCACGAGCTGCGCCATGATTTCGGCTCGAAGACCGAGCTTGCCAAAGATATTCTGAAACGCATGGCAGCTGACTATCGCGGCGACGGCAACGATGACCCGTGGATCCCCACAGCGGCAGGCGAGATGTGCGTAGCGCTTCAGGACTATGCAGGGGCGCGTGATTGGTATCAAAAGGCGATCGGGTCCGAGCGCACCGACAATTTTACCCTTGCCAGCGCGCATCGGCAGCTTTCGCAAATATGGCGCATTGGCGAGATCGAGGAAGGCGCCATAATCGGAGGCCTCGTTCTGGACGCTCTCGTGGAGATGGGGGGAGGCTTCCATTTGACGAAAGGCAATGCCGACCAGCTTCAGGCCCTGATCGGCACAACGCCCCCGGTCTCACTCGTGGCGCTACGATTTGCGATGAAGTCGGCTGAATCGATCGCGATGATTCGTTCCGGCTTTGCCCCCCTTGGCACGGGCTTCCTCGTCTCCGCGGCCGACATTGGGCTCGACCCCGCAATCGGGCAGGTCGTGATAACCAACGCTCACGTGGTCAGCGATCCATCGCAGAGCGGGGCCGCATTGCCGGGAGATGTTCAGGTCACGTTCCAGCTTCAGCCCGGCAACAAGGTTTACACGGTGGCGAAGATTGTGAAGTGTCTTTCCGTAGGAACTCACGATTGCAGCGTGTTGAAGCTCAACAAAGACGTATCCGACATCGATCCTTTGGAAGTGGTGGATTTGCCATTGGTGATGCCGCCCGATCCAACCGCGGTCGTTATTGGCCATCCGATGGGGCAGGAAATTTCTTTTTCGTTCCTCGACGGCCGGCTTGTGGCGTTCGAGCCTCTGGCGGAAGCAAAGCCGCAGCGCATGCACTATCGATCGCCGACCGACAATGGCAGCTCAGGCAGCCCGGTGTTCAATCGCAATTGGAAAGTCGTGGGCATCCATCACAAATATGTCGAGAACGCATCGCCGCTAGACGGCAAGGCGGGGGTTTATTCTGCCAATGAAGGCATCTCCATGGGATCGATCTGCCGGGCTTTCAAAGCTGGCCTGGGATAAGCGATCCGGTTGTCATGCTGTTGCGCGAATCCTGCCTCGGTTTGTGTAGAACAAAGCGGCTCCATTGTGAGGAGACAATCCGGGCTTCACTCGGCACGTTACTTCACGAAATCGGGACGGACGTTGGCTGTCGTGGCGCTCGGTGGCGGTTCGACGCTGTGCTGAGCCTCAGTTGCCGCCAATATGATCGGCTGCGGGACCGAGCGCCGTGAGCAGCGCCTTGCCGCTTTCCAGCGTTGCATTCTGGTGCGGGGCGCGCAGGTTCAGCCAGCGTTTGTCGCCGGAGCGCACCGCCAGCACGGCCTTCATTGCCGGGATCAGGCCTGCATCCTGGATCACCTTGCGGAACGCCCTGATCGCGGCGTCCGCTTCCGTGACGTCTTGGCCAGCGATCGTCGCGTCGTAGAGGTCGCGGATGGCCGCAGCGTTGAGATTGACGGTCGCGGAGATACAGCCCGCAGCACCACTGGCGAGCCCCTTGGTCAGTTGCGCCTCCGAGCTGGGGAACACCGCGACGTCGGGTGCGGCGGCAATCACCGCCGCCGTGTTGTTCCAGTCGCCGGCGCTATCCTTGTAGGCGACGACCGTCTCTGGAAACGCCGCGCTCAACCGGGCGGTCAGGGCAGGGCTTACCGGCACGCCGGAGTTCTGCGGGATGTGGTAGAGGATCATCTTCAGCGCCGGGTTGGCCACCCTTTCGATCAGCTCGCTGTAGTAGCGCGCCTGGCCATCGTCCCCGGCGGCCGTGTAGAAGAACGATGGCAGCACCATCACGGCGGCGCAGCCGAGGCCGACCGCGTGCTTCGACAGTTCGACGGTTTCGGGGAGTGCGGTGACGCCGGTGCCGGGCATCATGCGCGCCGGCGAAATGCCGGCCTCGATCAGCCATTCCAGCGCCTGCATGCGCTCATTGAGCGAGAGCGACAGTGCCTCGCCCGTGGTGCCGAACGGCGACAGGAAATGCGCGCCCTGGCCCAGCACCCATTTGGCGTGTGAGATCCACAAGTCACGAGCAATCCGGCCGTCATTTTCGAACGGTGTCAGGATCGGGGCGATGGTTCCTTGCGGGCGGGGCATGTCGGTCCTTCCATCGGTGCTGGAAATCAGCTTGGCATAGAGCATACGTACGATGCGATCTGCCAGAGGCGATCTCTTGGGCCACCGCGCCGGCCGTGGGAAAACTTGCGGGTCATTGCCGCGAAATTCTGGCCCTTCGGTCTGCCGCAACCAGATGACGCCGGCGTCAATGGGTTGCAAATGGACCGGGGTTGCAAATGGACCAGGGTTGCAAGTGGACCAGCCAAGCCCGAAATGTCGAACAGAGACAGATCCGGAAACGGCATGCACCCACGATTGCTCAAGACCTTCCTCGCCGTGGCGCGGCACCGCAACATCACCCGCGCAGCGCGGGAGGTTCATCTGGCGCAGTCGAGCGTCAGCGACCAGATCCAGTCGCTGGAAAGCGAACTTGGTGTCGTCCTCTTCATCCGCTCGCGCCACGGCCTCGACCTGACGACGGCCGGCGACGCGCTGAAACCCTATGCGGAAGAGATTCTGCAACTGGCGGAGGAGGCGCGTATTGCCGTCGAGGCAACGACGGGAATGACCGCCGGAACGGTTACGGTCGGCGCGCTGGAGACGATTGCCACTGTCAGACTTCCGCAATTGCTGGCGGCCTTTCAAGGCGACCACCCGGAGATCGGTCTGCGGCTGAAAATCGCCGGCAGCGATGCCCTGCTGCGGCAGCTCGAAGAGAGCGAGATCGACGTCGCCTTCTGTTTCGACAAGGGCGGTCTGGACGAACGTCTGGCCCGGCGCACGATATCGGCCGAGCCGCTGGTCCTTGTCGCCTCGCCCGAAGATGCGGCCGCATCGCGACAAAACGACCTGGCCGCGCTCGCCGCGATGCGTTTCGTGGTGACGGAAACCGGATGCGTCTACCGGCATCTGTTCGACACTGCCTTTGCCGAGATGGCAGCGCCAGAACTTGCCGCCGAAGTCGGCAGCATCGGGGCCATTGCGGGTCTGGTGGCGACTGGTGTCGGCATGGGCCTGGTGCCGCGGCTGGCCGTTGCCGACGCGCTCGATCGCGGCGAGATCGTCGAATTGCCGTGGCCGGGGTCGGCCCGCACGGCGTCGCTGGTCATGGTCTGGCGCCGCCGGCGGGTTCAGCCGCCGGCGCTGAAACTGCTGCTGGCGGCCGCGGCCAGGAATTTCGCTGCGCTCAGATCAGCCGATGACCGCCCTCGACATGCAGAACCGTCCCTGTCGTAAAACCGTTGCCCATCAGAAAGGCGATGGCATCGGCAATGTCGTCCGGCTGTCCGACGCGGCCGACCGGCAGGCGCCTGGCCATTGCATCGAGCGTCTCGTCCTTCTTGTCGCCGGCCACAAAACTCCAGATCGGCGTGTCGACCCAGCCCGGCGAGACGGCGTTGACACGGACCGGCGCCAGCTCGACCGACAGCGCCCGCACCAACCCTTCCAGCGCAGCGTTGACGGCGGCAACGACCGAGCCGCGCGCCGCCGGCCGGTAGGCGGCGATGCCTGAGGTGAAGGTGATGGAGCCGTTGGCCGAAAGCTGCGGCGCGCCATGCTTGGCGAGCAGCAGCGGCCCGTAGAATTTGCTTTCGACGACCCGCTGCGCCGCCTTCAGGTCGACTGAAGGCAATAGCTCATAGGCGCCTTCGATGTCGGCGGCGGTGCTGACGATATGGTCGAGCCGGCCAATTCGCTTGAACAGGTCAGCGACCTGATCCTCCCTGGCAATATCGGCGGCGACGGCGCTCAAAGCGGAAGGGTTCTGCAGCGCCTCGCCGGCACGCTTGAGCCTGGCTTCACTGCGGCTGACGATGATGACTTCGGCGCCTGAGTCCAGGCACCGCCTTGCCAACGCCAGCCCCATTCCGGAGCTGCCGCCAATGATAGCGATTTTCGATTTTGCGATGTCTGCCATGTTTCCGTTCCTGTCCTGAACCGCTCCGGCGAGAGTCGCAGACCGGCGGCAGGAGTGGAAACGGAAGAAAGCGATAGTGCCATCGGAGGCTCCGATGGCACTATCGTCGATAGGAACCGACGCGGGCCGCTCCGTCGAGTGCCCCTGTCAATGAAGTGCGCTCAGTAGCCGACCGTAAAGCGCTGCTTGATATGCGCCGGCTTTTCGATCTCGTCGGCCATGACGATGGCGTAGTCCTCGAAGGAAATGCTGCTGCCCTTGTCGGACGTCAGCAGCGTGTCCTTGCCGATGCGGTATTTGCCGGTCCGCTCGCCGGCGACGAACAGCGCCGAAGGCGACAGCAAGGTCCAGTCGAGATCGTCGACCGTCCTCAGCGTGTCGAGGAAGTCGGCGCCCTTCTGCGCCTCGGCCTTGTAGATATCAGGGAAGGTCGGCGTGTCGACCAGGCGCTTGCCGGGCGCAACCTCAAGGCTGCCGGCGCCGCCGACGACGAGGTAGCGTTTGACGCCGGAAGCACGCACGGCTGCGATGAGCGTATCGGGATCGCTGTCGAGGAAATGCACCGAGGAGATCACCGCGTCATGACCCTTGATCAGGGCGGCAAGGCCATCCTTGTCGAAGACGTCGCCCTTCTTGGCAGTCACGCCCGGAAGTGCCGCGATCTTGTCTGGATGCCGGGCAATGGCGGTGATGCTGTGCCCGCGATCGGAGAGTTCCTTAAGCAGGCGGGAGCCGACCTGGCCGGACGCGCCGATAAGTGCGATTTTCATGGGGATTTTCCTTTCGCTGGGGAGAATTTCGTCTGGGGAGAATTTCTGGGACTACGCCGCCTCGATGTGAGCGACCAGATTGTCGTAGCTGCCGAACAGCGCGTTGGCGCCGATCAGGCGCGGCGCCGTTTGGCCGATCACCGCCAGCGCGGGAACGCCATTGGCATGCAGCCGTTGGAACAACATCCGCCCGCGGCTGACCAGGTCGTGATGCTTCGCCAGAAACGGCTGCGTCGGCGCTTTCAAGAGCTTTGCCGCGTCGCTCATGCCGGCGTCGGTCAGTACCGCGGCGACGCCGTCAACCGTCACAATATCGCGGCCGTCGACATAGCGCGCATGCTGGATCGCCTTCAGTGCCGCAAGTTCCTTGCGCCAGTCGTCCAGCCCGGCGGCGTTGATGCCCATGGTGGCAGCGGAAGAATCGAGCAAGGTGCCGCTGACATTGAGCACATTGTCGAGATAGGCCTGGCTGAAGCGCTGTCCGCTCAGCCGCGCGATGCGCTGGTCATTGTCCCAGGCGTGGGCGGCAAAACCAGCATCCAGCGGCCGCGCGCCGGCACCGGAGAAAAGCCCCACCGGCAGCAGTTGGAGCGCGGTCCCGCCGGCGGCCAGTCGATCCAGCATCGGCGTGGCGCCATAGCACCAACCGCAGAGCGGGTCGAAAAGATAGGTTAGGGTTGCATTGGTCATGGCGGCCTCACTCTGTTGCCCGATAGATGACAGCTGGACCGCTTGCGAAAAATAGCGATCAATCATACAAACTGTATGATAAAATCAGACAATGAGCGGCCTGTGACCGAACTCCTCAATCTCAACCGGCTCGTCTACTTCGCCACCGTGGTGGAGACCGGCTCGTTCACGGCCGCTGCCGACCGTCTCGATGTTGCCAAGGCTGTGGTCAGCCATCAGGTCGGCAAGCTCGAAGAAGAGCTTGGCGCTACGCTGTTGCGGCGCACGACCCGGCGCGTGACGGCGACCGAAGAGGGTCGTCTGTTCTATGACCGGACCGCGATCATCCTGCGCGAGGCGGAGGCAGCCTATGGCGACATTTCGCAGCGAGCGGCGCAGCCGACGGGGACGCTGCGGCTGACGGCGCCGCTCGATTATGGCGAGAAGGTCGTGGCGCCGACCATCGCCGCCTACATCAGAAAATACCCGAAAATGCGGGTCGAGACGATCTTCGACGATGCGGTCAGCAGCCTGGTCGACGAGCAGATCGATCTCGGCATCCGCGTCGGCTGGCTGGCCGATTCCAGCAATCTGGCACGGCGGCTGGGCAGCCTGCAGCAATTCGTTGTCGCCAGCCCGGAACTGGCCGAGATGCTGCCTGGGAATGCCGAGCCCAGGCAGGCGAAGTCGCTGCCCTGGGTCGGCAACGCCCAGTTGCGCGGGGTGGGCCAATGGCTGTTCTCGAGGGGCACGGAAACGGTGCTGGCCGAACTCAACCCTGTCGTCAGTTGCGACAAGACACCGGGCGTTCTGTCCTGCGTGCTGGCCGGCATCGGCCTCGGCATCTTTCCGGATTACAGTGTCGCCGACGACATTGCGCGCGGCCGGCTGGTGCGGGTGTTCGCGGACTGGACCTTGCCGTCCGGTGGCATCCATGCCGTCTTCCCGCCGGCGCGCTTCAGGCCGGCCAAGGTGCGCGCTTTCGTCGACCTCCTGGTTGCAGCCGAACGGCGGCGCGCGCGCAGTGCGGGCTGATCTCGGCACCGGCCGGCAATGCCGGCGAGGGAACCTTTGTTCGGCAAGCGCTTTTGGATATGCTGCGATTCCGAACCGTCAGAAGGGGTACTGCCGATGACCACCAAGATCTTTGCGACCTGCATGCTCGCTCTCGCTGTCGGCTGCAGCCTGTCCACAGCGGCTGTCGCCAAAGACAAGCATCGCCATCGTCAGCCAGAACCCGAACGCTACGTCCCCGCCCATCGCGACCTCATCTACGCCCTGTTCGGCGGCCCGCGCTACTATGACAAAATGCTGATCACCACGGCGGCCGGCCCGTGCTCTTACGACCGGGTCGGGCCGGACGCGAATGCGCTGAACAAGGTCAACGATCACCATTGCGGAAAGTAGATTGTCCCAAAGGCGGGGTCCTGCGTCCCAGGGTTACCGGATGACGGCCGCCGCGAACACGATAGAGACAGTCGATGACCGCTGGTGAGAAATGGTCTCCGTCCGAAAAGAAAGTCGCCCGCACTGCCTATGACGCAGCGCTGAAGGTGGCGCTCGACAAGACGTTGGCTGAACTCAAGAGCAGGGCCCACGTTGCGGCAACGCCTTCCGAAATATGGGATGTCGAAGACTTTCTGCGGCAGCAGCGACGGAAGATCGACCAGATGTTCGACTATCGCTATTCACAGCTAATACAGGTCTTCGCCAATCTCATCCGGCAAGGCTATCTCGAGGAGAATCTCCTTGTTGGCTTGTCGGAAGACAAGCGGCAAACGATCCGAAAATACGCCAGCTGGAATCGCGAAGGGTAGGGGTCCTCTTCGGGGACCTTGGCGCTGCATTCAAACTGGACCATTCACCATCTTCGCGCGCGCCGCGCAGCTCGAGTTCAGCCATGGCGTGCCTCCGTGGCATCGGCGGTCCCGCCTCTGTCCTTGTCGTCCTGCGCCATCGCCAGCGGCGCACCCGGTTCGCCTTCCAACAGGATCAGGCTGGCGGCGCCGATCAGCCCGGCGCGGTCGCCGAGTTCAGCCTGCACGATCGGCACGTCGCGATAGGCCGGCATCGCCCGCTGCTGGATGACCGCTCTGATCGACGGTGCCAGAAGGTCGAACCCGTTGGAAAGGCCGCCTCCCATGACAATCAGATCGGGCGAATAGAGATGAAGCAGGTTGGTGAAGCCGATGCCCAGCCATTGTGCTTCCGCCTCGATCAGGTCGAGAGCGTTGGCGTCGCCGGCCTTGGCAGCCTCTACGACATGCCTGGCCGAGACGTCGCCGTCATTTGACAGCCGTCGTAAGAGCGAGCCGTCGCCCGGCGCGGTCAGTCGCGTGGCGCGGCGGCCGAGCGCGGTTCCGGAGGCAACGGCCTCGAAGCAGCCGATGGCGCCGCAAAAGCAGCGGTCGCCTTCACCGGTGATGGTCATGTGGCCGATCTCGGCCGCCAGTCCGCGCCTGCCGTGATAGATGTGGCCATCGGCGACGACGCCGCCGCCAATGCCGGTCGATACGGTGACGAACACCAGCGATCCGCTGCCACGTCCGGCGCCAAAACGCCATTCGCCGAGCGCCGCCGCATTGGCGTCATTCTCCAGCCGCACCGGCAGGCCGAAATGCTGCCCCAGAATGTCGATCAGCGGCACATCATGCCAGCCGGCCAGCGTCGGCGGCGCGATCACGATGCCCGCCTTGGGGTCGAGCGGTCCCGGCGCGCCGACGCCGATGCCGGCGACGTTTGCCTGCGGGTGTTCCCTAAGCAGCGTGCCTGCCAGAGCGACGATCTGGCCGATCACCGCCTCGGATCCCGCACCGGCAAGCGTCGGCGCTGAAGCATGAGCGACGATGCGGCCATAGCTTTCGACCAGCGCACCGCGCAGCGCCGTGCCGCCGAGATCGAAGGCCAGCGCAAGCTTGGTCATCAGGCGGCGACCTCCAGCCCGTGCAGCCAGGCCATGCGCCGGGCAAGGTCGGGATCGCCGAAGGCCAGCGAGCCCAGCACCACGGTCTCCGCACCTGCGGCGCGCAGTAAGGGCACGGTCTCGTGGCGGATGCCGCCATCGGCGGCGAGCACGATGTCGGCCTCGCGGCCGGCTTTGCGCATCAGCACGCGCGCCTCGATCAGGCGCGGACACGCCTGCTCCGACAGGCTTTGGCCCTTGACGCCGATGGAAGTGCCGAGCAGCGTCACGAACGCCACTTCCGGCAGGAAGGGCGTGACGGCCGCGACCGGTGTTTCCAGCCGCAGCACCACGCCGGCCTCGGCCCCGAGTTCACGCGCCAGTCTCACGGCGCGCAGACCGGTCTCGCCGTTTTCGGCGTGCACACTGATCAGGTCGGCGCCGGCCTCGATGAACTGGCGCGTCTGTTCCTCGACGATCTCGGCTTCGACCATCAAATGGACATGGATAGGCTTTGCGGTGAGCTTGGCGATGTGCGCCACCAGGTCCGGGAAGAACAGGAAGCCAGGGGTGAAGCGGGCATCGGCGACGTCGATATGATGGACATCGGCATGGGTCTCGATGCGCTTCAAATCGCGCTCCATATTGGCGAGGTCGGCCGACCACAGCGAAAACTCGCCGATAAGCCGGTTGCGCGGCAGGGCGGCAATTGCTGCGGGGCCGGACAGGGGCTTGTTCGTCGTCATCGTCTCAGGCTCCGTAGCCGCGCATTGTCTGGCGGTTGGTTTTGACGGCGCCGGCAGGGTCGGCGGCGGCCGTTTCGGACTCTTCCTCCAGCACCAGCCAGCCGTTGAAATTGGGTGCAGCACCAGCGATCTCGATCACCTTCGCCGTGTCACAGACGCCCTTGCCGAGCATCGCCCAGGTTCCATTCGCGTCGACATCCTTCAGATGCACATAGCGGATGCGGTCGCGATAAGTGGTGAGCGTATCCGCCATGTCCTGGCCACCGCGCAAGATGTGGCCGGTGTCGGGCACCCAGCCCACCAGCGAGGCGTCGAGCAGCCCGAAGATGCGGTCGTAGTCGGCGCGGTCGAACAGCAGCGTGTTGTGATGCGAGCTTGGATGCACCGCGACCTGGACGCCGGCCTCGCGCCCGAGCTCGCCGGCTTTGTTGTAGACCTCGGCGGCGATGGCAAACTTGTGGTCGCGCGGCCCGTCGGAAACGATCGTGGCCGAGCCCATCGACACCAGCGCGCCGGGAAAGGCGGCGGCGAAGTCGATCCAGCGTTTGGCGGTATCGAGGTCGGCGCCGATCTCATCCCTGAGCGTGAAACCGCTCTTGGAGCCGAAGGCGAAGGAGACGAGCGTCAGCCCGGATGACTTCAGCGCGGCGGCGAACTCCGTTGGCTTGCCGGCATAGCGGCCGATCATCGTGTCGGTGATCTCGATGCCGGCATAGCCGCCATCGGCGATCGCCTTGAGCAGATCGTCCGGGCCGCCGGCGAAGCGGTCGCCCAGCATTTCCCAGGTAAAGGTCTGGCAGCCGACTTTCAGGTCTTTCACGGTAATCCTTTCATTCCTTGATTCCACCTCGTTGGAGGGACATCCTACTTGACTGAGCCTGCGGTCATGCCGGCGAGGAAGAATCTCTGGGCAACCAGGTAGATGACCAGGAGCGGCAGCGAGCCGAGCACGCTCATCGCCATCATCTGGTTCCATTCGAAGGCGTGTTGCCCCATCAACAACTGGATGCCGATCGGGACGGTGCGCATGGACGTCGACTTCGTCAGTGTCAGCGCAAAGAGAAATTCGTTCCAGCACAACAGGAAGGTGTAGACCGACGTCGCCACGATACCAGGCAGTGAAATCGGGACGATCACCCGCCACAGTGCGGTCCAACTGGTGCCGCCGTCGACAGCCACCGCTTCATCGAGGTCGCGCGGCAAGGTGTTCAGATATCCCGTCATCAGCAGGATCGCATAGGGCAGCGTGAACACCAGGTAAGTCAGGATCAGCGCGACATAGGTGTCGAAGATGCCATACGAGACGACCAGCCCGAAGAACGGGATCAAAAGCGTGATCGGCGGGATCGTCTGCGTGCTGATGATGAGCGTGTTGAGGCTGCCCTTGCCGCGGAAATTGAAACGGCTGAACCCATAGGCTGCCAGCAAGGCGATCAGCACCGTCAGCACGGTCACCGCTCCGGCGACGAAGTAGCTGTTGAAGAAGAAGCGCAGCTTTACCGGATCACCAAGGATGGCCGCATACGCTTCCAGCGTGAAGGCCTTCGGCAGGACGGTTGGCGGCAGGGCGAAGATTTCGGTATTCGACTTGAACGAGCTGCTCAGCATCCAGTAGATCGGGAAGGCCGCGAACAAGAGGCCTGCGGCAAGCGCGACATGGAGCGCGGCGGTGATCAGCCTGTCTTTGGGCGTGTGCATTTTCCTCATGTGACTACCGAGCCTTTTGATAGCGGATGTAGAACAGCGTCAGGCCGAGAGAGATCAGCAGGATGACCACGGCGCTCGCCGAGGCCTGCGACAGGTTGTAGCTCGAAAACGCCAGCTTGTACGTGTAGGTGCTGAGGACCTCGGTCGAGTAGATCGGACCGCCACCCGTCGTTATCCAGATCAATGGAAAGACCTGCATGGTCCAGATGAAGTCGAGCAGCGAGATGCTGATGATGATCGGCATCAGCTGCGGAATGGTGATGAAGATCAGCTTCTGGTAGGCCTTCGCGCCGTCGATATCGGCGGCCTCGTAGAAATCCTTGGGAATGCCCTGCAAGCCTGCGAGCAGGCTGACCATGAAAAGCGGGTAGCCCGCCCAGATATTGGCGAAGGTGACGGCGTGCAGCGCGGTCGCGGGCGAGGAAAACCACTCGACCTTGGAACCGATGATGCCCATCTGCATGAGAACACTGTTCACGACACCATTCGGCTCAAGCAGAAGGCGCCAGATCACCGCGATAATCACCGCGGTGAACAGCCAGGGCAGTATGTACAGCACGCGCAGGACATTGCGCAGCGTCGGATTGATGCGGTCGCTGTTCAGCATGATTGCGAAGAGCATGCCGATGGTCATATGGAAGACGACACTCATGCAGGTGAAGTAGAGCGTGTGCCACAGCGAGGCCCAGAACACCGGATCGGCAAAGATCGCCTGGTAGTGTTTCAATCCGGCAAAGGACGGGTCGCGACGCAGCACCGCGCTGTTCTGGAACGAATAGCCAATCACCGTCACCATCGGCAGCAGCATCAACAGGCCGATTATGAGGAGCGAGGGTGACAGATAGAGATAGGGTGCGACCGCTCGTTTCAGTCGATGGTGGGAGCGCTTCTGCCCGGTCATGTGCGACCCCTGGGATGTGCCTTCAAGAGGAAGGTGCGCTTCAAAAACAGGTCCATCTCAAATTGCCGATCCGTTGTTGACGGGTGGCCTGGCCGAGGCCGGGCCACCCGGTGGAAGATAGCAAACGGGCAATGGCCGCTCAGAATTTCGCCGTCCAGCCCTTTTGAGCGTTGGTTGCGGCTTGTTCCGGAGACTGCTCGCCGGCAAGCATCTTCTGAGCCTCCACGTCGAACTGGGTCATCAGGTCTTCAGCCACCGGCAGGCCCGTGAACTCGTTGGCGAGATAGCCGGTCTTGAAGATTTCGAAAGCCTTGGCGAAAGCCTTGTCCGAGGTCACGAAATCGGGCTTGGCGTTGACGTTGCCCGGGAAGGCATTTGCAAGCGACACGAGCTTGGCATTCACCTTCTCGCTCATCAGATATTGGACGAGCTTCCAGGCTTCATCCTGATGTTTCGAGGCGGCGGAGATGCCGATGCCCCAGGAGGCGTAGGGAAGGCCGCGCTTGCCGCTGTAGTCCGCCACGACCGGGACCGGGATCAGGTCGAAGTTCAGCTTGGGATTGCGTTTGCGGATGAGGTTCACATGCGCAAGCGAGTCGATCATCATTCCGACCCGATCGTTGACGAATTCCTCGACCTTCTCCTGCTCGGTCTTGGTGGCAATGCCGGGCGAGATGACGCCGGCGTCGTTCAGTGATTTGACGAAGGTGAGCATATCGACGACCGGCTTGCCCTCGAGAGCCGGCTTGCCCTCAACCATCATCGATTGGCCCGAGGCCCAGACCCACGACATCAGGTCGTTCTGGACACCGGACGGCGTTTGCAGCGACAAGGGCAGCACCCAGCCATACTGGTTCTTGTCGGCGTGGGTCATCTTCTTGGCGGCTTCGAGAAACTCCGCGCGGGTCGACGGCAGCTTGGTCACGCCTGCCTGGGCGGCGAGGTCCAGATTGACGAAGACCGGATAGACGAACGAAGCCACGGGAAACATCACCGCCTTGCCGTCCACCTTGATGATATCCGCGACCTGGGTCTTGTCGAACCCGCTCGCATCCATCATCGGGTTCATGTCGGCCAGCGCACCCTGCGCGTTCAGATTGTTCACCCAGGCGCCGTCGAGACCGACGACGTCGCTGAGCGTTCCGGTTGCGGCGCCGACCGAGATCTGGTCTCGCGTGGTCGCATAGGGACCGCTGACCAGCGTCACCTTGATGCCGGGGTTTGCAGCCTCGAAGTCGTTCATGATTGCCCTGAGCGATCCCGCCGGCAATTCGGGCTCCCACCATTGGGTGAATTCCAGCGTCGTGTCCGCCATGGCGCTGGTTGCACCAAGCAACCATGCGACCGCGGCTATTTTCAGCATCGCGGGTCGTATCCGAAACATCATTTTCTCCTCCTTCTTCAAGATCGGCCGCACAATGCGGACGATCGTCTGTTCATTCAGAAGCCTTCTTGTATCTTCCGCAGGCACCTCGCTCCCGCCCGCGGTCTTCCGCAGATCTTCAGATCGCCAGATGCGTTTCGGGATCGAAGAAATGGAACTTGGCATCATCCACGGCCAACCGGATTTCCGAGCCGGAGCGGACGGCGCTGATCGGCTCGAACCTCGCCACCGCGTTCGACGCCAGGCCGAAATCGTCCACCGCATCCGGATCGCCGGAGTCCACCCGGACCGCGTCGATGTTCATGTGGACGATCTGTTCGGAGCCGAGTTCCTCGATCGAGGTCACCCTGGCCGGTATCGTCTGATACTTGCGACCGGATTCAAGGCTGCTGTCATAAAGATCCTCCGGTCTGATCCCGAACACGACCTTGCGCCCCGCATACGACCTCAAGGCCGGCCTGCGCACGAAGGCTGCATCCTGCAGCCGGACGGCGAAGTCGCGAAAAGCGAGCTCGCCGCCCTTCAGGGTCGCCTCGAAAAGGTTCATCGAAGGAGAGCCGATGAAGCCGGCAACGAAGGCGTTAACCGGCGATTCATAGAGCCTCTTGGGTGTGTCGACCTGCTGCAGCACACCGCCTTTCAACACCGCGACTCTGTCGCCCATCGTCATCGCTTCGATCTGATCGTGGGTCACGTAAATGGTCGTGACGCCGAGCTGCTTTTGCAGGCTGGTGATTTCGGCGCGCATTTGCACACGCAGTTTCGCATCCAGATTGGAAAGCGGCTCGTCCATGAGAAAGGCGGCCGGCTCGCGCACCATGGCGCGGCCCATGGCAACCCGTTGACGCTGCCCGCCTGACAGGTTCGCGGGTTTGCTGTCCAGCAAAGACGTCAGCTGAAGAGTTTTGGCGATCTCGTCCACGCGCTTCTTGCGCTCGGCCTTCGGCTTGCCTGCCAGCCGCATCGAAAAGGCGATGTTTTCGGATACCGTCATATGCGGGTAGAGCGCGTAGCTCTGGAACACCATCGCGATGTCGCGGTCCTTGGGCGGCATGTCGACGACGTCGACCCCGCCGATCCGAAGGCTGCCGCTGGTGATGTCTTCCAACCCCGCGATCATTCGCAACGCCGTGGATTTGCCGCAGCCGGAAGGCCCGACGAGGATCAAGAACTCGCCGTCCTTGACCGACAGGTTCAACTGGTCGATTGCGCGAAAACTGTTCCCGTAGGTTTTGCAGATCTTCTCAAGAATGACTTCTGCCATATTCCTCCCTCCACAAGTATAAGCCCTGATTTTTATGATTCTCCTGGGCTTGTGTTCGCCTGCGAAATGTTTCGTCGGATCGTTTCAGGTCATGCTCCAGCATCCACATGCGCATTTTTCAGGTCGACTGCTGACGGCGCGTTCGCCGATGCCAGGAGTTGCGTGACCTGCTCCTCGGTCGGAAGCGCCTCGCGCCCGCCACGCCCCGTTATCGAAACGGCCGCCGCCGCGGCCGCGAATGCGATCCGGCCCGCGGTGTCGGCTCCGCGCGTCAACGCATGGGCATAGGCGCCATGAAAGCAGTCACCCGCGCCTGTGGAGTCGACGACCGCAACCCGGTGCGGGGGCAGGTGCCAGAGACCTGTCTCTTCACGGCCGCGATAGTACACACCCCTGCCGCCATCGGTCAGAACCACCGCGGACCGCGACGGCAACCACAAGGCATCGAGCATCTCGGCAGGCGATCGGCGCCCCGTGGCAGTCCGTGCAAAGCTAAGTGGAAGAATGAGATGGTCGCAGAGCGCGATCAGCCGCTCCGTGGCGGGGCCGCTGCTCCATTCGATATCGCCGAGGATCGCAAGGCCGAGATCGCGAGCCCGAGCCACGACATCCAGAGACCCGGTCGCATAGCTATCTACGATCAGGACGGTTGCGCGGCTGAGGATATCGTCCGGAAAGTCCGGAGCGGTGCCCAGCATCGCATCGTCGTCATACGCGATGAACCTTTCCCCGTCCGAGCCGACGGTGATCCGCGAGTGCACCGGGCGCGCGTCGGGATGGCGCGGCGCGAATGCGGTTTCAATACCGCTCGCCACGAGATCGAGCTGCACCGCGTTGTCCGCGGCACTGGCCAGCCATCCGACGAACCCGGCGGTTCCGCCGAGCCGCGCGACGGCGGCCAGCGCCGTCGCGACATTTCCCCCGAAGGCGCGGGTACTTTGCAGAACCTTACCCTTGCCCGCCGACAATGGCTGATCGACGTAGACGATGTCGTCGATCGCAATAGCGCCGAAGCCGAGGATTGAGGGGATGGTGGGCATCGTTCAGGCGCCCGCCTTCGCCAGGGCGTCTTGCGCCGAAAGGCCGTCATGGATGACGCCGCGAAAGGCAAGCGCTGCCTTCTCCGGATCGCCGTGCCCCCAGAGATTGCGGCCGACCACGGCGCCGCGCGCGCCGGCACGGATGGCGTCCGCCGTCTGCTGAAGCGCGCCGAGCAGCGTATCGGTCTTTGGACCGCCCGCGATGACAACCGGCACCGGGCAGGTCCGGACGGTCTCCCGGAACGACTCGAAATCGCCGGTGTAGCCGATTTTGATCACGTCGACGCCGGACTCGTAACCGATGCGCGCCGCATAGGCGATCTCGTCGGGCGTGAAGACGATCTTTGCCCCGTCGGTGAAATCGCGAGGGTAGATATGCGCCACCACAGGCATGCCGTAGCGGGCCGCCGCATTCACCGAATCGGTCAGCCAGCGTATGTATTTGCCCTCCGTCGCGCCGCGCACCGGAATGGCCACGGCCAACGCATCGGCCCCCGCGCGCACCGCGTCCTCGGGCGTTGCGATCAACTCGCTGATACGATCGTCCGCAGTGAAGCAGCCCGCCTGAATCACCAGGGAAGCTTTGCCCGCATATTGCGGCCACAGATGGCGCGCGGTGCCAGGCTGGATGCTGACGTAATCGGGTTTGCCCGCCATGACGCGTGCGAGCGCACCCGGCAGGTCGGCAAGGCCGCCTTTGCGCACGTCGCCATAGCCGACGAAGTGGTCGACCGCGCCGCCAAAAAGGTTCCCCGATGGATGCGAGAAGAGGCGCGCGAGGCGCACCTTGGTTCCTAGGCTCATGAGTCCAAAATTCCCTGATCGGTTGATTTAAAAAAGCTCGATCCAGTGTTTCCGAAATAAAAAGGAAAAACAATCTTTCGAAAGCTTTCGAATCTGCATATTTCTCGGTAAGGTGAGCCAAGGCCAGGGCGATTGCCTGGCGCGGGAAGGCAAGGGCAGGGCAATGTTGTCGGAGCAGAGACGCCAATCGATCCTGGGCGAGGTGCAACGCAGCGGACAGGTTCGCATCAAGGACCTGTCGGACGGGTTTGGCGTGTCGGAGGTCACGGTGCGCTCCGACCTCGAAATACTGGACCGCAAGGGACTGCTGACCAAGACCCGTGGAGGGGCGGTGACCCGGACCACCGATTCGACGACGGCCGCGTTCGCCCGGCGGATGCAAACGAACCTCGACGCAAAGAAGCGCATCGCCCGGGCGGCGCTCAACCTTTTCGAGGACAACCAGTCGGTCATCTTCGACGGTGGCTCGACCTTGATGCAGCTTGCCATGCAGTTACCGCCGCTCAGCAATGTCGTGGTCGCGGCCACGGCCATGAATATCGTGCAGCATCTTATGCATCGTCCCGGGCTCGACGTTCATATGATCGGCGGCCGGGTCTATCCCGACACGGTGAGCACGCTGATCACCGATGCCGATACGGCTCTCGGCGGCCTGGTAGCGCATCAGGTATTTGTTGGGGCGCATGCGATAGACTCGTCACTGGATGTGGTCGACGTGAACGAAGACATGGCGCGGACGAAGCGAAACCTCGTTCGCATGGCCCGGCGCGTTGTCCTGCTCGCCGATTCGAGCAAATGGGGCGTCAGCGGGACGTCCAAGGCATTTTCGCTGTCGGCCGTCGATGTGGTGATCACCGACGATGGCCTGCCCGGTCCAATACGCAGCGAGCTTGATAGGATCGGGGCCAAGGTGATCTATGCCTGAACCCATCCCGGCCTCTGATGCGCGACGGAAAGCGCGCATGACCCACGGGCTTCGCAGCGGCCGTCGGCCGTTTTTCATGCCGGTCATGTTCTCCTCCTCACGCTGGCGGCCTCCCAATCCTGCGCCAGAACTCTCACATGCTCTATAAAAATTTTACGCGCGTCAACATTTCAAGTCCTGTATAGCGGATTGCGGGGGGTCGTGGGAACTGCAACGGTTGCGCAGCATGCCCTTGGCTTGAGAGGAAAGCTGGAAATGCACGGAAAATCAGAGACAAAGCTCGGCATCGGTGTCATCGGCTGCGGCAACATCTCGATGACCTATCTGCGCAATGCAGCGCTCTTCGGTGGTGTCGAGCTACGCGCCTGCGCCGACATTTCCGCTGACATGGCTGAGCTGCGCGCCAGGGAATACGGCATCCGCGCCCTGGGCGTTGACGCGCTGCTGGCCGACCCCGATATCGACCTCGTGCTGAACCTGACAATCCCCGCGGCGCATTTCGACATTTCGTTGTCAGCGCTCTCGGCGGGCAAGCATGTCTTCACCGAAAAGCCGCTGGCAACCTCTGCCGCCGACGGCCGCCGCCTTGTCGCCGAGGCCGCGAAGCGCGGCCTGCTGATCGGCTCGGCGCCGGACACATTCCTGGGTGCAGCCGGCCGCCGCGCGCGCCGGCTGATGGATGACGGCGCGATCGGCAAGCCGGTGACCGGCACCGCTTTCATGATGGGACGGGGCATGGAGCACTGGCATCCCAATCCGCAATTCTATTATCAGCCCGGCGGCGGTCCGGTGTTCGACATGGGTCCCTATTACCTGACCGTGCTGGTCAATCTGCTCGGGCCGGTCGAGCGCGTAATGGCGATGGCGACGCGCGGCCAGGAGGAGAGGCTGATCACGGCCGACGGGCCGTTCAAGAACACGACATTCAAGGTCGGCACGCCGACCAACATAATATCGCTGCTCGAATTCCGCTCGGGCGCCACCGTCACCTTCGGCGCCTCATGGGATGTTTTCAAACACTCCAACCATCCCATTGAACTGCACGGCACCGAAGGCTCGCTCAGGCTACCCGATCCCGACACGTTCGGCGGCACGGTCTCGCTGTCGGAACGTGGCGCCGACTGGGCCGATTTCGCCAGCGAGAGCGAATTGTATGGCGCCCGCAACTGGCCCTATGTGGCGCCCGACCGCGCCAATTACCGCATGCTCGGCGTCGCCGATCTGGCGCGCGCGCTGGCCACGGGCAGAAAGCCGCGCGCCTCCGGTGAGCTGGCGCTGCATGTGCTGGAGATCATGGAGGCGATCCTGGCTTCCGGCGAAAGCCGCGGCTCGGTTGCCGTCAACGGCACGGTCGACCAGCCGCCGCTGCTTGGCGAAGACGAAGCGGCAACCCTGCTTGCCTGACGGGAGGTTCGTCCGTGACATTGCCACCGTCCCTGCCGACACTCGATCCGGAGGCCCGGCATGTGCTCGAACTCGGCAGCCAGGCCGGCGCGCCGCCGTTCGAAACGGGAACGCCTGAACAGGCGCGCCGTGCCTACAATGAGGGCTTCCCAAACCTGCAAGGCGAGCGTGAGCCGGTAGCGGCACTCAATGAGCGCATCATCTCCGGACCCTGCGGACCACTTAGGCTCAGGATCTATCTTGGGCAGGGCGCGCCTTCGGCAGGCGCTCCGGCGCTGCTCTATCTCCATGGCGGCGGCTGGGTGATCGGCAATCTCGACTCGCATGACGAGATCTGCCGCTGGTTCGCCAACGGGGCAGTCGCTGTCGTCGTTTCCGTCGACTACCGGCTGGCGCCGGAACACAAATTCCCGGCGGCAATAGAGGATTGCCGAGCGGCACTTGCTTACATGCAAAGCGCCGCGGACGAACTCGGCATCGACGCTGCCCGCATCGCGGTTGCCGGCGACAGCGCGGGCGGCAATCTCGCCACGGTGCTCGGCCTGCTCACGCGGGGGGACAAAAATCCGCCGGCAGCGCAGCTGCTGTTTTATCCCAACACCGATGCCGGGCAGACGACGGACAGCTATCGGCGCTTCGCCATAGGCTTTGGCCTGACCGCCTCGACCATGGCCTGGTTCCGCGACCATTATGTCCGCAATGCCGCCGACATCGGCGACTGGCGCATCTCACCGCTGAAGGCGGAAAGCCTCGCCGGTGCGCCGCCCGCCTTCATCGCCATCGCCGGTCACGACATCCTCGCCGACGAGGGCGAGGCCTATGCCAGGCGTCTGCAGCAGGCCGGCGTGCCGGTCGTGCTGGAACACTGGCCCGGTCAGATCCACGGCTTCGTCTCGATGGGCCGTCACGGCCCGGCAGCGAGACAGGCGGTTGCCGCCGCCATTGCCGCGTGGCGAAGCTTCGATCCTGCCTTTGGAAAGGCTCAAGCGGACTGACGCATCACCAGGGCGGCGTCGAGGCTGACCTTCGGCGCGACGTTTGCCGTATCCTCGTTGAGCAAAGCGAGCAGTGTCTCGACGCTGCGCCCCGCCATGGCGGCAAAATCCTGCGCGATGGTGGTCAGTGCGGGGCAGGTGTAGCGGCTCAGCGGATGGTCGTCATGGGCGGCGATACGCAGGTCGCAATCGGCCTTGCGGCCGATCTTCAGCCCTTTCGCGAAGGCTGCCGCCATCACGCCGAAGGCCAGGCGGTCATTCGCACACAGTATGGTCTTGCCGGGCAGACCCCCGGTCTTGGGGGGCAGACCTCTGGTCTTGCCCGGCAGGCCGCTGGCCCCGAGCATCTGTTCCATCTGCTCGTAGCCGATGCGCTCGAAATCCCATGTGTAGTCTCGGGTGTTGCCGATAACCACCGGCTCCTGGCCAAGCTGACGCATCGCGGCGACGTAACTGTTCAGGCGCTCCGGCGAATTGTGATTGACATGCGGGATGTCGAAATAGATCGGGGCGTCGCCGGAGCGGCAGAGATAGTCGACGATGGTCGAGACGCTCTGGGCATTGTTGTTGCCGACAAAGGGCGTGCCGCCTTCAAGATAGGTGTCGAAATAGACGACCGGCATTGTCTGGGTCAGCTTCTCCAGCGTGCGCCGGTCCGAACGCAAGCCGAGCGGCGCGATCAGCGCGCCCGAAACTTTCAGCGACAGGATGGTACGTGTCGCCTCCATTTCGAGCTCGGTTGAGCCATGCGAGGAGATGACGATCGGCCAGTAGCCCTCGTCGCGCAGCCTGAGCTCGATGCGGCTGACCATTTCGGAATAGAAGGGATCGGTGACCGTCGGTACGACAATGCCGATGGCGCGGGTGCGCTTGCGGTTGAGGTTGCGGGCAAACAGATTGGGCTGGTAGTCGGACGACCGCAACGCCTCTTCGATGCGCTTGCGCGTTGCCGGCTTGACGCTGGTCGGATCGTCGAAATATTTCGACAGCGTCGGCCTGGAGACGCCGCAGGAGCGGGCGAAATCCTCCATCGTCTTGTGCGTCATTGGCATTCAATCCTCGTCTGGCACGCGCCAGAACCTCGGTCATCCCTTGACGCTGCCCACGGTCCTGCAGCCGGCGCGCCCGCCACGCAACGGCAGACGAAATTTACAGGAAACGTCAGTGGGTTCAACGCGCAATGACAGATTATACCGTGCGTAAATTTGTTCAATTGACGCGAAAATTGTCGCGCATCAAAGTCTCGGTCACAAAGAGCGCTGAAAAGTCCAGGCACCATGACACAACAGATCGATCGGCTTCTTTCCCAGCTATATCGTCGGCTCGATGCCGCCGCGATTGTGATCGGCGATGCTATCGATCCGCGCTATGGCGACGACCTCTCCGGCAAGGGCGGCGGCCAGCCCGAACTGGTCTTGCGTCCGCGCAACGCCGCCGACGTCGCCGAAATCCTGCGCCTATGCAGTGGTATCGGCCAGAAGCTGGTCGTCCATGGCGGCCGCACCGGGCTGGCCGGCGGCGCGCGCGTGCAGCCGGGCGAAGCGGTGCTGTCGCTGGAGCGCATGACCGCGGTCGAAGCGCCCGACGGCGCCGCGGCAACCATCATCGCGGAAGCCGGCGCGCCGCTGCAAATGGTGCAGGAAGCGGCCGATGCGTCCGGCCTGATGTTCGGCGTCGATATCGGCGCGCGCGGCACGGCGACGGTCGGCGGCAACATCGCCACCAATGCTGGCGGCATTCGCGTGCTGCGCTACGGCATGTACCGCGCCCAGGTGCTGGGGCTGGAGGCCGTGCTTGCCGACGGCTCGATCCTGACTTCGTTGCGTGGCCTGGCCAAGGACAATTCGGGATACGATCTCAACCAGCTTTTCATTGGCAGCGAAGGCACGCTGGGCGTGGTTACTCGCGCCTGCCTGCGGCTGCATCCCAAGCCCGCCACCGAGGTTGCCGCCTTTTGCGCCCTTGGCTCGCTGGAGGCGGCGATTGCGTTGCTGGGGTTGCTCAAGCAGCGGCTCGGGCCCTTGCTTTCGGCCTATGAGGTAAACTTCTCGCCGCTCTACGGCGCCATGATTGCCGGCATGGCGGCGCCGGCGCCGCTGCCTGTCGGCGCGCCCGTCTATGTGCTGGCCGAGATCCAGGGCAGCCAGGCCGAGCCGGACGGCGAGCGTTTCGCTTCGGTGCTGATGCAGGCGGTCGAGGACGGCATCGTCGACGACGTGGTCGTCTCGCAGTCGCCACGCGAATTCCGTGCGCTATGGGATGTGCGCGAAGAGGCCAACCGATTCCTGTTTGCGATCGAGGGCATGCTCGGCGTCGACATTAGCATCCCGTTGGCGGCCATGGCGGATTTCCTGCGCAACGCCGAAGCCGCGATCCACGCCGTCGACAGCCGCGCCGAGATCTACGTCTTCGGCCATCTCGGCGACGGCAATCTGCACTATCAGGTCGACACCACGGAACCGGCGGCCGCCTATGAGATCATCTATCGCGGCGTGGCGGCATGCGGTGGCGCCGTCTCGGCCGAGCACGGCATCGGCCTCGACAAGAAGAAATGGCTGAACCTCGTGCGCAGCGACGCCGAGATATCGGCCATGCGCCGGCTGAAGGCGGCGTTCGATCCGCACAACATCCTCAATCCCGGGCGGATTTTCGATATCGTTCGATCGCCAGGAGGGATCTAGCTTGCAGCTGGCGAGAGCAGCGCGTGGAAGTCGACCGTTCTCATCTGCTCGATGCCGTCCAGAGTCATATTTCCCGCGACATAGACGATGATCGCCAGACCGAGCCAGCCGATCCAGCGATACCTGGCAAGCAGCGCCGCCACCAGCGTCGAGGCGACCGCCATCAGAACCACCGACAGGATGAGACCGAACACCAGCGCATTCATGTCGTGGGCGGCGGCGCCCGCCACGGCCAGCACATTGTCCAGCGACATCGAGACATCGGCGACGACGATCTGCAGGATCGCGGTGCGCAGCGCCTTGGCCGGCCGCGCCGTCGCAAGTGCTACGATCCGGCCACTGGGAAGACACGTTCCGGGAACGGGCAAGCGAAACGCTTGATGCTCGTTTGAAAGGAACGCTTCCATGTCTGCTGCCACTCTCCGATCGGCCAGAGCCGTTCAACCGGCTGGCCGACTCCTGTTTTCCTTGTTCGTCACCCCGATCTTTGCAATCGCGATGGCGGTGCTGACCGCACCCGCCTTCGCACATGACGCCAAGCCCACGGCGGCGAAGCCGCAAGGCTGGAGTTATCCCTTCGCCTGCTGTGCAAACTACGACTGCCGCACCACCCATACCGGCGAGGTGCTGGAAAAGCCGGAGGGTTATGTCATCGCCGGAACGGGGGAGGTCGTTCCGATGAGCGACAAGCGGGTCAAGGACTCACCCGACGGCGATTTCCACTGGTGCGCGCACCAGGCCGGCCTCGACGCAGGCAAGACGATCTGCCTGTTCGTGCCACCGCGTTCCTACTGAGTTCTGTTGGCAGTTCTCATCGGAAGGCCGGCCTTGGTGCTGAAGGCGCTTGCGTCAGACGGAAGCAGCGAGTGCTGAGGCGAAGTCGCGATACGGGCGCAGTGGGCGACCCAGAAGTGCCGTCAGGCGCTCGACGTCGCCGGCCTCGGGCAACATCCCGTCGGTGAAGAAACGCTCGCCCATCAGGCGCATGTCGTAGGCCATCCAGGCGGGCAGGAACTGCTTGAGATTTTGCTCAAAACCCTCCGTATTGTCGCCGCTGTAGCTGATCGGGCGGGCGAGTACGTCTGACCAGATTGCGGCAATGTCCGTCCCGGTCAGTGTCTGCGGACCGACGAGGTTGATCCTCTCGAACGCAAGCGGCTCCTTGGACCGTTCGCGACGCAGCAGCTCAAGAGCGGCGATCTCGGCGATATCGCGGGCATCGATCATGGCGAGACCCTTGGGGCCGATCGGCATTGGGTAGGTGCCGTAGCCGGTGATGACGTCTTCGACCGTCAGATCGTTCTGGATGAAGTAGGCCGGGCGCAAGATCGTAGCTTTGAAGTCCATCTGTTCGATCATTCGCTCGACGCCGAACTTGCCCGCGAAATGCGGCACGTTCACATAGACGTCAGCGTGGATCACCGAGAGATAGACGATCCGCTCGATGCCGGCCGATCGGGCGACATTCAAGGCGATCAAAGCCTGGGTGAATTCGTCCGGCACCACGGCGTTCAAGAGGAACAGCGTGGAAACGCCAGACATGGCTTTGCGCAGCGAATCGACATCGAGAAAGTCGCCTTGCACGACGGATACGCCTGCCGGAAAACTGGCTTTCGACGGATCGCGCACGAGAGCACGCACATCGGCGCCGCGCTTGGCGAGCTGTTCGACGACTTGGCGGCCGATATTGCCGGTGGCGCCGGTAACGAGAATGGTCATGGAATTTCTCCTGTTGGGTTGCTTGACAGCCCCAATATGTGTGGCTCACAAAGAGCCCAGTAGACGGCATTTTTAGACACGTCGTCTCGCTGGTGGGACAGTCATGGATCTTTTAGCCCTTACCGATTTTAACCTCGTGGCTCGCCATGGCGGCTTCGGCAAAGCGGCAAGGTCCACCGGCCGGCCCAAGGCAACGTTGTCCCGGCGCGTTGGCGAATTGGAAAGCAGTCTCGATCTGCGTCTGTTCGAACGGGGTGCGCGTAACCTGAAGCTGACCGAAGAAGGACGGGCGCTCTTCGAGCGGACGGGGGCGTTGCTTGCCGAGCTGGACGAGACGGCATCGGCGATTGCCTCGGGCGGTCAGAGACCCAAGGGCAGATTGCGGATCAGCGCGCCTTTGCATTTTTCGCAGACTGCAATGGGGAGGATCGCTGCGGGATTTGCCCTGAGGTATCCTGAGGTGAGGCTTGAAGTGACCACCGAAGACCGGCATGTCGACATGATCGAGGAAGGCTACGATCTGGTAATCCGGGTCAATCCGGATCCCGATGAAAGCCTAGTCGGACGGGCGTTTCTCCGCGACCGCCTGGTCGTCGTCGCGAGCCCGGACCTTCCTCGCCCGGCCGACGGGCTCGCCGCTCCTGGCGTTGCGCGCGGGACGGGCGAGCGGCAAACATGGCAGGTGAAGACACCAGGTGGCCGGGCAACACTTAGAATCGAGCCGGTCCTCGCCTTGTCGACGCTCATCATGGTCCGGGATGCGGTGCGAGCCGGCATCGGCGCAGGACGGCTTCCCATTTCGTTGGTGGCCCACGACCTGGCTGACGGCACACTGGTGAATTGGGGGGATATCGACGGCCCGGAGATCTCTCTATGGACGCTCTACCCGTCGCGGCGGCTGCTCAGCGCGCGCGTGTCGGCGTTCCTGGATTTTCTGAAACAGGCTTTCCCAAACGGGACGCCGGACGAACTGGCCGCCTATATCGGCAGGTGACGACGATTGGGAGGTGACGACGGGGCCTGCTTCAGCCAGATCGCCGCTCGGCTCGATCGACCGGAGCCTGCTGACAGACAGTTGTCAGGAGCCTTCCTTTATGGTGCCTTGCCGCATGGGTGGCGAGCAACGGAGAGGAAAGCTTTTCATGACCATCAAGGCCAGCTGTCATTGCAAGGCGACGACCTTCGAGGTCTCGCAGGCGCCCGAGACGGTAACACAATGCACCTGCTCGTTCTGCTCCAAGCGCGGTTCGCTGTGGGCTTACTACGTTCCGTCGCAATTCAAGCTCACCAGCTCGCCGGAAAACGTTTCCTTCTATCAATGGGGATCGAAGACCGTCAAACACGGGTTTTGCGCCATTTGCGGCTGCGGCACCTTCACCGAAACGCCGGACTGGTCGACCGGCAAACCGGACTTCGACAATCCCAAGATCTCAGTCAATTCGCGGCTGTTCGACGATTTCGATCTCGATAAGGTCGAGGTGGTCGTCATTGACGGCAAGAACCTCTGGTAGGCCAGCGCCAACCGCCGAAGCGGAAGAGTGGCGCGAGCGGGGAAAAGCCGCTTTCGCCGCTCGGTTTTTCGCCGCATTTCATGTTACAAGACCGGAGAAGGGCTTATATGCGCGAGCCGCAAAGGCCGCGCTTTGGAGAGGGACGATTCTATGAAAAAGACTGTGCTCGTCGCCGTTGCGACGGCTGTGCTGGTGAGTGCCTGCACCACGACCGATCCGTACACCGGCGAGCAGAAGGTTTCCAATACCGCTGCCGGCGCCGGCCTTGGCGCCCTGGCGGGTGCGGGCCTCGGCCTGCTTGCCGGCGGCAATGACCGCCGCAACGCGCTGATCGGCGCCGGTATCGGCGCGCTGGCCGGCGGCGCCATCGGCGCGACCATGGACCAGAACGAGGCTGAACTGCGCCGCCAACTCGAAGGCACCGGCGTCAGCGTCACCCGCACCGGCGACCAGATCATCCTCAACATGCCGTCCGACATTACTTTCAACGTCGACCAGGATGCGGTGAAGCCCAGCTTCTACCAGGTGCTGAACTCGGTTGCGCTGGTGCTGAAGAAGTTCAAGCAGACCACAGTCGACGTGTTCGGCCATACCGATTCGACCGGTGGCGACGAACACAATTTCGATCTGTCGCAGCGCCGCGCATTGGCGGTCGCCAACTATCTCTCAGGCCAAGGTGTCGATTCGCGCCGCTTCGCCGTCACCGGTTTCGGCAAGACCCGCCCGATCGCGTCCAATGGAACGGCGGCCGGCCGTGCGCAGAACCGGCGCGTCGAGATCCAGCTTTCGCCGCTGACCTGATCAGGTCGGCATCGAAATGCGAAGGCGGCCCCGCAAGGGGCCGCTTTCTTTTTGGGCTCCTGTGGTCCGCCAAAAGGTCTAACGCATTAGAGATTTCTAATAATCCCTTTCCGGAGGCCTTGGAAGGGATTAGCATTGGTGCGGTTCCAGAGGGGATGGGGCGGTACAAACGGCCGCGCAGTCACTTAGTCGGCCCCGGTCCTGCACGGCCTGATAAGGAAATCTGGGAGGAATGCATGACAAGAACAGCTCGTTTTGGGCGTTGCGGCGTCCTCATTTTGACAGGTCTGGTCTCTGCTTGGTGCGCAGCGGCCACGGCTCGAGCCGAGGACGCCAACAAAGCCGACATCGAAGCGTTGAAGAAATCGCTCGCCAAATATGAAGACTACACGGTCGCCGTCCGCGACCTTTATCTGTCGACTGTCGGGTGCGTCTATTACAGCGGGGACAGGATCGAGGGCGCAATGGACTATCCGAAGGGCGCTATGGGCATCCATTTCGTCAAGGTCCCGAGTGTCGGTCAGAAACTCGATCCGATGCGCCCCAATGTGCTCATCTACGAGCCGACCAAGAAAGGCTTGAGATTGGTTGGCGTGGAATGGCTGGTGCCCCTGACGCCAGAAACCAAGGAACCTCCAAAACTATTTGGCCAGACCTTCATGGGACCGATGGAAGGGCACTATCCGCTCATTCCGAGGGAGTTCGTCCACTACGACCTTCATGCCTGGCTGTTCAGAGACAATCCGAACGGCATGTTCAGTCCGACCAACCCGAACGTGAAATGCAGCAAGGCAGAGTTTCCGATGCTGGAAAAACCGACCAAGATGATGCCCGGCCCGATGTGACGGACGGGCCAGGATAGGAGCGTACCAAGAGTGCAAGCTGGCCGGCTGCATTTGAGAGCGCTCGGGATCAGGCTCGGACGACGATCGGCATGAGGGCCGGCGCGCATGAAGGCTGCCCGCTTGAAGACGGGTATCTGGTCGCGGAAGCCGACAATGGCGCTGCGAGCCGTCAGTCGAAGGTAAAAGCGGCCCGCAAGGGCCGTTTTTGTTTGGCATGTCGGACTCTGTAATCAAGGCCTACGAGGTCGGCTGATCGACAATTGCCGCAACGATACGGCGCACGATCGGCAAGACCAGCAGCAGACTTGGAAAGCCCACTAGCCATGATGCTCCCCATGCATACGGCCAGGTCGCCACGAAACCGGTTGTCCAGCCCGCATTGATCAGCGTCGCTACCGCGGAAACAATGCACGACATCAGGATGGAAAGTACGAATGGCATTACCAGCACATTGTAAGAGGCCGGTAGCTTCCTCGATTTCAAAACCTTGTGGGATGACGGTCGCATCAAATATCACCTTCTCGAAGAGTGGAAGTATGCGCGGCTGGGCGCAGTCAGGCGGCCTGCGCCATTTGCTGGGCAAGGTTTCGAATAAAGCCGCGCAACGAACGCGGTTCGCGGCCCAGGGCGGCGCGCAATGTCAGACTGTTCCCACCAAGGCCATAGTGGGCGTAGTGGGCGTATATTTTGGCCAGCACCTGCATTTGGCGCTCATTGTAGGGAAGGCGTGCCTCGGCCGCCCACTCGCCAAATGTCGGCTCACCAGAAGAGATGGGTCGGCCAAGTTCCTCACTCATCATCGCAACGATGTCTTCCCGGCTGTGCATGCCGTCAGCGCACAGATCGAGGGTCGCGTAGGACAATCGCGCTTCGGTTAGGGCGATCGCCGCCACCTCAGCGACATCGCGGTAGTCGACGCGGGCCAGCTTCGCCGTCTTTGGAAACGGTTCCGAGAAAACACCATGTTCAACGACGGACGGCCAGGCCGCTGCGAGGTTCTGCATGAAATTGGCAGGGTGCAGAATCGTATATTCCATCGTTGTCGAGTAGAGAGCAGCCTCGACAGGCACCTTGCTGGCATGGTTCTTCAGTCGCGTATTGGTAGGCTGGATCACCGACGAGAAGACGAACTTTCGAACTCCTGCTCGCGTGGCGGCCTCAACCATGGCAACGCCCATGGCTGCTTCATCGGGAGCAAAAGCCGGCCCAATGTGAAAGACGCCGTCGACGCCCTCGACCGCCCTTTCGAGGCTCTGACGATTTCGCAAATCTCCTGTCGCTACCTCGGATGCCCCCAGCTTCCGGGCCTTTTCGGCATTCGCAGGGTCGCGAACGAGCGCTCGAACATTGGCATTGCGGCGGACAAGTTCAGGCACGACAAGTCCCGCAACTCGGCCTGTGGCACCAACAACCAGAACAGTTGGATTGGCTACTTGCATGACGATTCCCTTCCATCAAGCCTGTCCTCGCGGGACAACTTGCAGAGAGGTACGACGTCGCACTTGTCGTTACAATTACCCGTTTTTGCGATATATTATGTCGAAGATCGGGAGAATACATGAGCCGGATGGACGATTTCGAGGCTTTCATCGCGATCGTCGAGCATGGAAGTCTGACGACGGCCGCACATCGGCTGAACCGCTCGCTGCAGTCGGTCAGCCGGTCCCTGGCGGTACTGGAGCAATCAGTCGGCGTCGAGTTGATCCACAGGACAACGCGTCGCTCGACACCGAGTGAAGTCGGAGCAGCCTTTTTCAACCGGATCAAACCCGCTGTCGACGAAATAAACGACGCAAAACTTCAGGCGATCAATCGACGATCGGAGCCGGCAGGCGTCCTGCGCATCGGGGCGCCGGTTCTGTTTGGCCCAAACGTCCTGATGCCTGTCATCGCGGAATACATGCGGACATATCCCCGGGTCGAGGTCGATCTTCAACTTTCCGATGGATTTGCCGATCTTGGCGCCGAAGGTCTCGACCTGGCAATACGCATCGGCGATTTGCCGGATTCCAACTTGAAAGCCAAACGCCTGGGGGCGTTGCGGCGCGTTGCGTTCGGCGCGCCTTCCTATTTCGCGCGGTGCGGCCGGCCGGCCCATCCCTTCCAGCTGAGTGAGCACAGTTGCATCATCAGAACCGCTAACGAGCGTCCAGGTGAATGGACGTTTCAGATCGACGGGAAACCCCGGACCGTGAAGGTCGCAGGCGCTTTTCGCTCCAATCTGATGACCTCGGTCTATGCCGCCGCAATCCACGGACTGGGTTTGGGCTTCTCGCCTCTGTGGCAGATAAGACATTTGGTCGACGACGGTCTCGTCGAACTGGTTTTGACGGAATTCGAGCCGGCACCGGTGCCGATCCATGCCTTGTGGCAGGAAGGCCGGTCATCTTCGGCCAAGGTTCGGGCATTTCTGGATTTATTGGCATCCCGCCTGGAACTGAAAAGCCTGTAGCATCGACGGGCTATTTAAGCCCTCCAGGCCGGAAGCGATCGGGTAGATCGAGCCTGTCTTGCGATTACCGCGCATGGCGCCGACTGATCCTGGAGCGGGCTCCAGATCTCACATCCCCGTCGCGTCCAGGCAAGCCGCGCGTCCTCGGGACGCCGCGGCTCATGGGATCAGACCTTGGCGACGATCTTCATGAAGGCCGGCATGTCGTCGCCGAAGCCGACGGTGCCGTCATTGTCTTCACCGCGGTTGTTGCCGCGGGCAGGGCGGCTGTTGCCGCTGGCGCGCTGCGGCCTTGTGTCGCCGCGTTCCGGGGCGCGGTTCTCGTTGTTGCGGTCGGAGACCTTGCGATCGCTGTTTTCGGAGCGGATCGCTTCCTTGCGCTGATGCCGTTCGCCGATGTCGGCGACCGCGGCCTCGGCTACCATCGGCTGTTCCTCGCGTGCGGTATCTGCCGCCGTCGCGTCGTCGCTGCGCTTGGCATGGCGTTCGCGCGGCTTGCGCTCGCCACCGTCCTTGCGATCATGGGGCTTGCGGTCCTCGTCCTTGCGGCCGGCGCGGCGCGGAGCGCCACGGCCACGGCGGGGCGCTTCGTCCTCGCCGCCTTCGCTGGCGACCACGGTCGACAGGTCGCCGTCATGCCACTCGATGTTGTTGCCGATCAGCCGCTCGATGGCGTCGATGTATTTGGTGTCGGACTTGGTGGCGATGGTGAAGGATTTGCCCGAGCGTCCGGCGCGGCCGGTGCGGCCGATGCGGTGGACATAGTCTTCGGCGTGGATCGGCACGTCGTAGTTGAAGACGTGGCTGACGTCGGGAATGTCGAGGCCGCGCGCGGCGACGTCGGACGCCACGAGATAGCGCAATTTGCCATCGCGGAAATTGGCCAGCATCTGCATGCGGGCGCGCTGGTCCATGTCGCCATGCAGGGCGCCGGCGTCGAAGTCATACTTCAACAGCGAGCGGAACAGCTCCGCGACCTCGACCTTGCGGTTGCAGAAAATGATAGCGTTCTTCAGCTCGGCGTCTTCGGCCTTTATCAGATTGCGTAGCGTCTCGCGCTTGTCCCACGGCTTGGAGCCGGACTTGACCAGGCGCTGGATGATGTTGGTGGCAGCGGATGCCGCCTTGGACACCTCGACGCGCACCGGCGCATGCAGGAATTTCTCGGTGAGCTTGGTGATCTCCGGCGGCATGGTCGCTGAGAAGAACAGCGTCTGCCTGGTGAACGGGATCATCTCGCAGATGCGCTCGATGTCGGGGATGAAGCCCATGTCCAGCATGCGGTCGGCCTCGTCGATGACGAGGATCTCGACGCCGTTGAGCAACAGCTTGCCGCGCTCGCGGTGATCGAGCAGACGGCCGGGCGTGGCGATCAGCACGTCGGCGCCGCGCTCCAGCTTCTTGTCCTGCTCGTCGAAGGAGACGCCGCCGATCAGCAGCGCGATGTTGAGCTTGTGGTTCTTGCCGTATCTGATGAAATTCTCTTCGACCTGCGCGGCGAGCTCGCGCGTCGGCTCGAGGATCAGCGTGCGCGGCATGCGGGCACGGGCCCTGCCTTTTTCGAGGCGGGTCAGCATCGGCAGCACGAAGGAAGCCGTCTTGCCGGTGCCGGTCTGTGCTATGCCCAGAATATCCTTGCCGAGCAAGGCATGCGGGATGGCGCCAGCCTGGATCGGCGTCGGCACGGTGTAGCCCGCATCGGTGACTGCGGAAAGGACCTTGGGCGACAGGCCGAGGTCTGAAAAGGTCAACGCTTCTAGAGCGGTCGTGGTGTCTGAGGACAAGAGTTGCTGTCTTTGGCTGGTTCGGGGAAGCGCAACGGCATCCGTCGCGGCAAGCACAGCGTGCCTGCAAGATTGGTATTGCGATTAGGCGCAAGCCCGCGATTTGTCAACAGAAACGGGCGGGATTGGCACGATTGTGAAAACGTAAGCTTAATCGCGATGCTTAATTAGGTAGTCACTCTTTGCGCCGGCTCAATAGCGAAACTGCTCGGCGAGAATGCGTTCGTTCCACGAATGGTTGGGATCAAACAGCAGCGTTGCCGTCGCAGTCGGCGATTCGCGGACCGTTACGGAAGCCACCGCCTTGACCTCGGTGTGGTCGGCGGCGGTGTTCACCGGGCGCTTTTCCGACTCCAGAATATCGAAGCGTACGGTCGCCTTGTTTGACAACAAGGCACCCCGCCAACGGCGCGGCCGGAACGGGCTGACCGGGGTCAGCGCGAGCAACGGCGCATCCAGCGGCAGGATCGGCCCGTGCGCCGAAAGATTGTACGCGGTGGAGCCGGCCGGCGTCGCGATCATCACGCCGTCGCAGTTCAGTTCCTCGATGCGGACCTGGTCGTCGACGGTGATGCGGATCTTTGCCGTCTGGTAGGACTGACGCCACAGCGCCACCTCGTTGATGGCGAGTGCCGAAACCGTCTCGCCCTCATGCGTCAACGCCAGCATTTCCAGCGGGCGGATCGTTTCGGCGACGGCGGCCGCGATGCGCTCGGTGAGGCCCCCGACGCGGTACTCGTTCATCAGGAAGCCGATGGTGCCACGGTTCATGCCGTAGACCTTCTTTCCCGTGCTCATCGTGTCGCGCAAGGTCTGCAGCAGGAAGCCGTCGCCACCCAGCGCCACCACCACCTGGGCGTCGTCGAAGGATGCCTGGCCATAGCGGGCCGACAGGCTCTCCATCGCCGCCTTGGCATCGGCAGTGTCGGAGGAGACGAAGGCGAGATTGGCTTTGCTCATGACATTCCGATGGCGGTCGGCCGATGGCGGTCGGCGGCGGTTGCGTGGGGTAGCATGGGCAAGCGCATCTGCAAAGGGAGGCATCGTCCGGCGCAGTTGCGGCCGCGGCGAAACGAAATCGGCGGCTCGCGCTTCATGTCGCCGGAACGGCGAATGTGATGGTTAAGAGCGAGCTTAAACACTCGTAAAGCCTGATCGATCATGTTAGCCGACAGAGGATGGGTGGCTGGGGGGCTAGCCAGTCGAGACCTGTCTATTGCCGGTGACACGCCTGATTATCGTCTTCCGTGTGATGGGAAGTTTCGCCCTTCTCTTTGCGGAGCTTGTGCGGCAGTCCGAAGACATGAGCTCCAGGCCGATGGCCTCACGCTGCGGCGACGCCGGCGTGCCATGCCCGCAAAACGCGTTGTAGGCTGAAGCCAATCTGCCAACGACGATCCGTCGCCTACTGCGCGACAATCCTCAGATTGGCGTTGCCGTAGAATGTGTAGGCGAGATAGGTCGGATCGCCGGTCTGGTAGAATTCTCTGCGGACATCCTGCAGGATCTCGGCCAGATAGACCGGCCCGTCCTTGATCCGCGTGCTGATGCCGCCATAGAAATCGGTCGAGAAGGCCGCTGCCGCGCGGTCGGTCAGTGGCCACATGCCGCCGATGAAGCCGGAAGCGCCGCCCGCCAGCACTGCCGGACCCCAGCCCTGCACGAAGCCGCCGAGCATCTGCGAACGGCCGGTGTCGCAGGCGTTGAAGAAGTAGAACGGATTGCCCTTGCCATGCGCGGTCGCGACCAGCGCGGCCCATGTATCGGGGTCGAGCGACTGATCGACGAGATCGATGGCAAAGACCGGCCGGCCGCTGCTCGGCTGGTTGACCTCGCCATGGCCGGAGAAATGAATGAAACCGGTCGAGACTTCGCCGACCAGTTTCTCGAAAGAGATGAAATCGCCATCGAAGCGGCGGTAGCCGGCAAGCTTGCTCAGTGCCGCGATCTCGTCCTGCTGAAAGCGCAGCGAGCGCTTGTCGACATAGGAGGGCGCGACGGCCGCGACGCCGGTGAAGGTCATGCGGTCGAGCGGGTTGTCGACCTGTGAGGCACTGCTGCGCGGAGCCCAGCGGGCCAGCCGGTAGCCCATGCCGAGAAAACCGTCGGCTATAGCGCCGTCGACGCTGCGCGGGCGGATCAATTCCCAGGGCAGCGTCGGGCTGTTCGAGGTGATCTGGATCGAATGGAGTTCGCCTTTGCCGCGCAGCGACCAGAACACGTCCTTGAACGGTTTCGGCACATAGTCGCGGTAGAGCGCATCGCCAAAACCTTCGGCGGCGAGCGTGACAAAGCGCTTTTGCGCCCCCGTATCGCTGCTTGCGGCAGGCTGCTGCAGCGAAACGGCGCCGCGCAGGCTCAATCCGAGCTGCAGCAGGCGGCGGTATTCGGAGTCCAGCCATGCCGCCATCTCAGGTGGCGTCGAGAACGTATCGGTCACCGGACCGGCCAGATGCGGCGAATGGATGATGATCTGCCCCGAACCCAGCCCGCTCGGATCGTCATAGAGGATGGTCACGTCGAGATCGGGGACGTCATCGCCGGCTGCGCCGCCGAGCGTCACATTGCCAGTTACCGCCGGCTGCGGCGCCGCTGCGGCCAGCATCAGCATGGCAGGTGCTGCGGAGCGTTCGGCTGTGGCGCTCAGAGCGGCTGCCTCGACAGGCGCGGTGCGGCGAATGATAACCGACCGCGATGCCGATCCCAGGAACCTCCCGGCGCTGTAGATGCGCGCGATGAACTGGGCCGGCTTGCTGTCCTTGGCGATCGGCCGCGCCTTGACGTCGAAGCGGACGAAGTCGCTGTCGCCCTGGCGGTAGAGCGTCGTCCGTCGGCTCCATTTGCCGCCGTCAGCGAGATCGAAGCCGGAGGCGAACAGATCGATATCGATCGGCCATTGCTCGGTTCCCGCCGGCATCGCCATGGCCAGGGCGCCATCTTCCGTCACCGACGAGCCCGGCGCTGCCTTCACCTTCACTTCGGGCGTGAATTGCTCTTCGGTAAGGGCGATCGAAACGGTCACCGTCTCGCCGGCGACAATCTCATCCGGCGCATCGATGGTTGGATGGCGCACCACCTCGACAGCGCCCGTCTCGGGTTGTGGAAGGGCGCCGCCGGAAGGAGGGCTTTGCGCCTGGTCGATGGGCGGCGGCGCTGGTTTCGGTGGCGCCTGCGCCTCCGGCGGACTTTCGGCGCCGGTCGCGGGTGGCGGGGCCGATGTCATGCCGTCCTCAGGGGGGATCCCTGCCTTATCGGGGGGCGGTTCGGCGCCGGTGGCTCCGCCATCCTGCGGATAGGTCCCGCCGAGATTGTTCTGGGCAGCGGCCGCAGCTGCGTCTTCAAGACGTTGCTTTTCCTCTTCGTATCGTTGCCGAGCCTGCTCTTCCTGCAATTGGCGCTGCTGTTCCTGGCGTTTGTATTCCTCGTAGAGCGCCGCCTGCTTGGCGCTGTCGCCCATCGCGGCATCGGGACTGCCGGAGCCCGGGGCAACGTCCATGGGGTAGGGCTCCTGACCGCTGCCATCGGCGTAGTCGCTGCCATCAGGCTCCCAACCGCCACTCCCGGAGATGTAGCCGCCGCTCGCCATCGCCGGCGGTGCCGGTTCCGGTACAAGCGGCAGCGCCGGTGACGCGCCGGCCACCTGGTCCGGCGTCAGCACAAAGGCAGCGTCTGCCGAGCGGCCATATGCCATCCATGGCCACTGGGCGCCTGACGTTTTGTCGATAGTGGTTTGCCTGACCGAGGCGAGGATGATGGCTATGTCCGCGCCGCGCTTGACCAGCGCAGCGGTGAGCGCATCGGCAAATACGGTGACGGGGCGGGCTTCGTCCAGTGCAACGGTTCCGGGTTTGGCCGACAGAGCGACGATGGCGTGGGTGAGGGGATCGACCGCCGCCAGACCCTGCATCACGCCGGAAGTAGGGTTGTGGCCATCGCCGGGATTGTCGAGCAGAACCACCTTCAATGTCGGGGTTGCCTCGAGCGCCTGCATGAACAGATCGAGGGGCAATGCCGTCTGGTCGACCGTTTCCTTTGAATCGATCCGGGTGCCGCGCGTCAGTAAATAGTTCCTGCCGTTGGCCTGCGCGGTGTGGCCGACATAGTAGAAGATGCCGACGGAGTCCGGATTGGCCAGGGATTGGGCGAAATCATGCATGGCGCGCGCGACATCGGCGCGGTCGCCATCCGACACCTGCCGGACGGTGAAGCCAAGCGATCGTAGTGTCGCTGCAACGAGTTCGGCACTGAGGTCGGCGTTGGCGATTGCCGGTGAGCCCTCAGAGGCCGGATTGGCGACAACCAGCGCTATCCGCTCTTCGCCGCGCGCAGCGGAGAAGAGCGCCATGGTCATCAGCAGCACGACCGCCAGAAAAAGGCGCATGACCGTGATCCAAGCCCTGCAGGCTGCGGCGCTCACGCCACGGCTTGCCCCAATTCATCAATGGCCCAACCTTGACCATATCATGTCGGCTTCGCCGGCGCACTGCCGGTGCCGATGATGCAGTTGTGTCGCTAAAAGATATTGACTGTATGTTTAGTAATTAATACCGTTGCCCGAGATACCGAGTTGGTCAGCCGGCATTCGCCGGTGAATGATCACCAGGACGAAGGGAACTTAGGGACTCGAGGCGCAATCCCGCCGGTCCCAACAATGGGAGACACAAGCATGCAGTTGAAATCGACCGCCACGGCGCTCGGCCTGTCGCTGCTGGCGATGACCGGCATTGCCCGCGCCGAGGGCGAACTCCAAATCTACAATTGGGGCAACTACACCAGCCCGGACCTGATCAAGAAGTTCGAGGAAAGCTACAAGGTCAAGGTTACCGTCACCGACTACGACTCCAACGATACGGCTCTGGCCAAGGTCCGCCAGGGCGCTTCCGGCTATGACATCGTCGTTCCATCGGCCAGCGTGATGCCGATCTGGATCAGCGAAGGCCTGCTCTTGGAAACCGATCCCAACACGATGGAGAACTTTAGAAACGTCGATCCGAGATGGGTCGACGTGCCGTTCGACCCCGGCCGCAAATATTCGGTGCCGTGGCAATGGGGCACGACCGGCATCTCGGTCAACAAATCGGTCTATGCGGGCGATCCGAACACCTCGGCGATTTTCCTCGATCCGCCGCCGGAACTCGTGGGCAAGATCAATGTCGTGCCCGAAATGGGAGACATCATGTTCCTCGCCATTGCCTATGAGGGCGGTAAGTACTGCACCGACGACAAGGTGCTTTTGAAGAAGGTGCATGACAAGCTCATCGAGGCGAAAGCGAAATGGCTGTCGCTCGACTATGCGGCCGTCGACGGTCTCGGCAGGGGCGACATTGCCGCCGGCGTCAACTGGAACGGCATATCGCTGCGCGAGCGGCTGGAGAACGACAAGATCGTCTACGGCTATCCCAAGGAGGGCTTTCCAATCTGGATGGACAATGTCGCGGTGCTCAAGGATGCCAAGAACGTCGAGAACGCCAAGCTCTTCCAGAATTTCATCATGGACCCCAGGAATGCAGCGATGATCTCGGCCTTCGCGCACTACGCCAATGGCATCAAGGGCTCCGAGCCCTTCCTGCCGGCCGATATGAAGGGCGCGCCCGAAGTGGATGTTCCGGCCGAATTTGCCGACAAGGGCCAATTCATGTCGGCCTGTCCCGCAGACGTCCAGGCGCTCTACACCAGGATCTGGACCGATCTGCAGAAATAGCAGCGCCGCCGGCCGAAGCTGACTAACATCGGGCCGCGCATCGCGGCTCGGCCATCCCCAATGCCAGATGCCGTAAAGCCGCCGCGGGAGATTTTTTATGTCCGATCTCGACCTTTGCTACATGCCGGCCAGCGAGGCGTTGCGGCTGTTCAAGGCGAAGAAACTGTCGCCTCTGGAACTGATGCAGGCCACCATCCGCCGCGCCGAGGCAACCAAGGCGACGATCAACTGCCTCACCTTCACGCATTTCGACGAGGCGATGGATCTCGCCGGAAAAGCCGAGGCGAAATACGCCAGAGGCGCCAGGACCGGCGCGCTCGAGGGCCTGCCGATCGGCATCAAGGATGAGAGCTACATCAAGGGCAAGCCGACCTCGCATGGCTCGCTGCTGTCGAAGGATGCCATTGGCGGCCATACCTCGACGATGAACGAGCGTGTCATGAAGGCGGGTGGTATCGTGCACGCCCGCACCGCGACGCCCGAATTCAGCTGCGCCGGCTATACCTGGTCGAAGCGCTGGGGCGTCACGCGCAACCCCTGGAACCCGGATTTCACGCCGGGCGGTTCGTCGGGCGGTTCGGCGGCAACGCTGGCCTCCGGCACGTCGTCGATCGCAACCGGCTCGGACATAGCGGGCTCAATCCGCATCCCTGCCTCGGCCTGCGGCCTGGTCGGCTTCAAGCCGCCTTACGGCCGCAATCCCGATGAGCCGCCGTTCAATCTCGATTTCTACTGCCACACCGGGCCCTTGGCCCGAAACGTCGGGGATGCGATCCTGCTGCAGAACGTCATGGCCGGGCCGAGCCCGCTCGACATCGCCACGCTGCGCCCGAAACTGCGCCTGCCGCTCGACTACAAGCCGATCAAGGGTTGGAAGATCGCATTCTCCATGGATCTCGGGTCCTTCGAGGTGGATGCGGACGTGCGCAAGAACACGCTCGCTGCCTGCGATGTGTTCCGCTCGCTCGGCGCCACCGTCGAGGAGGTGGACCTCGGCTGGGGCGACGAGGTGCTCAAGGCCGGCATGGCCTATCTCGAACATCTCTTCGGCGCCTCGCTGTCGCCGCTGCTCGCCAAGCACGGCAAGGACATGACCAGCTATGCCAGGCAGTTTGCGCAGGACGGCCAGAAGTCGAAGGCCACGGACTTTGTCGCAACTTTGGACGTGGCGGCCAGGATGTACCAGACGCTGGGGCCGTTGCTGGAAAAATACGATGTGCTGATCTGCCCGACCAATGCGCTTCCCGCAGTGCCGGCGGAATTCGATCAGACCAAAGGCAAGGTCGAGATCAATGGACGAGAGGTGAACCCGTCGCTGGGCTGGGTGATGACGACGCCGTTCAACATGCTGAGCCGCTGCCCGGTTCTGTCGATCCCGTCGGGCCGCGCCGCCAACGGCGTGCCGACAGGCATCCAGATTGTCGGCCGCACCTATAGCGACGCTGACGTGTTCCGGGCGGGTATGGCCTATGAGACGGCTCGTGGTCAGTGGTACACGAATGCCGGGACACGCCCGGCGCTGTGAGTCCGCAGGGCGCCGGCATGCCAAGGCAGCGGCGGGATGTTTCGGCTGCCGGGGAAAGGCCTGACAATGGCGCAACGCATAGCCACTCCGGATGCGGGAAAAAGCAAGGCGGCCAAGGGTGCGGCGAACGACGCCGCGCCCAAGGACCGCCGGCGCGAGCGCGGCGAAGCGAGCGTCCAGCGCATCATCGACGCCACCATCGAGCTCATCGCGGAGGAGGGGCTGGCCAGCGTCACCATGCAGCGCATTGCCGGGCATGTCGGCTCGTCCAACGCACTGGTGGTCTTTCATTTTCGCAGCAAGGAGAACCTGTTCCGGGCCGTCCTGCAATATCTCAGCGACCAATATGACGCGCTGTGGCTGACGCTGGTGCGGGCGCCCGGCCTGTCGCCGGTCGAGCGGGTCTTGGGCGCGGTCGATTGCGCGCAACGCTTTGCCCGCCAGCATCCGAATTGGGTGTCGGTCTTCGTCGTGTTCTCCAGCGACCGCAAGAGCATGCAGCTCTACAACGAGATAGGCCTGCCCAGCGATCTCGCCTACACGGCCGAAGCGCGCGAACTGCTGATCGAGATTTCGCGCAGCGGCGGTTACACCGGCGTCGACATAGACACGCTGTCGGAGAGCCTGAATTATCTGGTTCACGGCGCCTGGTATTGGGACCATCTCAACCCGTCCAGCCGCGACACCGACGTGCTGCGCAAGACCATGCTGCTCCTGCTGCACCAGGCCTTTCCGCGGCATTTTGACTTGGGGTGAGATGCGGCCATTGCGAGCGACGAAAGCGTCCTCTGCAAACCTAAACCCGAAAATCTCTACGATGCCTTGATCTCTGTAAAAACGCTTGCACAATCCAGAGGTGCGAGCTAAACAACCCAGGGATGCATTCGAGGGTGGGTAAATGTGGCATTGGGCGATACTTCTGTTGCTGATTGGCGTGCCGGTTTTCTTCGCCGTCCGGTCGTCGCGCAAATCCTCACAGAGCCCAGATGACCTCGTGGGGTTCGGCGGCTGGCTGATCCTGATGGCGATCAGCCTGTCCCTTTCGCCGTTGCGCACACTTGTCGATATGGCCAGTCTGGTCAAAACCTACCAACAGCTTGTTACAGTGCCCAACGGGGCCTTGGCCATCTATGGCGAGGCAGCCCTCAATCTGGCATTTCTGGTGCTTCAGCTGGTCGTGGTTGTTTCGATGCTGCGGCGAAGCCACCGCTTCCCGCAGCTGTTCATATGTCTGTGGTTTGCGATCCCTCTCTTGTTCATACTGGACGCAGTTTGGATATCGATTGTACTTGGTGTCCCGGTAAACCGTTTGCTTGCCGGAGGGGCTCTGGTTACACCTTTGGCATCCTTCATAGTCACAGGGATCTGGGCCGCCTATGTATACAGGTCGGTCAGGGTGAGAAACACGTTCGGCGATACGGCGGCCATACAGGCCGCGACATTTTCCTAGAAGGTCCGACGGCTACGAGTTGGCCTGATGTCGTGCTGCCAGCTCCGCCGAATAGAACCGTCGGCAGTCCTCCTTCTTCTAACGAGCTTTGGGTGGCCTGCCACCCGAAGCTCGAAGAGTGCCCTTCCCGAGAGATGGGTGACAGTTCATTCCGGAGACATGGGTTACACTTTCGGCCCTTTGCAAGGAGAGCAAGGTGCCTTGGAAGGAGTGTAACGTCAT
>NZ_JAMYMP010000010.1:0-201196 GCF_040318615.1 Mesorhizobium sp. M1078
TGGTCGAGTAAATCATTTGGTATCGCAGGTTCTTTGCGTCGGGTCATAGTGGGAATCCTTTTACCCATTATGCCCACCCGCACACGGAATTCCTGACAGTCCCCCTAGTCGCTTCTCATACTCGGGGAACCGGTAGGAATGAAGTAGGCAAACCGCCACCGCCTCCACGCGGGCTTCTCGCAACCGGCTCGCGAGCGACCTTGCTTCTTCATCATCAAAGGGCCGGACTACCGAATCGTCCCTTCGGATGCGCTCGTTCAGTTCAAACCGAAACTGTCGCTCCACCAAGGGAGTGGGCTTATCTTAGAACGGATAATACATGTGCGGTGTGCGAATGCGGTGCAATTCTAGCACATCGCGGAATCCGCTGTTGTGATGAGCGCAGTACGCGCCCCACGCCGCACCAATACTGCGTTCGTAGCAACTGTCCTGTGCACGACCTCTTCGAGTACAGCGGGCAGCGCGTCTTACGGCAATTCCGGATTCACCCTCTCAAAGCTCATGGTAACTCTCAATCGAAGCATAGGGCCGATCCCGACCAGGATTGCCACAACCGTTCACGTCGACGGTTATCAGCTGCTCGCTAAAGCTTACAAATATCTGTTTTCCTGGCTGAAATTCGTGACCGATATTGGCGCTCCAGAGAGGTCCGTCTGGCCTCAATGCACACGGCTGGAAGGCCGGCCTCCTTCAGTCCGAAGAACATCCACTGCGACAGCGGTCCGGCCTCCAGGCCGACGCGGACGTAGCCTCCACCGATCCGCTCCAACTCGGCCGCGAACGTCTCCGGATCAGATCCGACCCGGGACTCGTGCACCAGGCGCCCATCTCCATCCACTACGCGCACGTTCGTCAGCTCAAGCGACACATCAAGACCTACGCAAAGATCAGTCATGCTTGCCTCCTTCTCGGCAGTTGAACATGCCGGTCATGAAAGCACCGGCGCCTCCGGAACCGAAGCCCCGACTACGCCATCTGAACGAGATGCTGTTCTTCGGCGTCGATCATGCCCGCTGCGCCATCACCGATTGGGTGGACGACTACAACATCGCGAGGCCTCACTCCTCGCTGGGCTACCAGAACCCGGCGGCTTTCGGCCAGATCCTCAACGCAACCGGCTCCGACGCTGCGCTCATTGCAGGCTTCGCGTCTGACCGGTTGCTCAATCCGGGCCATACGGCGTAACAGAATGCTCTGATTGCTCTGACCTGAAAACTGGATCGTTCGAAAGTGGAGTTCTCCGCGGTAACATCCCTGGCTGGGAGGAGCGGAAGACGATGAAAGCATCGAACTTCTCGGACGCGCAGAAGGCGTTCATTCTGAAGCAGGGGTCGGACGGAATCCCCGTCGCGGATATCTGTCGTCGGGCGGGGACAGCCAGGCGGCGTACTTCAAGTCCAGTTTTAGTTCTTTTCCGGCTTGGGTCGTGCGCTGCTGGGCGGGTGAAGCGACCTGACCATCCCATTCGGAACAGCGACACTATCGGTTAATTTTGCTTGAGGCATGCGGGGGGCAATTTTTCGCCCGACATTTTGTGTTCGGATCCTGACACAGTGACGTGCAAGTATTACGCGTCTCCGGCCCGAAACAGTGGTTTGCCCCTTACTCACAATTTGGCCCGCCGATTGCATGGGATCCGGTAGGGATCCGGGATGAGTTGCGATCGGGTGGTCTCCCGGCCAGGAGGCCCGAATGACTGCTCAAACGATGCGACTCAATGGGATAGATAGTGCAATGTTGAATGCTGTCCCGCCAACGCAATTTTTTCAGCGTTCGGCGCGAGTGCTGCTATCATTTAGCCAGCAGCGGCTTTGGTTCCGTTCCCACCTGTTGGGCGGCAGCGAGGCCTCTCAGATGGGGCTTCGGCTTCGCGGTGAGCCTGACAAAGCGGCGCTGCGGCGGGCATTGGAAGGGTTGGTGGCGAGTCATGAGCTGCTGCGCACCACATCCTCAGGTGGACGACGGCGAGCAGTTCCAGCAGGTCGGGCCGGCGTCCGACGGCCTACCGCGGATCCGCGCGCGAATGGCACGACCGCCGGTGGACGACCAGTTGCTGCTGATGACATTCACCACTTGGCCTCCGACGGCTGGCCACGCATATGATGACGTGCGAACTCAGCGAGCTCTACGCCGTAGCCCGGGAGGGCTGCGCGGATCGGCTGACGCCGTTGCCGGTGCTGAAACTGGATCGGTCGCGTGCGGCTCGGCAGGACTACAGCGGCAGTTGCGTCGAGTTCTTGTTGCGCCAGCCGCGAACCGCGCAACCCAAGCTGCTGAGCTGCCGCCATGGGACGACGCTTTTCACGATGGTGCAAGCGGGTGTGGTGCCGGCGCCGTTGTCAGGCCAAGGCGAGTTAGTGATCGGCACGGTGAGCGCCAACCGGACTCTCTACGAATTCGAGGGGCTAATCTGTCTGTTCGTCAACACCCTCTTGCTGCGGATTGCTTTGTCGGGGGATTCGATACTGGGGACTTTGGAGCGTGTGAATGCCGCCGTTTTTAGTGTAGACCTTACCAAGACCTGCCACTTAGGTGGCAGAATTCATCAACCCGCCCGGCACCCTGGGTCGTACCCCGGTCTCGCAGTTTATGCCTGCCTGGCAAAAACGCTGGGGCGTTAGCGGGGGTGCTGGAGCTGAAAATTGAGTACGTCAGCGTCGGTGAACGTGTCGACCGACATGATCTTGCATTTGAGCTTGCCGAGGTCGGTGAGGCGACTGGTCGGAAGCTAATTTACGCGGCGTCGCTCTTTAGCCGAAGAGCAGTCGAGCAATTCGCCAGCTCCTTGCAAGAGGCGCTACGTCAAATAACGGTCGAATTACGGGCAGCGGCTCTGGATGAACCACGTTCTCGCGTCAGAGCCGAAGGGACGGGAGCCGCCCATCCCCAGGATGACTGCATTTACAAACCGCTTGGGACGCAATCGAGGCAGAATCTGCAGGCGGTTCATCGCGAGGACCGGAGCGTAAGGGATCATGAACGGAACGCGCAGACGACCTCGGCGGCGTCTCGACCGAGATGGAAGCGAAACGCCTTCGCTACGGTGTTGGTAGCTTCGATCCTTGTGACGTTAATTTTCTTAGTACGTTGGACCTCCTCCTGCGTTTCCCGGAACCGTGTTGGTGGAGCCCGGCGGCTATCTATGAAGAGAGCGCTATCTCCCCTGGGATAGGGGTAAACTCTGCCCGATTGGCCGGCCGTACCAGCGCGAGCCGTGTTTCCCGTCGTGACCGCAGGCGAACATGAAAGGAGTAGCTCATGCGAGTAGCCATTGTTACCAACAGTGATTTTAACGGAGTAATTAGTCGGTTCGGTCAGCCTTGTCCGCATCCGCCGGAGCGCAGCATCCCAGAAGACGTAGTGGCAGCACTTCAACAGGGCGGCCACGAGACTCTATTGTGTGAAGGCGACAAAGGACTGCTCGCCGCGATCGAGCGATTCATGCCAACTGGCCCACAAGGCGGCCCCTTGGGTATGGCCTTCAACTTGGCGGAGGGGATTCAGGGCGAAAAACGCGAAACCCACGTTGCTGCCATGCTTGAAATGGCCGGTGTTCCCTACACTGGATCTGGCCCGCTCGGGATCGGGCTGACGTGCGACAAGGTCGTTACGAAAATGCTTATCCGCGACAAGGGCGTGCCGACCCCGAACTTTCGCATCATGCGTCGCGGCACCGAGAGTGCCGCCGGCCTGCAATTCCCAGTGGTAGTCAAGCCGCGCCACGAAGGCGCCAGCCTCGGATTGCAACTCGTATATGAACATTCTAAGTTGAAGGAGGCCGTGGAAGTGATCGCCACACAATATGGGCAGGATGCGCTCGTGGAAGAATACATTGAGGGGCGGGAAATCTGCGTTGGGCTGCTCGGGAACGAAGAGCTCGAAGTGTTGCCTGTGGTGGAAATGAACTTCGGCGACCGCGAAACGCGTCTTATGGATTGGGACGCGAAATTCGTTCCGGCCGCAGCGGTGCCAACGATTTGCCCAGCGCAAATCGAGAGCCGGCTTGAGACGACATTGCGGGATATTTCGGTTGCAACCTTTCGCGCCTGCCATTGCCGGGATTATGCGCGCCTCGATTTCCGGCTCGATCGCTCTGGCCAGCCGTTTGTCCTGGAGATGAACTCCCCAGCGGGGCTCAATATGCACTACTCGGACTTAGTCGTGGCCGCAAGAACCGCCGGATACACCTACTCAAGCTTGATCAATCATATCCTCGATATCGCCCACATTCGGTGTTTCGGATTCGGCATCCCCTGACACTACTGCGTCATCATTTGTTGCGGCAGTATGGGCATCGCGGACGCTTGCGCCGTCCCTTTGCCATGAACGAGGACTGCCCCACTGCCAAACAATATCATCAAGACTGAGTGCGGCACCCTCACTGGCGCGCAAGCCCAGCTTGTGTCAAGCGAAGTGAGGATTTGCCCCCTATCGCGCTCCGTCGTAGCTGAGGGAGAGAGGGGCCAGCTCGAGGATAATCAGCCCAGCCATTTCCATGCGCCTCGAACGGCTCGTACATGCTGGGTCTCTTCGGATAGGGTTCGGTCCGCCGATACGGCCGCCGATGCGTTGGTCGTGTCTCGCCACTCTTCCAGGCCGTCTTCAGATTCGCGCCGAGCGCTTGAGATCGATAACGGCTGGCTCCTCAATCTTCGCATTCAGGCGCGACGATCGACCCGCCTTCTAAGCTCCTCCTGCGAGGCACGGATACCAAAACAGCAGCACGGGATCGGCGGTTTCCATCATTGCCTGTAACTGCTGCTTGTTGGCCTCGGCCACACCCGGATGTGTAATGACACGGGCCGCAGGCGGAACTGGCGGATGTTAGCGCTTGATCACGCGTGCGCCGATCCGCGTCAAGGGCGGCGGTCGCCTCCGCGCCGACAAACCAACCATACCCCACCAGACGACGCACGAGGGCGCCATTCTTCTGCTCCACATGCGCTTGGTCATTCTTTCGATAGGCGCGAGAGCGCGTCACTTCCAGTTTCTCACTTCCGCACCAGGAGACGACGAACTCGTTCATGGAGGCGCTGTCGTTGTCGAAATCTACGCCCAGCAGGGGGAAGACGAGCGGGCCTGCTTGATCGCCACGATCACATTGCCGCTGTCGCGCGTGCGGACCGGAACGCATTCGGTCCAACCCGTGGCAATATCGGTCAAGACCATCGTCTGCACAAAGCTGCCGGACGAAGATGTGCCGGAATGCGCCACGAAATCGACCTCGACGTAACCGGGCGGCGGATCATCCCAGTCCCCGAAGGTGCGCACCGGCGCGGATCGGCGAACCGCCGAACTCATTTCTGCTCGGCGGCGCAGGCCCCCGCGAGCCACAACACGTGCCTCCGCCAAAAGCCGATCCATCGTCGCCGGGCTCATTGTCAGCAGCTTGCCGCGGAGCGCGGCATCGAGCTCTAGCCGGCCATGCCGTTCAAGCGCTGGCAGCGAGACTGGTATCAACGGCCGCAGCCGTTTGGAACATAGCCGCTCCGATGCCTTTCACAACACCACGAGCGCTTCGCGAACATCACCGCCATAGCGAAGGCCGTGCCTCTCGTTGCCAGGCGTCTTCGACGCGCGATGACCAAGCACTCGGATCGCATGCTCGCGATGATAACCGGTCACCGCGACGAACGTAAGCGCCACGCCGCTCCCCTCGTGCGGCGCATGAGGTGAATGTGCCAAAAATCCCCGATCGCGAGAGACGGAGGGCCTACATGGGAGCAGACGGCAAAATGGACGTCCATTTGGACGTCCCAACAGCTGGCTACGCAGGCCGGCTGGAGGTTCTGGAAGGTCCGACGGGGCGTCGGGGACAACTCCACTGCCAGAAAGCATGGCGCCGATGTTCGCGCCGCTGATGGTGGAAGAACCATCGGCGCCTCAGCGGACGATGAGGCCACCGAAATCGGCGCCAGCGCAGGTGGAAATCGTGATCGACGACATGGTGATCCGAACGGCGGTTGACCTCGAGCATCTGGCGCAGGTGATCCGTGCGGTGCGGGCCTCGCGATGATTGCACCGGGTGCCGATCTGAAGATCTACATGGCGACCCGTCCGGTCGACTTTCGTCGCGGCCTCGACGGGCTGGCAGCTGCGGTGCAGGAGATACTCGGCCTCGACCCATTCTGCGGGGCGGCCTTCGTCTTCCGGGCCAAAAGGGCTGACAGGATCAAGATTTTAGTCTGGGATCGCACCGGACTGGTGCTGGTGCATAAGCGGCTCGAGGGTTCGAAGTTCGTTTGGCCGCAGGTTCGCGACGGTGTGATGCGGATGTCGCCGGCGATGTTCGCGGCCTTGTTCGAAGGGCTGGATTGGAGACTGGTTCGCCCCGAGCGGGCACGGCGTCCGCAGCTTGCCGGATGAGTGTGGCACAGTGACTCAGGCGTTGTCTCTGATGGCGGCATCGGTGTTTCATGTGCTTGATTTAACGCATGAATCTGACGGTTCTCCAGGAGAGAACGAGCGTTTGAAGACGCTCCTGGCCCAGACGCAAGCGGCCTTGGCCGAGCACCAGGCTGCCTTGGCTGAGGCCGAAGAGGCGCGCCGCCGGCTAGATGTTTAGTCCCAAGGTTTGATGGTTGGATCGAGCCTGAATCGTTCGGGCTCTTTTGTCCAGATTTTGCAGATGTATTCAAAGGGCGTGAGGCCCTTGAGGGTCTTCAGTCGACGGCCGAAATTATAGGCTAAGACGAAATCGGCGAGATGCTGGCGCAGTTGGTCATGGCTCTCGTAGTAGAAGCGTTTGACGGTCGCATGTGCCCTGGCGAGCGTAGATCGCATGCCGAACGCTTCGTTCGGCCATCTGCGCCGACGTTTTGTGAAGCTGGCGCGCAACGCGCCGGTGCTCGATCCCGGACGCGGGAAGGTCAAGAAGGGCTTCTTCCCCGCTGATCAAGGAAGCCATGGCGGCGGGAGAAATCATATGGGCGCACGCCGTCTCGGCCTGCCGGTAGAACGGCAAGTGATCGCCAAACTTGGCGACGATGACCCCATCCAACTGGATCGCGCCACACTGGGCATCGCCGCGCCCCGGCGCATAGTGGAACATCACGATGGGCGGGCCTTGGCCACCATGGCCGCTGTGACTGGCGATGGGCTTGAGATGGAAGCAGGCCCGGCCAGCCCAATTGCCCAGCAATGGACGAGCATCCACGGTCCTTGCGGCCGTTCCAGGCGGCCATGTCCCCGATCGCCGAAGCCGCCGTGCGCCAGATCGCCACGCTCTACGCCGTCGAGGCGACGGTGCGCGGCATGACGCCACAAGCTCGGCTCGCCGCGCGACAGCAGTACTCCACCCCGATCATCGCCGGCTTGAAGCCGTGGTTTGAAAAGCAATTGTCGATGATCTCCTCGGGCTCAAAGCTGGCCGAAGACATCCGCTATGGTCTTGCCCATTGGGAAGGGCTCACTCGCTTCCTCGGCGACGGGCGGCTCGAGCTCGACACTAACCCAGTCGAAAACGCCATCCGGCCAGTATGCTTGACCAGAAAAAATGCTCTGTTTGCTGGCCATGAGGTCGGGGCCGAAAACTGGGCGCTGCTCTCATCCGTCGTGGCCACCTGCAGGCTCAACGACGTCAATCCCGTTGCCTACCTCGCCGAAACTCTCGACGCCATCATCAACGGCCATCCACAGAGCCAGATCGAGGAACTCATGCCCTGGCGATTCCGGAAAACGTCAAGCCCAAATCCATAGGCGATCGGCGAGGCGCTTACCGACGAACTCATCGAGGATGAGGCGCTTATCGCCTCTCGGCTCCCCTCCAAGGCCGCTGGATATGACCCGGATTAAATCGGACGTGCTCTTTAGTTCTGATGCCAGGAGTCGCCCGCGGAACTTGCGTATCGCAAGGAAGAATCCAAATACCGCCTTGTGCAACCAGCGCCCAGACGCGTCAACACCTCGTGTTGGTTAATGCCAGTGGCCGCCGCAAGGTCATCAACTGTGAAATCTTTCCCTAACAATTCCACAAACCCGCCCGGACCACAAAGCGCCTCAGGAACGTCTGTTATATCTATCATTGTGTATTCCATAGAGATTGCTCCGATTAGAGGGGCCGAAAATCCGGCAAATCGAACGGATACCTTATTCGCGCAGGCCCATGGAAGGCCGTGCTTGAAACCGACCCCGGCGATAGCTACGCGGCTAGGTCGGGCCGTACGAAATGTAGCGCCATAGCCGACAGCCTCGTGCATAGCCACATTGCGCACGTCGAGTATTTTAGCTTGGAGCCGTACAACGGGCTGCAGTGGATTTGGTTCAATGCCAGCGTCATTGAGCCCGTAGAGTGCTGAGCCCACCCGTACCATGTCGAAATGATAGGATTTACCTAGCCAGACACCAGCGGAGGCCGCGAGACTACCGGGGGTGGGCTTGAGCAGATCGTAGATCGCCTGAAAGCGGTTCCTTTGCAACACATTGGTCGGGTCCGCAGGGTGTTCGCTGCACGCGAGGTGGCTGAGAACGAAGGAAGGGGGGTGCCTATCGAAAGCACCAAGAAGATACGCCCGACGCACATCCGCAACAGCCAGTCCTAGCCGGGAGAATCCTGTTTCCACGTTGAGAAAGTATCTTTGCGTCCCTGCTGCACTAACGGCCTTCAAGTCAGAAAAATTATTCACGACAGGTATGAGGCCGTTGGATCGGTAGCATCGGCCAAATCTCGAAAAGTCATCGCAAAAGATCGCAATTCCTCCGTCTATGTGGCATGACCTTAGAAGCAACGCTTCGTCTAGATTGGCGACAAACAGCAGATTGCAGCCGGCAGCAACGAGCGCCTTTGCGATCTCTACGAGACCAAGTCCGTAGGCATCGCTCTTGACGACAGCAGCCACCCTCACGTGTGGCCCAACGAGCGCCGAAATAGCCTCAAAGTTCGCTTGAATTGCGCCAAGATCGATTTCGAACACAGCAGTGGCAGCACGTACCTGCGGCAATGCCCTCTGCTCTCCAATAGTTTCCATCTCCTTAGCCTCACAAGCTCGCTTACGCAGCGCGTTAACCGCCAAGCCCCCAAGTCCAGACCATTGCGTTGCAGCACGCTCAGAGCCACTTGGGACGATATCGGAAAATGGACGTCAGGTTTGTTTAAAATTAAAAAATTAGCGTTAATGATAAGTTGCTCTTGGTCGTGCCCCGCTGAGTAGATGCTATGGGGCGAGCGGCGAGGGTGCGGCATCTTTCGGCGCTGTTAGAACCAACTCTTCAGAAGGAGGCGCTCCATGCCGCAGTCTTTCGACGCAAGCCGGTCGCTTACCGCTCTCGAACAGGATAACATGATCGTCGCCGTCATCGAAATGGGCAAGGCGGAGTGGCTGATTGCCGCGCTTTCCGGGCTTCAAGCGCCAGCCGCTAAAGAAGATTGATGCCGACGCGCCATCATTGTTGAAGCTGCTGCAGCGCTAGCGCGACGAAGCCGGCCAGGCCGGGCATACGATCGAGCGGATCGCCGTCGCCTATGAGGCGGCCGGCGACGGCTTTTGGCTGGCGCGCTGGCGGCGGGCGCGCGACATCGAGGCCTATGCCATTCACCCTGCCAGCGTTCCGGTGTCGCGTGAGAACCGGCGTGCCAAGACAGATAGGCTCGACACGGAGCTTTTGATGCGCGCCTTCCTCGGCTGGCTGAGTGGTGAGAAGCGCCATTGCAGTATGGCGGCGATTCCGACGCTCGAGGAAGAGGACGCGCGGCGGCCGAACCGCGAGCGGCAGACCTTGGTCGGTGAGCAGACGCGGCAATCAACCGCAAAGCGATTCTCGCCCGCTTCGGCATTCGCAGCTTCCGCTTGAGTCTGCGTAATGCGGCGGACAGGCTCATCGCCATCCGCATAGCGGAGGGAACGCCGCTGCCGGACAACACCCGCGCCGAGTTGCTGCGATGGTGCGCCTCATCGCACGAGTCATCGGCGTCGGTGTCGAGACGGCGGACATGCTGGTCCACGAGATCCTGTCGCGCGGATTGCGGCCAGCGCACTGTCCTTCTAGAAGAGGAGAAAGCGCCAGGCCAGCTGGATCATGCCATGCCGCACGCGGGCACTGCCGGCGCGTGGCAGCCCCTTCTCGCGCCGGCGTTTGCCGCTCTCGTCGGGCGAACCCGGCATAGCGCGCCACCGCGCGGCGATCACGCACCGCTTGCTTGAGCGGCTCGACCTCCTGCGTGCGCAAATCCGCACGATCGAGGGCGACCGCCTGCGTAGGCTCGCCGCGGCTCCGGCTGCACCAGAAGGCCGCATGCCGATGGTTCCAGGCGCGCACGCCCGACGGCCGCAAGGCAATGCGCAAGACGATGATCGTGGCGCTGGCGCGCAAGCTTCTGATTGCGCTGTGGCGCCTCATCACCACGGGCCAGGCGCCACAGGGCGTCGGCTTGCGTGCGGCGTGATGGGGACACGTGGGAAGGGAGAGCAACGCACACCCAATTGGCTGGCCCGCAGAGGGTCTGCCGATGATGATCCGAGGTGGCGGCAACCCAAAGCTACACATGGTCCTCAGACCGCCGACGTAGAATGGGCCCGCCGCCCCGGAGCTTCGCCCAGCGATGCGCAAGGGATGAGCGGGTACGACCAACGTATGTGAACTTCCGATAAACGTCGAAACTTTGACCAATCGTTGTACGAGGAAAAGCAGATGACGGCGATCGGCGCGAGAGCGACTGGAGCCGGTGCATCCTCGCGCACTGCGAAGATATGGGATCAGGCGAACTGGTTGCACATTCAGGCAGAGGTGAAACGGCTTCAGGTGCGTATCGCCAAGACAACCCAGGAAGGCCGATGGTGCAAGGTGAAAGCGTTGCAACGTCTGCTGACCCGCTCGCATGAGAATCGCGGAAAGAGAACGCCGGGGGTGGACGGTAAGATATGGTCATCCCCGGCGGCCAGATGTAACGGGATGATGTCACTTCGACATCGCGATTATCGCGCGATGCCGTTGCGACGTGTTTACATTCCCAAGAGTAACGGCAAGAAGCGTCCGCTGGGAATTCCCTGTATGCGGTGCCCGGGCGATGCAGGCGTTATGGAAGCTCGCTCTGGGCCCGGTGGCAGAGACACTGGCGGACCCGAATTCCTATGGGTTCCGGCCCGAACGCTCGACTGCCGACGCCATCGAGCAGTGCTTCATCACTCTGGCCAAGCGCGCTTCGCCAGAGTGGATTCTGGAAGGTGACATCAGAGGATGTCACCCCTGGCTTCTGAAGCATGTCACGATGGAGAAGGAGGTCCTGCAAAAGTGGCTTCAAGCCGGATATATTGATGAGGGAACTTTGTTTGAGACGTCGGCGGGAACCCCGCAAGGGGGAATTATGTCGCCGGTGATCGCGAACACGGCGTTGGATGGGCTGGAGGCGGCAGTCTACGCAAGCGTGGGATCGTCGAAACTCTCGCGCAGCAAGGCCCAGCTCAACGTCATCCGCTATGCCGATGAGTTTGTGGTGACCGGCGCATCGAAAGATGTGCTCGAATGTCCTTCCGGCGGTCAGGCAGTTCCTGGCCACCCGAGGTCTGGAACTCTCAGAGGAGAAGACCCGGATCACGAACATCGCGGAGGGTTTCGATTTCCTTGGCCAGAACGTACGCAAGTACGACGGCAAACTATTGATCAAGCCGGCAAGGAGGAGTGTTAAAGCACTCCTCGACAAGGTCAGGGAAATCATCACGGGCAATGCGAGCGTCACGCAGGAGGCGTTGATACAGAAACTGAACCCAGTTATCCGAGGATGGGCCATGCATCACCGTCACGTCGTGGCGAAAGCGAGCTTCTCATCGATAGATTCGCACATCTGGCAAATGCTCTGGAAATGGGCAAGTCGACGCCATCCCACGAAAGGAGCACGGTGGGTGAGGAACAGGTACTTCCGGGTCGATGGACACCGGTCCTGGGACTTCGCTACGAAGGGTCCGGCAGATGCCAGTACCAGCGGGTGCCGGCTCTTCCGCGCAATGACGATCCCGATTACGAGGCACGTCAAGATCCGGGGACTGGCTAATCCATTTGATCCGGCATGGTTCACTTACTTCGCCCGCCGTCGAGTTGCGAAACCCTCCGTCCAGTTGTTCGGTGCCACGCCATGGTGCTGAAGAATGGCTTGAGCCGGATGCGGGGTGATCCGCATGTCCGGTTCTTAGGGGGCGGCGGCGCAGCAATGCGCCGCTGCTACCCGACCAGCTGCATGGAGCGGGGGCTGACGGAACTGTCGTATTTCGCAAGAAGCTGTCGCGCCTGCAGTTTTGCAGGTTTATGGAGGGCCAGCCGGCATGTGTCGTGGCGATGGAGGCTTGCGCCGGCTCCATCATTGGGCTCGAGACGGTCCAGCTTGGCCATCAGGCCGAAGCTGATGAGCGGGCCGCTATCGCCCGCCACATCCGCGAGATCGACCGCCTGGTCGAGGATCTGGCTGACCTCGATCGCGACATCGCCCGGGAAGCGTTGATGATGTGCACGTCCGGCCGCTTCAGATCGCCTTGTTGCGAACGAATCCTTCGTCCCTGATCTTGACCCGGATCTCGAAGAAGACGAGCAAATAGCAATCTCCAGCGGCCGGTTCTGCCACTCGGCCACTTGCTCCAGGACGGCGTCGGTCAAGCCGAGATCAGGTCCTGCGAGCCGTCGATGCCGTAGAGTTTCTCCAGATGGCCGCAGATCTCGCACACGCTCATGCCGCGCGCGTAACGTCGACACGATCTTGGCGTCGAAGTCGGGAAAGCGGCTCTGGTACCTGGCAATCAGCTTCGGATCGAAAGTTCCCGCACAGTCGCGTGGGATCGACAGCGTCATCTTCGACGTGCCCGTCAAAACTGTCGAATGGCCTTTGCGGCGATTGGCGCCGCCCTCGGTCCGCCGTCATCGAGGTGCTCGCCGAGTTCGGCGTTCAGTATCCGCTCCGACAGCGCCTTCCTCAAGTCGCAGACCAGGGCGGCCGTGCAACGGCATCGGTGTGATGGCCCATTTTGTGACTAACTGTATATTCCAATGAGCTGACAAAGTTGCAATCGTCCTCCCAAGCTTAGGGCGCTTCACGGTCACGATTGAGAATGCGAACAACCCCCGGGCTAGACATGGGTCGTGGGAACAAGATCACATTTGGCACCGCTGTTCATCCATAATTCTGCCGGGTAAAGTCGGGCTATTTCTACTCTCATGCTGTGCGCAGAGTCACGGCAAGCATTGCCAAAAGCGCACGATTTCTCCTTTGGGGTTTTACTGGTGGGCCTGATCGTACTCGACGAGCGGAGATGGCGGGGTTATTTACCATTTCTTGACCCACATGATCGCGGAACTCGCCGCACCTTTGTTGACTGCAAATGGGATGGAACTATGACGATATTGTCTGGAGTAACACGGTGACGGCGACCGCTGAGGTCGAGGTGCGCGACCATGTTTTGATCAAGATGTCGGATGGGGTCCAGCTCTCGGCCCGCATTTGGTTGCCAAAGGTCGATCAGCCGCTGCCGGCCCTGCTGGAGTATGAGCCCTATCGAAAAGGCGATTCGCCCTACCGCAACGCGGACGGGACCATGCGCATGACGCATCATGCTTGGTATGCCGCCCATGGCTATGGGTCGGTTCTGGTCGACATCCGCGGTACTGGCGACTCCGATGGTCTGACGAGTGACGAATATTCTCTGCAGGAGCGTTCCGACGCGGTTGAGGTGATCAACTGGCTGGCCGCGCAGCCATGGTGCAACGGCCGGGTCGGCATGATCGGCCTCTCGTATGCTGGCTTCAATTCATTGCAGATAGCGGCGCTTGCGCCGGAGTCGCTGAAGGCGATCGTCACGATCCACTCCTCCGATGACAATTATGGCACCGATTCGCACTACTTCGGCGGCGCAGTGTGCGGGGAAGCCATCGACTGGGGCACATGGCAGCTGGCACATTGGGCCACGCCACCCGACTCAGATCGCGTCGGCCCGGGTTGGAAAGAGCAGTGGCTACAGCGTCTTCACGGGCTTAGGCCGTTCTTGTCGACCTGGCTGAGCCATCAGACGCGCGATGACTACTGGCAGGACGGACGTGGCGTCCGTGACAACTATGGCGCGATCAAGGCGGCAGTCCTGGCGGTAGGCGGTTTCAACGACCGCTTCCGCGACACTGTGTTCCGGCTGGTGGAACATCTGTCCGGGCCGGTCAAGGGAATCGTCGGACCTTGGGAGCACGAGTGGCCGGACGAGGCGGATAAAGTTGGACCGGCGATCGGGTTCCTCCAGGAGACACTGCGCTGGTGGGACCGCTATCTCAAGGACATGCCAACGGGCGTTGAGGACGACCCGGCGCTGCGTGTCTATCTCCAGGACGCCGCTCCCCCAGCGACGAGCTACCCCATGCGTGAAGGTCGATGGGTGACCGAGCCCTCGTGGCCGTCACCGAATGTCACCACGCGCACCATGCGGCTCGACGACATGTTCTGCCGCGATGCTGTTGGTGTCGATGTGGTACCGATTGATACGCCCGAGCACTGCGGCATCGACGGGGGCGCCTACATGCCCGGCCACAGCTTGGCGGACTTGCCGCCGGATCAGCGGGAGGAGGACGGGAGATCGGTGTGCTTCGACACCGAGCCTTTAGCTCAAGCAATCACCGTGCTTGGCATGCCCGCCGGGAAGCTGCGTGTGCATGCCGACGGGGCCGCGGCAAACCTGATCGTGCGGCTGTGCGACGTCGCTCCGGACGGCGCGTCGACGCTCGTCACCCGCGGCTATTTGAACCTACAGCGCCGCGAGGGAATGGACCGAACCGTCGATCTGCCGCCCGGATCCGTGGTGGAGGTGACCGTGCCGATGATGACGACCGGCTACGTGGTTCCGGCTGGCCATCGCATTCGGCTGGCTGTCTCCACCGCCTATTGGCCTTTGATGTGGCCGCATCCGGTGCCGGCAAAGGCCGCACTCGACCCGGCTGGCAGCGCGCTCGTGCTGCCGGTGCGCCGTGCCGACGCGCCGTCTGAACCTGTCCAATTCGAGCTGCCCGAGCATTTCGAGCCGCCCGTCCCTGCCGACGCTGCGCCCGGCGCCCTCGACACCAGCCCGGCCAAGCGGAGTGCGGATCGCCAAGTGCAATACAACCCGGAAACGAAAGAGTGGCGACTTACCACTCTCGATCCAAGCTACAACCGAAGCAGCTATCCCGACGGCCCGTTGCGAATCGAGAGACGGAGCCGGCAAACCTCCTCAATTCGCTCCGACGATCCAGCAAGCGCTCACGGCGTTTCAGAGTATTACCGTCGCTTTCAACGACCTGGATGGGATGTCGAGATCAGCGCCACCGGGACTATGCGCGTGGAGGACGACAATTTCGTTACAGAGTACGTACTGACGGCCACTCTGGACGGAGAGGAGGTTCATCATCGCAGGTGGCATGATCGCATTCCGCGATCCAGGGCCGGGAAAGCATGAATCGACCGCGCCCCGTTGGCGAGCCTATCCCGTGGTCTGGAAGATGACGAGGGCGGGCTTGGCTAGAGGAGGTTGGAGGCACGAAAGGTACGAAGACACGGCGAACCACAGCAGCTTTAGGCAAAATTGGGAGGAAGCTATGGAAAGAATTATTAAGAACATCGACCGCCGCACCCTTCTAAAGGGTGGAGCTGCGATGGGCGGTGGTCTCATCGCTAGCAGCATGCCGCTCTCGCAGGTGATCTGGGCGGCGGAAGGTAAAGTGCTCAAGGTCGCCCTCGGAGCGGAGCTTGGGTCTTTGGATCCCGGCTTCTACACCTCAGATTACGAAGTTCCAGTAATGGAGTGCCTCTACGCGAAGCTCACGCGTTTCAAGCCAGGATCTGAATGGGGCTGGAATTTGGAAGCGGCGGAAAAGTTGGAGCAGATCGATCCGACGCATATTCGCTTTCGCCTGAAAAAGGGCATTAAATTCACTGGCGATTATGGAGAGATGACCGCCAGAGACGTTAAATTCTCGTTGGAACGCATCATCCAACACAAGTATTGGACCACGTCGCTGCTAGGTCCGGTGGATCATGTCGATATCGAGGACGATCATACGGGCGTTATCGTGTACAAAACGCCGTTTGTGCCTGCTTGGGTCATCACATTCCCCTGGGCTATCGGTCATATCGTTTCCGAGCAAGCGGTGATGAAGGCGACCAAGGATGGTGGCAATTTCGGCATGAACCCACCGGCATTCTCTGGGCCGTATGTGCTCGCGGAGTGGAAGCAAAATCAATACACGCTGCTGACCCGTAGTCCCGACTGGTCGGGGCCAAAGCCAGGATTTGATGAAATCCGCATCGTACCGATTACTGACACTAAGGCGGCGGAACGTGCCTATCAAGCCGGCGATGTCGATTACACGGAGATCGGTCTCGATTCACTTGCGACGTTCAAGACCAATCCGCCGCCCGATACAAAGGTCGAGGAGCATCCCTCGCTGAGCTACGCCTGGCTTGGCATGAACATGGATAACCCGACGCTGAAGGACATCAATGTTCGCAAGGCGATTCAATGGGGCATCAATGTGCCGCAGATCCTGGACATCGCCTATGCGGGACAGGCCAAGGTCGCAACCGGGATCGTTGCGCCAGGTATTGTCGGACATCGCGAAAAGGCACTTGTGCCACCGGAAGGCGACTTGGTCAAAGCTAAGGAGTTCCTGGAGAAGGCCGGTATCACCGACCTGCAGCTAACCCTCGATTGTGCCAATACTGGCCCTTACACGACAATTGCGCAGACGATCCAGGCGCAGTTGTCGCAGATCGGAATTGCGGTCCAGGTCAATGCCCAGGACCAAAGTTCCTTCTGGACGATCGGTCAGGAAACAGCAGGCGATCGTTGGAAGAACCTGCAGTTATATATTCAAGACTACTCCGGTCTGCCTGATCCATTTTACTCTACGAGCAGCTTCGTGACCGCTCAAGTGGGCATTTGGAATTGGGAGCGCTTCCGCAGCGATCGCTATGACGAGCTCGATGCCAAGGCAGTGACTATCGAGGATCCTAACGAACGCGCAAAGCTTTATTACGAAATGCAGGACCTCTTGGAGGAGTCGGGCGCCTACCGTTTCCTGACGAACGGTGGTCGTCCCGTCGTGTACCGCACGACTAAGACACAAGCTGCGAACCTCCCACAGGGCTACCCTGTATATGTCGACTTCAAGCCGGCCTGAGTAGTGGAGGCTGCGCAATGTTATTTTATTTTTTAAAGAGGTTGGTCCTCGCTGTCACGATCATCGTGATCGCGGTGACACTTCTCTTCATGATGATCCATTCGCTACCCGGTGATCCAGCTTCTACTCTGCTTGGCCCGCGCGCCACGCCCGAAATGAAGGCGCTGCTGCATCAGCAGATGGGCCTCGACAGGCCGTTCGTCCTACAGATCGCCACCTTCTTCGGCGGACTGCTGCGCGGCGATCTCGGGTATGACGTGTTCAGCCAGAGGCCGGTCGCCGGCATCGTGTTTGCGCAATTGCCCTACACGATCGAGCTGATCCTCGTCTCGATCTTTTGGGCCGTAGCTATCGCCGTGCCGCTAGGCTGCTACTCAGCCATGCGGCGCAATTCCTTGCTCGACCAAGCGGTTGGGGTCGTTGCCGTCGCCACCATAGCCATTCCTTCGTTTGTCATGGCAGTCTATGCACTGCTGATCTTCGCCGTCGCCCTCCGCTGGCTGCCGGCGATCGGGCCTGGCGAGGGCTTTGTCGATGGGCTCGTCCACCTGGTCCTGCCAAGCTTTGCAATGGGAATCGGTTGGGTGGGCTACATCTCTCGACTGGTGCGCGCATCCATGCTCGAAACGCTGGGTGAGAACCATATCCGAATGGCTCGCTCTTTCGGGATTTCGGAATGGCGCATTGTTTACCGCTACGCTCTGCCGCTTGCGATCTTGCCAACGGTAACCATCTTGGGCGTAGGGATCGCATGGCTGCTGTCGGCAGCGGTGTTTGTCGAGGTGGTGTTCGCAAGACCGGGGATCGGCGCACTGATCGTGCAGGCCGTGAATACGCGCAATTATCCAATTGTGATGGGCGTTGTTATCGTCACCACCTTCCTTATCGTCATTTCAACAACGGCCTCCGATCTGGTCAATGCAAGCCTTGACCCCCGGGCCCGGGAGAAGCTCTGATTATGACGAGCATAGACACGTTTGATACAGCAGCTCCCCCAAGGAACAATCCAGGTGCCATCGGAGGCTTCCTGCGGCAACTGCTTAAAAACCGTCTGGGCATACTTGGCGCGGTGCTTGTCCTGGGTGTGGTGGCGAGCGCGATCTTTGGTCCGCTCATCGCCACACATGACCCCATCCGCATTATGATCGGGCCTCGTTTGGCAGGACCTTCAGCAGATTTTCTTCTTGGCACGGATCAACTCGGCCGTGACACTTTTTCGCGTACGATCATGGGCGGTCGCATCCCGCTTCTCGTTGCCTTTGCATCGCTCGGCAGTTCGCTTGTCGTTGGGCTCTTCCTTGGCCTGATAGCAGGGTTCGGGCCGCGCTGGCTCGACAATCTTCTGCTACTATTCTTCGACACGATCCGCTCGTTTCCCGGGATCATATTTGCTTTGGCCATCATCGCCCTACTGGGGCCCAGCATGTCCAGCGTGATCCTAGTCATCGCAATAACATGTATGCCGATCTATGCGCGTGTCGTGCGCACCCAAACGCAAGCCCTGCGCAACTCCGATTACATTGACGCGGAGCGAAGCATGGGCGCCGGCACGATGCGCATCCTTGCCGTCCACATGCTGCCTAACGTGGTTGGGCCGCTTCTCATCCTTGTGAGCATGGACGTGCCGGGGGTGATTGCCTTTCAAGCAGGTCTGGGCTTTCTCGGCATGGGTGTGCGCCCTCCGACGCCAGACTGGGGAGCAATCCTGAACGATGGCTACAGCTATATCAATCAGACGCCTTGGCTCGTCATTGCGGGGGGTATTCCAATCGTCGTCGCCACGCTGGGCTTCACATTCCTTGGCGAAGCATTGCGTGACATATTCGATCCCAAGCTGCGGAAAGACCTATGAGACACGACGATCTGACATCTCCCGCCGCTCCGCTTCTCGCGGTTTGGAACCTCAACCTCGACTTCGGCTCGCCACGCGGGCGTGTTCACGCACTGCGCAACGTAAGGCTGGACGTGCCGACCGGACAGATAATCGGCATCGTCGGGGAGAGTGGATCCGGCAAATCCACGCTTGCCTATACTGTGATGGGTCTACTTCCGAAAAACGCTCAGGTTACTGCCGGCAGCATCATATTCGAAAGACGCGACCTGCTTACGCTGACTGCCCAGGCGCGCCGCAGTCTGATGGGTGATCGCCTCTCCATGATCTTCCAGGATCCGATGACCGCGCTCAATCCGGTGCGGACCATCGAGAGCCAGATGATCGATATCCAACACCACGAACAACGAGGACGTAGTGAAAAGCGCGCTCGTGCGATCGACATGCTCAAGCGCGTCGGAATTCCCGATCCGCAAAGCCGCATCGGGAATTATCCGCATCAGTTCTCTGGTGGCATGCGCCAGCGCATCTGCATTGCCATGGCACTTCTGGTGAGACCGGCGCTGCTCATCGCCGACGAGCCGACCACAGCGCTTGATGCAACGTTGGAAGTCCAGATCATCCATCTGCTCAAGGATCTGCAAAGGGAGATCGGTTGCTCCATCCTGTTTGTCTCGCATCATCTCGGCGTCGTCGCTGAATTGTGCGACCGGGTTGCCGTCATGTATGCGGGCGAGGTGGTGGAGCAAGGCGCCGTACGCGACATCTTCCATAATCCCGGCCATCCCTACACTCGGGCGCTGCTTGAGTGCGACCCTGGACGGCTCAAGCAACGGACGCGCAATTTTCCGACCATCCCCGGAGACGTTCCAAGCCTGCTCGGAAGCAAAAAGGGATGTATCTTCCACCCTCGGTGTCCTCACGCCTTCGATCGCTGCGTGCATGAGACGCCTGGCGAATACCGTGTCGCTGCTGACCAGGTCGCGCGATGCCATCTGCTCGATCGAGCCGGGGTGGTGGCGGCATGAGTGCGCTGCTGAGTGTCCAGGACCTGCGCGTCCGCTTCCGCACCATGGGGTCACTGAAGGCGCTCACCACGGGCACGGCAGACCCTTTCATTGACGCTGTGTGCGGCGTCTCCTTTGAAATCCACAAGGGCGAGACGCTTGCCCTCGTCGGCGAAAGCGGATCTGGCAAATCCACCATCGCGCGCACGATTATCGGCCTTCAGCCGGCTGTTAGCGGCAGCATTCGTTTCGACGGGCAGGAACTTATCGGCCTCAAAGCGGCCGAACGAAAGTCCTACCTGCGCCGCATGACGATGATGTTCCAGGACCCCGTCGGCTCCCTCTCGCCGCGGCTGACCGTGCAGTCGCTCCTCACCGAGCCATTCCGCATACACGGCGTGAGCAATCGCGATCCCGATGCCGAAGCGGAGCGGCTGTTGCGCACGGTCGGCTTGACGGCCGACTTTGGGCGCCGCTATCCCCATCAGCTCTCTGGCGGTCAGGCCCGGCGCGTCGGCGTCGCTCGTGCCCTTGCACTCAACCCAGACTTGATCATCGCCGACGAGCCCACAGCTGGGCTCGACGTGTCGGTCCAGGGCGAGGTGCTTAATCTTCTTGCTCGCCTGCAGGATGAACTCGGGATCGCGATCCTCATCATTACCCACAACCTCAACGTAGTCCGCCACATGGCCGATCGTATGGCGATCATGTATCTCGGCCGCCTTGTCGAGATTGGCTCCACCGAAAGTATTTTCGATTATCCGCGTCACCCATATACGCAAGCTTTGCTGTCGGCCAACCCAGTGCCCGATCCAGACGCTGTTCTCAACCGCATCGAGATCAAAGGCGAGGTCCCGAGCATGCTGACACGGCCCTCCGGCTGCGAGTTCCACACACGATGCCGCTACGCGCAGGACATCTGCAGCCGGGTTTTCCCCGAACCTGCAGCCACGGACGACACGGAGCATCGCTTCAAATGCCATTTCCCACTCTCCTGCGAAACTGCGGCAGCCATGGAACAACTGGTAATTCCCGACTGGATCAAAGCCGGCCTGGAGCCGGGAGCCCAGGAAAAGCTCTGATTAGACTGCGCTCCGCCGTCGCGGAGCGAAAAAGCAGGTTCTACGTCGACGAGGTGATCTTGATCGGTGTTCGCAGTGCCAGTCGTGGCGCCAAAGGGGCCAGTACGAATAGCTGATCGAAAGGCAATCCAGGGCGAATGAACTTCGTTTTACGCCGCCTCCTCCCAAGGCGTGCCGGCCCGGCAGTGAGCTCAGTCTCCTGCCGGGCGTCTGGGTGGCGGAAGCTATGTCGCCGAGACCCTTCCCGCATTCGAGACAGCCAGCGACCACCGCATGGTGTTGTACGATGCGTCTAAATTCGCCGAGTTCGTAGCTGTCCTGCAAAACAGAGCAATGATCGTGTTGTCCCCTGCTGAACTCGGCAGACATGCTTGCGGTGCGCCAAGCCGGGGCCGGAACAAGAGCTGTTCAGAATCTTGCGCTAAGGCCGAACGGAAAGTGAACGCCCGGATGTTCGCTGTGGATACGCCATTTGCCTCCTGTACCGCTAGGCTGCTTTGGACCGAGGTTTGGCCACTACCGTTCTAGCGTGGAGTGGAAAGTGGCCAGAGGTGCGCTTCTCAAAGAACACGAACGAAAGACGCTGCTCGACATTCCGATCGACGAAGACAGTCTGATCCGCCACTATTCTCTTGCGCCGGCCGATTTGCCGGAAATCCGTAAGCGCTATTTTCCCCGCACGTTGACGCCGGCGCTTTCGACGGATGGCCTTCGAATTGGGAACGGTATCTGGTCTGATCAGGCTGCTGTTGCTTTGGCGAAGTTGAAGGGCAGCAGATCGTAGATATCAGCGTCCTCGTTGCGTTGAGGCAATTCGGTGACAGCAGTCTACGTGCCGAGGAACGCGTCGTGGAAATCTTTCGCTACAGCGCGACCGCCGTCCAAAACAAAACTGGAGTCGGTACCGTAGGTGAACAAGCTGAGGCCAAGCTTTTGAAGTCGCATCATATAGTCTATGGATGCGACATCACTACCCGATGCTATACCGTACTTCTTAGCGGCATTCGCGACTGCCTGACAGGCATCCAGCAACTCCGGCGTCAGCTTTCCCGGTTCCATACCCAAGGAAAGGGCAAGATCTGCCGGGCCGATGAAAAGCGCGTCGACACCAGGCGTTGAGGCTATGTCGTCCAGATTGTTGAGGGCCTCTCGTGTTTCAATCTGGAGTATGACGGCCAAGCTAGAGTTCGCATCCTTGCGATACTCCGCATCATTTTGGTAATAGTTAGATGCTCTCCACGCTCCAGATCCGCGCTTGCCCGCAGGCGGATATTTTGCGGACGACACAGCTTCGATGGCTTCGGCACCGGAGTTTACCATCGGCACCATGATGCCGTTCGCACCATGATCTAACGCGGCTTTAATGAGTTCAATCCTGTTCCAGGCGACCCTATAAAGTACAGGCATGCCGTATCGTTCGGTCGCTGGAAGAATATCTAAAAGTGCGTCGGGTGGAATGGGTGCATGCTCGCCATCCACCAGAAGAAAATCTAGGTTTGTCTGCGCCAGCGTCTCTGCGACGATCACATGCGGAATGTGCATCCAGCCGCCGATTTGGGCTTTTCCTGACCTGATCGTTTCAGCCAACGTATGTTTTGCCATTTCTCGAACCTTTGCGCACCCAAGTGATTTGTTCACGCGGGGACGCTGGCAAATTTCTTCGCTTAATAACATATACAGTTTGTCCAGAAGTTGCCTATCACACCAATGCGATGTTCGCTGTTAATACGGGGCCACGCTGGCGGAGGGGCGCATCGCCCAATACTGTAGCGCGGAGCGTCGGTCTCGGATCGTGGCGTTGTCACGTTGTTTGAAATGTGGCCGCGTTAGGTCCCATCGCAGACCAACCGCTCCACAGCACAGATTCGAACCCATCGACACCAGGTGCCTGAAAAGCGCGGTGTCGGCGGCAGGCCCTGCTTCACAGCAGGCGCCTGGCCGCCTTGGTGTTGCGGCGCGTCTGGACGATCTCGTCGAGCACATATCCCTCCTGATCAACCGCTCTCCACAACCAGCATTTCTGACCGGTGATGCGCACCACGACTTCATCGAGGCGCCAGACATCGTCTTTCATCGGCGCCTTGCCGCGTATGCGGCGCGCATAATCAGAGCCGTGCTTCCAGCACCATCACATGGTTCCGTAGGAAACGACGATCCCGCGAGCGCAGCATTTCCTAGACATCGCGCAGGCTCAGATTGAAGCGGAAGTAGAGCCAGACAGCACGTGCTACGATCTCGATCCGATCTTCTTGTAGGTGGGTGCACTCAAGGTCATAAGGCGCGCTGCTGCCTCAATTTCCTTATGGTTGCCCCCGCGGGGGGCTGAGCGGGCCCTGTATCAACGCCGAGCATTGCATTGGTGTGATGGCCAACTTTGGGGCGAACTGTATATTTCAATGAGCTGACAAAGCTGCCATCGTCCTGACAAGCACATCACCTGCGTGCGCTTCATGCTCCCGATTGAGAACACCAATGGAGAAAAAGATGAATTCCGGGTTAGTCAAGAGCAGTCGGAAAAAACTCACAATTGTGGACACCGATGTCCACCACTGCTACCGGACAAAATCGGAACTATTTCCTTATCTCAGCAAGTTCAATGCTGAGCGTTTTGCGGAGTGGGGCTTCGGTGGCATTGAAATGGACCCCCACGCCTCTAGCGGAGGATATCACGGAACTCGGGTGGATTTTGAAACGCAAGAGAATGGCGAAATATTAGGTAGTAATGGCGACGCGCAGAGTTGCGGTAAGCTGTTGCTAGACGCACATGGTATCGATTTGGGGGTTCTTACGGGCGGCCCTGCGCAAACGGCGAGCGCGCTCGCCGACGTCGACTATGGGAGTGCTCTGTGCCGCGCTTTTAACGACTACTCAATGGAGCATTGGATCGCCAAGGATGCGAGGTTTAGACTTAATCTCGCCATCAACTCGCAGGACCCCCTTGGGGCAGCGGCTGAAATCGAAAGGCTTGGCTCACATCCTTCCGTTTGCGGAGTCATGCTCAGTTGTGGTGCACCTCGCCCCTTTGGCCAGCGCTTTTATCATCCGATATACGAAGCATGCGCCCGACACGGATTAGCGGTGACGATGCACTTCGGCTCAGAAGGGACGGGCATCAATCCGCCGCCCTCGGCGGCCGGATGGCCAAGTTACTATATCGAAATGCGTCTGCTGCGTCCGCCATCTTATGCTGTGCACCTAGCGAGCTTCATCTTCGAAGGTGTGTTCGAAAAGTTCCCGACCTTGAAAGTGGCGATGGTCGAAAGCGGATTTGCCTGGGTGGCGCCCCTGATGTGGAAGATGGATCTCGATTGGAAGGGACTTCGCCGGTGGACTCCATGGGTAAAAAAGCTGCCAAGTGAGTACCTGATGGACCATTTTCGTTTTGGCACCCAACCATTGGATGAGCCCGCCGATCCGGAAGCGCTAAAGCAGATTATCAACTGGATTGGTGGTTCACGAACACTGATGTTTGCGAGCGACTTCCCGCATTGGGATTCGGATGACCCGATGATGACGTTGTCCGACCAGCCAGAGGATCTGCGCCGACGCATCTTCGCAGAAAATGCCATCGAGACATACAAACTGTCGCTACCAGCAATCTCTCAGGCCGCGTAGGGAGAGGTACCGGTGCCCAAGAAATATGAAGTTTGTTACGCAGACGAGATCCCGGTTGGCGGACGACGCATTGTCGATATAGCAGGCCGGAGTGTCGGGATCTTCAACGTCAACAACGAATACTATGCCGTTCGCAACAGCTGCCCACATAAAGCCGCGCCTCTGTGTAGAGGAATTATCGACGGAATGGTCAAGGGCGGAACGCCAGGGCAGTTCGAGTACGAGCAAGAAGGCGAAATAATTCGATGTCCGTGGCACGGCTGGGAGTTTGCGATCAAAACGGGCCAGTCCGTGTTCAATCCGCACAAGATTTACGTGCGCGGCTATCCCGTGAGTGTGGAGCTTAAGACCTCAAACTGCGCCGACGTCGACGTGGGGAGCACGGAGGAGGATCCATCGGTCGACACCTACCGTGTGTCGGTCGAGGAAACCAACGGTAGCCGTCGACCTACTCTCTACATACACCTCTAAGTTGACCTTCTAGGCTGATTGCAGCGGTTTGAAACATGGGATGTCAGCCAAGCTCGATAAGCTAAGTGTGCCACTTTCGATGCTGGCATCGGCGCGCTGGTGGAAATCTCGCATGCCGTTATCGATCGGAATATGAGGCCTTCTTCGGAGACGAGCCGCAGGTTGGAAGATCGCACGACCTGCGGCGATTAACTAGCTAGGCAACCCTCGTGCGGGTAGCAGAGAATAAACCAACGAATGCACGGAGAAAGGGGAACTAAGATGATTGACGAAATGGGTTTTCTCAGCGAGCGCGTCGCGAAAGGTAAGCTGTCCCGACGTGAGTTTCTAGGTCGGGCCGCAGTGCTCGGGGTCAGTGCAGCGTTTGCCAACAACCTGCTTGCCACGGCCGCAATGGCAGAAGGGCGCGTGAAGGGGGGCTTGCTCAAAGCCGGGCTGCAGGGTGGAGCGGCCACGGACAGTCTCGATCCAGTGCTTCTGACGGATGCATTTCAATTTATCTTCAGCCGTCAGTGGGGCGAAACGGTTGTTGAGCTGGACGCAGACAGAAAGGTGCAGCCGGGACTTGCCGAGGAATGGGGCCCCTCGAAGGATGCCAAGGTCTGGACTTTCAAGATCCGTAAGGGCGTGCAGTTCCACGATGGCAAGGAGTTGACCCCCGCCGACGTGCTGGCCACCATCGAGCGCCATGCGGGGCCCAACTCGAAATCCGGCGCGTTCCCGCTTTTGCAGGGCATCGACAAGATGGCCGTCGACGGCCAGAACGTGGTCTTCACGCTCAAAGAAGCCAATGCCGAATTTCCGTTCATAATGACCGCACACCAGGTGGTGGTCCAGCCGAATGGCGGCAACGACAACCCGACCGCCGGCATCGGAACCGGTCCGTACAAGATCACCGTGCACGATGCGGGTGTTCGATCTGGCGGCGAAAAATTCGGAGGTTACTGGCGCGCCGATCGCGGCTTTGCCGATCAGATCGAGATCGTCGTCATCAACGACGGGACCGCGCGCAACTCCGCCTTGCAAAGCGGGCAGGTCCATATGATCAACCGTGTCGATCCGAAAGTGGTTGAACTCCTCAAGCGCTTCCCTGCCATCACCATCCGCAACGCTAGCAGCCGTGGCCACTATATGTTTGTTTGCCAGTGCGACACGGCGCCCGTCGACAACAACGACCTGCGGCTCGCGCTGAAACATGCCATCGACCGCGAGGAGATGGTCCAGAAGATCCTGGGGGGCTATGGCTCCCTCGGCAATGACACGCCGATAAGCAAGACCTATCCGCTGTTTACCGAAATGGAGCAGCGCAAGTATGATCCGGACAAGGCAGCCTTCCATTACAAGAAGTCAGGGCACTCGGGATCGGTGCTGCTTCACACGTCCGACGTCGGCTTCCCCGGCGCGGTGGAAGCTGCTCAGCTATTCCAGGCGAGTGCGGCCAAGGCGGGGATCACCATCGAGGTCAAGCGCGACCCGGGCGACGGCTACTGGTCAGAATTCGATAAAATGCCCTTCAAGGCTAGCTATTTTGGCGGCCGTCCGACCCAGGACATGACGTATTCCCTCGAGTACCAGTCCAAAGCGCCATGGAACGAGTCACACTTTTCCAACGAGAAGTTCGACCAGATGCTGGTACAGGCCCGCGGTGAACTCGATGCCGACAAGCGCAAGAAGCTCTATTCCGACATGGGCCAGATCGTCCGCGACGAAGGCGGTAATATCCTTCCAATGTTCAACGACTTCATCGATGCCACAGGGCCGCAGGTTGGCGGCTGGGCCACGGATGGCAACCAGGAACTTATGGGCGGCTACGCACTGTCCAAATGCTGGCTGCAGGCCTGAGGCCGCACGACCATGGTTCCCAAGCTTATTGCCCAGCGCGTTGCGCTGGGCATCCTTTTGCTAGTCGCCGTTTCGGTTCTGATCTTCGCCGGTACCAATCTCCTGCCGGGCGACGTTGCGCAGGCCATTCTCGGCAAAACGGCAACGCCGCTTGCGCTCGAGAATCTCAGAAGGGAAATGGGCCTCAACGACCCTGCGTATGTCAGGTATTTCCACTGGCTGTTCGGAATTCTGCAGGGTGACCTGGGCACTGCGCTGACGACCAAGCTTGATATAGCCACGTCCATCAGGGAGCGGCTGTGGAACACGCTGTTCCTCGCCTTCTGGGCGGCCATCGCGGCGGTCCCGCTTGCCGTCATCCTGGGGCTCGTCGCCGTGCATCATCATAACCGCCCGGTTGACAAGCTGATCTCGGGCTTGGCGCTTGCCTCCACCTCGGTGCCGGAATTCTTCATTGGCTACTTGCTGGTCTATTTCTTTGCCGTGAAGTTCCAGATCTTCCCAGGCATTTCTACCGTTTATGACGGCATGCCCTTCCTCGACAGGATGAAGGCGATCGCGCTGCCCTGCGCCGCGCTGACCCTGGGCATCCTCGCACATATGATGCGAATGACGCGGGCCGCGATCCTCAACGTAATGCAGTCGGCTTATATCGAGACTGCCGAACTGAAGGGCCTGACGGCGTTCGAGGTCATCCGCAGGCATGCTCTCCCCAATGCTCTTGCCCCGATCATCAATGTCGTGATCCTCAATCTCGCCTATCTCGTGGTCGGCGTCGTCGTCGTCGAGGTGATCTTCGTCTATCCGGGCATGGGGCAGTATCTGGTCGACCATGTCGCCATGCGCGACGTGCCCGTGGTCCAAGCCGTCGGCCTGATCTTCGCCGCCGTCTATATCTTCCTCAATGTCGTGGCCGACGTGGCGTCCATTCTCGCCAATCCGCGCCTCAGGCATCCGAGGTAAGGAGCACCATGCCAAGACGTATTCCCACCGGCGCGCTGATCGGCCTTGTTGTCACCACCCTCTTCTTCCTCGTGGCTATCTTTGCGAAGTGGATCGCCCCCTACGGCCTCGGCGACATCGCCGGCGGAGTCTGGGAGCCGATATCGGCGAAATTTCTCTTCGGCACCGACAATCTTGGCCGCGACCTGCTCTCGCGCATGATCTATGGCGCCCAGACGACGATCCTTATCGCGGTTCTGGCGACACTGCTTTCCTTCTCGATGGGCGCAATCCTCGGCTTCACCGCTGCGGTGGTCGGCGGCTGGTTCGATATGTTGATGTCCCGTTTCGTCGACCTGCTGATGGCAATCCCGACGCTGATCATCAGTCTGGTGGTGCTCTCGGTCCTGCCTTCGACGCTGGTCACGTTGATCCTCGTCATGGGCACTCTCGATGCGACCCGCGTTTACCGCCTGTCACGCGCGGTCGCATCGGACTTGAACGTCATGGATTTCGTCGAGGCCGCCAAACTGCGCGGCGAAGGCAAGTGGTGGGTGATCTTCGCCGAAATCCTACCGAATGCGCTCTCGCCGCTGGTTTCGGAACTCGGGCTGCGCTTCATCTATGCGGTGCTCGTCCTCTCCGCTCTCTCCTTCCTCGGCCTCGGCGTGCAGCCGCCGGCAGCGGACTGGGGCGGCATGGTCAAGGAGAACAAGGATGGCATCGTCTTCGGCATCCCGGCGGCGCTGATCCCGGCTGCGGCGATTGCCGGGCTCGCCATCTCCGTCAACCTGGTCGCCGACTGGATCCTGAACCGCACCACCGATCTCAAGGGAGGGCGCGGCAATGGCTGATGTGCTGCTCGACATCCGCAATCTTCGCATTGAGGCCACCACCTATCCGCCCGGCGAAGAGCCGATGACGATCACCATCGTCGATGACGTGTCGCTGACGCTCGAGAAGGGCAAGGTGCTGGGCCTGATCGGTGAATCCGGCGCGGGCAAATCCACCATCGGCCTCTCGCCGATGGGGTATGGCCGCGGCGGCGTGCGCATCACCGGCGGCGAGGTCATCCTCAACGGCCGCGATATCCTTAAGCAGGGTACGAACGGCATTCGCAAACTGCGCGGCCATGAAGTATGCTATGTCGCGCAATCCGCGGCGGCGGCCTTCAATCCCTCCCAGCGGCTGATGGACCAGGTGGTGGAAAGCTCGCTCAAGCACGGCTTAGCCAACCGCGTCGAGGCCGAGCGCCGGGCGGTGGCGCTGTTCCGCAAGCTCAGCCTTCCCGACCCGGAAAATATTGGCGAGCGCTATCCGCACCAGGTCTCCGGCGGACAATTGCAACGCGTGATGACGGCCATGGCGCTCTGCCCCGAGCCGGTTCTGATCATTTTCGACGAACCGACCACGGCGCTCGACGTGACGACGCAGATCGACGTGCTTGCCGCGATCAAGCAAGCAATCCACGCCACAGGTGTCGCCGCGCTCTATATCACCCATGACCTTGCCGTTGTCGCGCAGGTGGCCGACGACATCATGGTGCTGCGCCATGGCAAGATGGTCGAGACGGGCACCGCCCGTCAGATCATCAAGGAGCCGAAGCAGGACTATACCCAGGCGTTGGTCTCCGTGCACCGTCTCGATCACGAAGAGAAGCAGCCGACGCCGAAACCGATCCTATCGGTGAAGAACGTCACGGCCGCCTACGGCAATGGCATTTTAAAGGTGTTGAAGAACGTCTCGGTCGATATCCATCCCGGCCAGACGCTGGCTGTAGTCGGCGAATCCGGCTCTGGAAAATCGACGCTGGCGCGGGCGATCACCGGCCTGCTGCCGCCGCAGCAGGGTGAGATCAGCTTCGAGGGCCGTAAGCTTTCCAACCGACTCGGCGGCCGTACCAAGGAAGACCTCCGCCAGCTTCAGATGATCTACCAGATGGCCGATGTGGCGATGAACCCGCGCCATACCGTCGGCACCATCATCGGCCGGCCGCTAACCTTCTATTTCGGCCTCAAGGGTGCCGAGCGCAACCGACGTGTCAAGGAGCTACTTGAGGAAATCGAGATGGGCAAGGGCTTCATCGACCGTTATCCTGCCGAACTGTCGGGAGGCCAGAAGCAGCGCGTGTGCATTGCCCGTGCGCTGGCGGCCAAGCCCAAGCTCATCATCTGCGATGAGGTAACTTCGGCCCTGGACCCGCTGGTGGCGAACGGTATCCTGAAGCTGTTGCTCAATCTCCAGCAGATCGAGCAGGTGGCGTACCTCTTCATAACCCACGATCTCGCGACTGTGAAGTCGATCGCCGATTCCATCGCCGTCATGTATCGCGGCGAGGTCGTGCGCTATGGGGCGAAGAGCCAGGTGCTGAAGCCGCCGTTCGACGACTATACCGATCTCCTGCTGTCGTCCGTGCCGGAGATGGAGCTCGGCTGGCTGGAGAAGGCGACCGCCGGGCGGAAGATGGCGAGTGCGGGGAATTAGCGATGTGACTCTTCGCGATACCACACCAGTTCAATGAAGTTCCCCTGCGCCGGTGCCTCCCTCCATCCGCGCAACCTTGTCCGGCCTTCGAGCCGGGTCTTTTCACTCGTTCGGTTCCGAGAGAACGCAATGACGCAATGGCAAGCCGGTCGCGCGTGAAGACATCGTGGGTGACTACGCAACGGGAGGCTGCAAGATAGTGACGAGCATTCTTACGGCGTTGCTCGAACCGCACTACTGGCGTTCCGGCGTCGATGCCCCTTCGGATGAATTCGGCTACGGCATTATAACGATGCGTGATCTAAGTTTTGCAGGTGTACTGATTTGGCACTCTCAAGTAGGATCGCGATCAAAGCAGATTCTGCGTTAGCGTGCCTGTGAGCTTATTGGACTCCGCCGGCTCGCCTCACAAAAGCAAAGAACCGGGTTAACGCAGACGCGCTCCTTATCTCTGGGCGTCAGGCTGCCACGGTCACTAAGGCACCTGAGGGTGGCTTTGTACTGATGCGATTTTCTGCGATCTGCATCTACCGATGTGTTGGAGCTCAATGCTTAATTCGCTTGGCGGAACCGAGTTCATCGAGAGAACCGAATGTACATTAACCGGGCATGGCTCTTCAGAGAGCGGACTAATTCTAACAATCAGGACCTACCCGCTTGAACGACAGCAGTGACTCAGGGAATTCAGTAACTATGGAAAATGACCCTCTTAGCCTTGATGAAATCGTCCGTCACGTGAATGCGAAAGCTGCCGACTACAGCGCCTTAAGCGACCGCATCTGGGCAATGCCAGAAATAGCATTTGAGGAGCATCGCTCGGTTGCAGAGCACATCGCTATGCTCGACCGCGAAGGTTTTCGTATCACCAGGAATGTCGGCGGCATGAAAACCGCCTTCATCGCTGAACTCGGCAAGGGCAGCCCCATAATCGGCATTCTCGGAGAATACGATGCGCTTCCCGATCTTGCTCAAGTCTCGAGTGCAACGGAGCCCAGCTCGACCGAGGGTGGACCAGGTCATGGCTGCGGGCACAATCTTCTCGGCGCTGGCTCGGCGCTTGCAGCTGTTGCATTAAAGGACGCGCTCGCAGCCGAACGTATTGAAGGTACCGTGCGCTTTTACGGCTGCCCGGCAGAGGAAGCTGGAGGGGGTAAGGCCTTTATGGCCAGAGCCGGCGCCTTTAACGATCTCGATGTCGCCTTCTGCTGGCATCCGGCGGTGGTTAACGAAGTGCTAACAAAGTCCTGCAACGCCGCAAAGTGGGCTCGTTTCTCCTTTACCGGTCGCGCAGCGCACGCGGCGGCGGATCCACATCTGGGGCGCAGCGCGCTCGACGCAGTCGAGCTAATGAATGTTGGCGTCAACTACATGCGCGAGCACATGCCCTCAAACGCTCGCGTTCACTATGCCATTATCAACGCTGGCGGTGAGTTCCCCAACGTCGTGCAGGCGTATGCCGAGTCATCTTATTCTATTCGTTCTCCGAACTGGGAAGATGCTGAGCGGGTGTTCGCGCGCGTGCAAAAGATTGCAGAAGGCGCTGCGCTTATGACCGAGACATCTGTCAAAGTGCAAATCACTGGCGGCTACTCGAACATTTTGCCTAACAAAGCGCTGTATGATGTTATGTACGAGAACATGCGCCGTGTCGGCCCGCCCCCCTTTGATGGGGCTGACTATGAGTTCGCCAAGCAGCTTCGCAAGATGGCGCTTACGGATGAAGATGCGCTGGCCAGCGTCGTGGGTCGCGATGTTTCGCTTAAGGACAACCTTCTCCACGATAGCCTTCTACCGTTAGGGACAGACCAATTCGATTTCGGCTCGACAGATGTGGGCGACGTCAGCTGGATCGTGCCCACTGTACAGTGTCAAACAGCCTGTTTCGCCATTGGCACGTCCTTCCACAGTTGGCAGCTGGTCACTCAAGGCGATCTGCCGGCGGCCCACAAGGGGATGATATTGGCTGCCAAGGTCATGGCTTCTACGGCGGCAGATTGCATACGCAATCCAGAGATCATCGCTCGTGCAAAGGCGGAGTTGAAGCAACAAACGGGGGGGCGCCCATACCTCTGCCCAATACCATTGGACGTCACGCCCAGTGATTTGCGTGGGAAGGCGCTATAAAGCCGAGCTCTCAATATTCGCTCACGCGCACAGCATCGCAACGGGATACAGGGAAGCGCTGGCCGAACTGCTCCCTTATGCGCAAGGCACAGGCGGTGCCTGGTGACAAAGCACCCGAGGCGGACGTAAGAGTCTGTCTTGAGCGCCGTAGAACCGTCGTGTGACCACGAGCGAATAGAGCGCATCCGCTGCGGCGCCATGACGTCTATCCGAAACAATCGACGCACGATGTATTTTCGTATCCGTACGGGGGCCGCCTCCTATTTTGAGGCGATAGTATCCGCAAACGATTAAGTGGACGCTATCGCCAAAGAAGTACCTGGCCATGGAGAAGCCGTCGGCGGCGGAATTGGGTGAGACCGCAGCTGTGCAGATGTCGGCGGGTGGATGCCGAAAGCGCCATTGTCGCCTTCATCCTCTTCTTGCGGTAGCCGTTACGGCTGTTGCCGGCCATGGAGATGGTGATCCATCTCGGCGTTGATAATCCGCCGCCGCCTTCTTCAGTTCGTCCATCAAGCATCAAGCCGTTGGGTCGAAGATCGTCTTCGCATAGGCGCGCCGGCCAGGAGCTTGTCGACAATCGCATCAGGGATCCTCGGTTCTCAGCGTCGGGTCATTGGGAATTATTCTCCATTCTTCCCACTACCCCCCTGACACGGAACCTCCGATAGTCCACTCGGACGTCGGCGGAACGGGAAGATCCCATCCTGCGTCAGGCTTCGTGGGGCGGACCTCGTCGCCCATAGCTCGCCGCAGTTTCATGCGTCCTCGTGCTCACCGACATCGCGGCCGGCTGGATAGAATGTGCGCCGCTAATCGGTCGCGAAGGGACGCTGTTGATCATCCGATTTAGTAGCCCGCGATCGCTTTTGTCTCTAAGAAGTCTTCCATCCCGAATCTTCCCCATTCACGGCCGTTTCCCGACCTCTTGTATCCACCGAATGGCGCGGCATAATCAGCAAAAACCCCTTGAATGTTGACACTGCCCGCTCGAATCTGCCGAGCAACGTTGCGAGCACGCTCGACCGATCCAGACGTAACGTAGCCGGCAAGACCATACGGAGTATCATTGGCGATGCGTATCGCGTGCGCCTCATCCTCGGCCTTCATCAGCACCAAAACAGGGCCGAAAATCTCTTCCTGCGCGATTGCCATATCGGACGTTACATCCGCGAAAATGGTTGGTCGAACATAATAGCCTTTATTAAGGCCCCCTGGCAGGCCTGTGCCGCCTGCGACCAACGTCGCGCCGTCTGCAAGACCCCTTTCAATCCACGCTTGAATTCTCTCCCACTGAGTCCGATTGACGACGGGACCGTGGGTGGTGGCTACCGCTCGCGGATCCCCGACCTTCATCTGGTCCACAGCCATTTTCGCTATGCGCGCGGCCTCCCGCATCTTGGCTGCGGGGACAATCATTCGACTGGGTGCGTCGCATGACTGGCCAGTATTGAGCATCATGTAGGCGACGCCGCTGGCGACAGCCTGCTCAAGATCTGCATCATCCAAAATGATATTGGGCGACTTTCCGCCTAGTTCTTGGCTGACACGCTTGACGGTTGCGGCAGATCGGATGGCCACGTCTACGCCCGCGCGCGTCGAACCAGTGAAGGACATCATGTCGATGTCAGGATGCTCGCTCATTGCAACACCAACCTCAGGCCCCAAGCCATTGACGAGGTTGAATACACCGCGGGGCACGCCAGCCTCATGCAAAATCTCTGTGAAGATCAATGCGCAACTTGGCGTAAACTCAGAAGGCTTCAGGACCATGCTGCAGCCAGCCGCGAGCGCTGGCGCGACTTTGGCCCCTATCTGGTTCATGGGCCAGTTCCACGGCGTAATCATCCCCACTACACCAATCGGTTCTCGCACGATCAGCGACGAGCCGATTGTCTCCTCGAAGCTGTACTTCTCAAGGACACTGCGGATCGTTTCAAAATGGGCCAAGCCCGCTGCAGCGTGTTCTCTGTCTGCAAGCCCCAAAGGTGCGCCCATTTCGTCGGAAATGGATGCCGCCATGTCTGCAAACCTTGAACGGTAAACATCGATAACTCTTCCCAGGAGTGCGAGGCGCTCGTCGCGTGATGTGTTGGAAAAGTCGTTGAATGACCGTTTGGCTGCATCGACCGCCGCATCTACATCAGCCTTCGACCCGAGAGCTATCTCATACATTGTCTCTTCGTTTGCAGGATTGACTACGGCCATTCGGTTCGGCGACGTGGGCTCTGTCCATATGCCATCGATGTAGAATTTCATGCGCTGAACCATCAACCGCTCCTAAGTTTGATCGACTCTTTTGGGAAATCAAAGACCGTCCGCGATTGAGATTGATTTGAACGTATCGCGTCGCGCGCTCTCGCTGCCGTCCCCGTCGCCTATAGCTAAAGTCCTGAAACTGGATGTGGCACGTACGGCGCCTCGAGTAATTTGACCTCATCTTCCGATAGCTTCATGCCGACGGCCGCGAACGCGTCCTCGAGATGTTGCGGCTTCGTCACTCCGACGATGGGTGCAGTCACCACCGGCTTCGAAAGCAGCCACGCCAAGGCAAGCTGCGCATGAGGGAGGCCCCGTGTTTGCGATAGCGACGTAAGACGGTCGACGACGATCTTGTCCGCTTCTTGTGTTCGGGCGTAATTGCCCGCGCTCAATTCGTCGGTCCGCCCGCGAAGGGTGTCTGGCTCTTCCTGCCAAGGGCGCGCGAGACGCCCCCCCGCAAGCGGACTCCACGGTAAGACGCCAACACCTTCGCTCTCGCACAGAGGGAGCATCTCGCGTTCTTCCTCGCGATAGAGGAGATTGTAGTGCGGTTGCATGGAGACAAAGCGGGTCCAACCATGATTGCCAGCGAGTTGGAGCGCTTTGCAGAATTGCCATGCAGCCATTGAGGATGCACCGATATACCGAACCTTCCCGGATTTGACGACGTCGTGTAGTGAGTCGAGCGTCTCTTCGATCGGAGTTTCGTCGTCCCAGCGATGGATTTGGTAAAGATCGATATAATCGGTGTTAAGGCGGCGCAGGCTCCCCTCCACCTCCGCCATGATCGCCTTGCGTGAAAGGCCGCGTCCGTTTGGATCGGCCCGCATCGGGTAGTAGACCTTCGTCGCGATCACTACCTCGTCGCGCCGGGCATAATCATGGACAGCTCGGCCCAGAACCTGCTCACTCGCTCCGTGGCCATACGTGTTGGCGGTATCGAAGAAATTGATTCCACCTTCGATCGCCCGCTTGATGATTGGTCGGCTCTGATCCTCGCTCAAACCCCAGCGCCGCTCAGTTAAGCCGAAGCTTAAGCAGCCAAGACAGATCCGAGAGACCTTGAGGCCGGTCCTTCCAACGTTGACGTAATCCACCCCGTTCCTCCCCAACTTGAGCTGGTCGATGCAACCCAAGGCTTACACGACCGAACCGATGTCACAGATCTCCGATGGCACCTGGTGCGAAAGACGACGCCGTCTGTCCAAGGCGCTGCCATAGGCACTCGAATACCTGCTCGCGCACCAATGTACCGCGAGTTTCGGCCTGCTCTGGCGCGACTTTACGCTACGGGAAGACGCACCAGGACCTGGCCGCCTTCCACCTTCGTCTCGAACACGGTGATCGGGCAGTCAGCCGGGCCTTGAACCACTTCACCCGAGGTGATTTCAAATTGAGCACCATGCAAAGGGCACTCAATAAGAGTCCCCTCCAGCCAGCCATCGGAAAGAAGAGCGAACGCGTGTGAACACACGTTGGTGGTGGCATATACTTTGTTGTCGATCAGGTAAATAGCAATCCGTTTATCGTCGATTTCGACCGGCGTTACCGTATCCTCTTCAAGATCGGAAAGGGCGCAAAGTATTATCCATTCAGAATTTTGCAGCGCGGTATCTATGTTCTTTTCTGCTGTTGTCACAGTTCACTCCGATTGCCGTAATTAGCCAGCTGCCAGGTATAGGTCGGACGGATCGACTTCCTCGGCCCGGCTCATAATATCCGGAGATATGGGCTTGGCAGCCTTTGCGTCTCGCCGGAGCTGCGTCATGTCACGACCGGGGTTGACCCCCACGGCACTGACAAAACGTCCATGGTCATCGGTGCCAATCTCCAGCCACCGTTCGCTCACGACGTCCCCGATGCGATACAGGCGCGTTGCGAGGGCTGGCAGCCCGAATGACTGGAGGGTTACGCCGCACTGATCGGACCAGAACCAAGGTAGGTCCTGATACTGTGTATCCAGACCGCACATGACTTGTGCGGCCACAACTGCCTGATCGCCGGCCACAGTCCAGCTCTCACTGCGTAGCCGCCGGCCAAGCGCGGGCACAGGATAGTTCGTCACTTCTCCTGCGGCATATATTCCCGGGACGGACGTTTCGCAGCGTGCATTCACAACGATCCCGTCGGCGGTGTCGATGCCGGCGTCAGCCGCGATTTCCGCATTTGGCCCGATCCCGATGGCAATAAGGACCATGTCAGCAATGGCCGACCCTCCATCCCAAGTCAGAAGGACCTCACCCCTTGAATTATTCGACATGTGCAGATTTGCACAGTTCAAACGGAGCTCACCACCTTCGCTCGCGTGGCGCGTCGCGACCCATTCTGATAAGGAGAGCGAGGCGCTGCGCGGCAGCAGTCGCGGCGCCAGCTCAAAGACCGTTGTTTGACAGCCCAAGCGGCGAGCGATCGCCGAGACCTCCAGTCCTATAAAACCGCCGCCGACAACTGCCAGCCGTCGGCCGCGCGCAAGAGCCGCGCGTAATCGCAAAGCGTCTGATTCGGTGCGCAAATAATGAACTTGTGCTGGGTCCACATTGAAGTTCTCCAGCTGCCGGACCCGAGATCCCGTTGCGATCAAAAGCTTGTCGTAGTGTTCCGGATCACCGTTGTCAGTATGGACGATGCGTCGAAGAGGGTCGATGAGAGTGGCCTTCGTTCCATCCCGCAAAACCACGCCCTTTGCATACAGCTCAGACCCTTTCAGGGTCGGCCTCTTGCCCTCCAAGAGAAAGTCCTTGGACAGCGGCGGCCTGTCATAGGGTGTCCCGCTCTCGCCATGAATCAGCACCGTGCGCTGCTCAGGACACAGCTCGGCGAGCGTTGTGGCGGCACGATGTCCTGCTAGCCCTCCTCCGATGATAACGACCGTTTCCATAAACCTTCCTCAGCGCCTGGCAAATTTGAACGTTGCCAATATGACAAAAGAAACAAAAATCTGGAGATGCACCAGTGTCAAATTCCAGCGAATTCATTCAGCACAGACGGCCAAGCTTCCAAAGCAAAACCTCGAAACGCCTCCTTGCCAGAAACTGTGCTCCGCGGAATAGGTGGCTTTTGTGCATTTTGCCGGTCCAGAAGGATCCATATTGTTGGATCGCCGACTACGGCAGTGCAGAAGGCTCTAGCACCGCAACAGATCGGACTGCCACATTGTTCGTTTAGAGGTAAAACAGCTTTCTTGTGCAGACATCGCAGGTGCCATTTACGGTATGAACTCCAATCCTATGCCCCATATTTCCAAGACAGTGGCTATGCGCCGCTACGAATTTGTCGTTGACCTCATCAAGCGCGGCATTCGCACAGGGACTCTGAGAGTCGGTGATCGCCTGCCGTCTGTCCGGCAGTTAAGCGAAGATACCGGCTATAGCCCGATGACAGTGCATCATGCATACGAGCTCTTGGAGGCTGAGGGGGTATGCGAGGCACGGCCCCGGTCGGGCTTCTATGTCGTCGGTGTTCCAGCGCCAGTGACAGAACCAGGGAAGAATGGCCACGATGTCCATGGAGAGACTGTAAAAAATCTGCCTGAGGCTTTGCTACATATTTGGTATTCAAATGAGCTTGGCGCATTCGGCAGCTTCTACCCAAGTCCGGACCTATTCGACCGCAACGACATAGACCGGCTTTTGCGCCAGCTTTTGCGCCAAGGCGAGACCAGGCTTGTTGGGTGCGATTCACCACAAGGCGACGTGCAGTTGCGACATGAAATTTCTCGCCGCGCATCAAGGCGGGGAAGCGTCGTAGCGCACGGGGAAATCGTTGTCGGCAACACTGGCATGTCGTGCTTCGACATGTGCCTCAACGCATTTACCAAGCCAGGAGACGTCATTCTTGTCGAAAGTCCTTCTTATTTTCCAATGCTGGCCGGATTGAACCGCAAGAGCCTCTCCGTGGTGGAAATTTATTCCCACCCGCGCTCCGGCATCGATCCCGAACAATTCCTGCATCTTGTCCGCTCTAATTCGGTTCGCGTGGCATTGCTTATGGGCTCCAATCACTATCCCACAGGCGTGACCTATTCCGAGCAAACAATGCGCCGTGTTGTGGAAATTGCTCGCCAACACCAGGTCCTTATTCTCGAAAATGACATGTTCAGCGACCTGAACTACGATGGCAGCAGACAGCCTTCGTTCAAACAACACGATCCGTCCGATATCGTGGTGCAATTCGGGAGTTTCATGGCCTCGCTCCCGCCAGCGTATGGATTGGGTTGGATCATTGCCGGCACCCACACACGACGTTTGATGACTCACCAGTATGCACATGGACTGAACAGCGGTGATGGTATTGTCCAGCGCGCGATCGCCACGTTCCTGGCTACCCGTAGTCAGGATCGACATTTGAGGCAGTTGCGCGGCACACTTGCCGCGAGAATGCAACGGGGCCTCGATTTAATGGCAAAACATTTTCCCAGTGAATGTGTTGTATCGCCTCCCGTCGGCGGGTACATGTGCTGGGTACGAGGGCCAGTCGGCTTCGACGCTACTAGCGCTTTACTTCACGCGATAGAATCCGACTTCAGTTTTCTCCCAGGTCCTATTTTCTCGATCGAGGCCTCCTTCCGAAACTTCGTTGCGCTTAACTTCTCGTTCCCATGGATCGCTCAGAACGAAACTTATCTGGCGAAACTGGGTGAGATGATGCACAAGTCGGTCGGGCGGTGATGAGCATCAGATCGAAGCGTCCCTGAACAACCTCTCGAAACGCAGCACGCTTGATGACGGAAACGGGTTGGGCGGCAGTCAAGATCGGGGGTGGAGTTCAAATGGCCGAAACGATCGCCTTCCTCACCGCGCGTGGCATCCCCTGTAACGGGACATGTCGGCTTGACGCCGCAGGCGGTCAAAATCTTGGGAGGCTATCTGGTCCAAGGCAGAGGCGAGGCCGGCGAACAGATCGTCAAGGACGCTCTGGCCATCGCGCAAGCCGGCGCGTTTTCGGTCGTTCTGGAACAGATCCCGGAGCCACCGGCTCGACGCATCGCGGACGAACTCGATGTCCCGACAATCGGCATGGCGGCGCCAAGCACCTCCTGACCTGCGAATGGCATTAACCCCAGCCACGCAGGGTCACACGGCTGTCTTTGGACATGTTTCAACGACAGCCGCTTTTTTGTTCGCATCCCATCTCTGGGCTTGCACCACCTCCTCGTTGCACCGGGGGTGTTGTTGCCCGCTATGAGGCAAACGAGACCGGTAACTTCTCCTGGGTTACGCGGCGGACAGTAGGGAGGTTTGGGCTTGAATAGTGAAGGCACGCTCGGCTCTGGTGCTCGAAATCGTGTCCGCAGTCGGTCGCGAAGCTCCCTATTCATCTCGGCTGTCCGAACCTGCATTAGCATGTGAGCACCATGTAGAGACCAGCGCATCTGCTGCTTCTTGACCATGCGTTTGGCGATCACGGAATTGACTGCCGACTCGGCAAGGGTCGTGGCCACGCGAAGTCCTGCTTGGTAGCGCTTTCCATAGTTGACGATCGCAACTGCGGTTCGAACGGATGTAGGTGAGGAGCTGAGACCCGAGGCTGTGGAGGCGCACCATTGAGAGCTCGCCTTCTCCTTGCGAGACATGCAAGCTTGCCAAGAGCTGCTCCAGGTCGTGGATAGCGCGATCCCCGCGACCGTGCCACAGACGCCACTTCACGGCTCTGATGTCCCTGCCGATGGTCGGAAGTGTTTCAGCGAGACCAGACTGGGATCGGATCACGTGATCCGCGATCTGCTGCATGGGCTGGATCTTCATGGCGATGTGGAACCAGTCGATGATGTGGGTCGTCGGTTTCGGCATGGCGCGCGGAAGCCGCTTCAGGATTTCGGCTCCGTCCGAGATCACGGTGACGTCCCCAAAGCCGCAATACCCCTCTTCCCGAAGAGCGTGAAGCGCTCGATCGCGTATCGCAGGTTGGTCAGTATTGGCGGTGACAAAGTAGCGACCGCCGACGTCTCCCCGACCTCCGCGACCTCATCTGGCGACGACGAGCTCGAAGTTTCGCGCCGAATTGGGATCGGCGCTGCGAACGTGCGCCGTATCGATGCTGATGACGAACTCTTTGCGTCGATCGCCAGGAAGCTGCATTTCGAGCTGATGTCGTTCCTCCATCTGCATTCTCGCGCGCCAGGTTTCCTCAGTGATCTGGTCGTCGAGCCGCTCGCCGACTTTGATGGTCCGCTTTCGCACGGTCGCATGAGTCTCGGTCGGTTCGATGGGCAGGAATTCGGCGAGCACGCTGGCGGCCTGCCGGTACGGCATCATGCTTCCCAGTCGCGCCGTCAGTTCCATCAGGTCGGACGTTGCCCGATCCGGACAGATTTCCTTCAACGGCGCGAACGCGGCTACCATTCCTGGGTGACAGTTCTGGCATAGCATCCATCGTGGATTGCGAACCTCCACAGTACCAAAGACCGTTCGAATTCGGCGCATCGTATAGTCTTTGACCGGCCGAAACGTGTGGCAATCGGGGCAGACCCGGCGAGAAAGGGCATAGGTATCCGCCTCGTGGTTCACGACCGCGCTTTGCAGGGCCGTCATGATTTTCTTGCCGTCGTCGAATCGACAGGCCGATATCACCGTCGAGCAAGCGTTCGTCGCTTTTCTCAATCCGAACTTCTTGCCGACAGACATCGCCAAGCGCGCTTTTCCCCTCGATCGAGATCGTCCACTCCATCGCGTCACTTTCTCCGCAACAAAAGCGATGGTGATGGACCAGCGGTGCTAACAAATCGTGGCCGACCCCGGAGAAGTTACCGGTCTCGCCTAAAGCGACGAGAAGCCCAGATCTATCCGCTGGTGCCCTCCGTTGCGGAAGCATTGGCGCGCTACGTGGATACAGTCCGCCCGCCGTCGTCGTGCCGAGAAGTTTTCCTCCGGATGCAGGCGCCTCGACGCCCCTTGAACGTGACCAGCGTCCCGTTAAGTTAGAAGTGAGGATAGCCCGATTGGCCCTCGCTGTTAAAGAAATACTGCCTGTGATCGCTGCCGATGCGCGGTTCGCTTTTGATCCGGGCGGGATGGAGATAACGTAGCAACGTCCGTCTTGCGTTAGATTACACTGCAACATCCACTTCGTCCCCGTCGAATGCACATCCGGCCGCGGCGGCGACAGTCCGGTCCTGCCAGAGCTGGTCGGTAGGCTCCCAGAGGTGATAAGATCGGCACGGCGCGCTATACGCCCGCGTCATTGAGCGCGGATCTTCCCAATCCGGGAAGCGCGGATCACTGTTGAGAGGACTGCCCCTCGCGCGAGCGCGCAAAGTGAGAGGACTGCCCCTCGCGCGAGCGCGCAAAGCGACTCTGCGAGCTCCTCGGCACTACGCTGCTCCCTCATGTGTCGAGCCGTCGTCTTGCAAAAACGCCATCAGAGCCAAAGTGTCTCCTACGTGAAACAACTACATCATACGCCGCGGATTTTTGATGCAGGTGGCGCATTTTCGACATCTTTTGTGCGTCTTCAGTTTGCTCCCAAGCATTATTCTTCGCCATCAGATCCGGCAGGACGCGTCTCGTTTCAATGACGAGATAGTAGTTCTTCCTTGTATTAAGATAGTAGTTCTTCTTGTATTATCGGGGACTCCATTGACGAGATTTTCGGGATTTCGCGTCTTTGCTGAGGCGATTAAAGGTCATTCTGGGTGGAAGCCTTTGTGGCGCAATCCCGATCCGCAGCCGTTTTACGACTATATCATAGTGGGCGGAGGCGGGCATGGCCTTGCGACAGCTTATTATTTAGCCAAATCATTCCGCCAATCCCGCATCGCTGTATTGGAGAAGGGTTGGCTTGGTTCCGGAAACGTTGGCCGAAACACGACAATCATTCGTTCCAATTACCTTTTGCCGGGGAATGGGCCTTTCTACGAGTTTTCGCTGAGGCTCTGGGAGGGACTGGAGCAGGAATTGAATTTCAATTCGATGGTCTCGCAGCGCGGCGTTATCTACCTCTTTCACTCGGATTGGGAGCTCGACAACTATCGGCGCCGCGCCAATTCGATGATGCTGTCCGGCGCGGACGCCCGGTTGTTGAGCCGGCAGGAACTACAAAGGATGGTGCCCTTCCTAAACTACAACAGCACACGCTTTCCGATCCATGGCGGCTTTATGCAGCCGCGCGCCGGAACGGCACGACATGACGCTGTTGCATGGGGGTACGCTCGTGGCGCCGATCTGGGGGGTGTGGATATCATACAGAATTGCGAGGTCACGGGTTTTCGGATCGTCGACGGCAAGATCCGCGGCGTGGACACGTCGCGCGGCTACATAGGTGCTTCTAAGGTCGGAGTGGCGGTGGCAGGTTCCTCTAGCCGCGTGATGGCGATGGCGGGCATGCGACTTCCGATCGAGAGCCATGTCTTGCAGGCGTTCGTGACGGAGGGCCTAAAGCCCACCATTCCGGGTGTGATCATGTTCGGCGCTGGGAACTTCTACGTAAGCCAATCCGACAAAGGAGGCTTGGTATTTTGTGGGCATATCGACGGCTATAACTCCTACGCACAGCGCGGCAATCTGCCCTTGCTTGAGGAGGTATGCGAAGGGGCCATGGCCATTATGCCAATGATTGGACGCGTGCGACTTCTGCGGCAATGGGGCGGCATTATGGATATGTCGATGGATGGTTCGCCGATTATCGACCGAACGGGCGTTGAAGGCCTTTATTTCAACGGAGGCTGGTGCGTAGGGGGCTTCAAGGCTACGCCCGCCAGTGGCTACGCTTTTGCCCATCTGCTCGCTACCGATACTCCTCATGAGACCGCGCGCGCCTACCGACTCGATCGATTCGCGAGAGGACTATTAATCGATGAACTGGGCGCGGGTGCGCAGCCGCAATTGCAGTGAGGCCAAATGCTGATCCCCCATCCACTTCTGGGCTTGCGCGATGCAAGAGAATTTATCTATCTCGGTGACGCCCGGCTTATCGAGCGCCCAGACCCGTCTGCACCGGCTGCTGAGTCCGCCTTTTATGACTATATATATTTGCGTGAGAATCCGGCAGGCACTCACCGCGAGCTGTGGTTTCACGAGCAGGGCGACCGTTCCTGTCTAGTGGTTACGCGCAACACGGTCACACATGAGATTCTCGGAGCGGAGTTGGCGCGGGACATTGCTCTTGCGCGAGCGAGGAGCGAACCATGACTCGGCTTACGGGCGGATTAATCGACCGGTCACAAACGCTTAACTTCAAGTTCGACGGTAGAAGCTATCAAGGCCATCCTGGCGACACGCTCGCCTCGGCCCTCGTAGCCAACGGCGTTCGCTTGGTGGGGCGCAGCTTCAAATATCATCGTCCCCGAGGGGTGCTGACTGCAGGCTCGGAGGAGCCCAATGCTCTAGTCGAACTGCGTACCGGTGCCCGGCAAGAGCCCAACACCCGCGCGACAACGGTTGAGTTGTTCGAGGGGCTGGTTGCGCGAAGCCAGAATCGGTGGCCCTCGCTTGACTTCGACGCAATGGCTATCAACGACCTGTTGTCGTCGCTTTTCACAGCGGGGTTCTACTACAAGACCTTCATGTGGCCGAAGAGCTTCTGGGAGAAGGTTTACGAGCCCGCCATCCGTAGAGCTGCGGGGCTCGGAAAGATCTCAATGCAGCCCGATCCCGATGCCTATGACAGGGGCTTCCTGCATTGCGACCTCCTCGTGATCGGCGGGGGGCCGGCTGGGCTTGCTGCGGCGCTGACGGCAGCTCGTTCGGGCGCCCGTGTGATCCTGGTGGAAGAGGATTTCCGCTTGGGCGGACGGCTCCTGTGCGAGACGGAAACACTGGGCGAGGTGCCGGTCGCCGATTGGATCTCAGGGTTAGAATCAGAATTCGAAAGCCTGCCGCGTCTTCGGGTGATGACCCGTACCACGGTTTTCGGCGTCTATGATCACGGCATCTACGGTGCAGTGGAACGTGTTTCGGATCATCTCGCTGAACCCGGTGGCCGAGTCCGCCAGACATTTTGGCGCATCACCGCGAAACGCGCAGTGTTGGCGGCAGGCGCGATAGAGCGGCCCATCGCCTTTGCGAACAATGATCGTCCTGGCATCATGCTGGCCGGCGCGATGCGCGCATACGCAAATCGCTGGGCGGCGTGCCCCTCCGACAAGGTCGCTGTCTTCACGAACAACGAGGACGGTCACCGTACCGCCCTGGATCTCGCGGCCAAGGGCGTCCAGATCGCTGCGGTAATCGACGTGCGCCCTGAGGCGAAGGCTCGTGGTGACTACCGGCTGATCGCGGGGGCCATGGTGACTGGATCGCGCGGCCGACTTGGCTTGAAGTCAATTGAGGTTTTGGCAAACGGCAGGACCGAAGAGATCAAATGCGGCGGGCTTGGCGTCGCGGGTGGCTGGAACCCGAACGTGCATCTGGCTTCGCATCATCGCGGTAAGCCTACCTGGAATGATCAATTGCTGGCGTTCCTGCCCAAGCAGAACGAAACGCCAGGCTTGCTTGTGGCGGGCGCTGCTGTGGGGTGCTTTTCGACCGCGGCAGCGCTGCAGTCCGGCGCGGAAACGGCGAGAGGTGCGTTGGAGGACATTGGGATAACTGCAAAATTGCCTAGTTTGCCGTGTCCGGGCGACGACGCATATGCCATTGCGCCGGTGTTTCACGTGCCGGGCACAAAACGCTCATGGGTCGATTTCCAGAACGACGTGACAGTAAAGGACATCAAGCTCGCGTATGTTGAGAACATGCGGTCGGTAGAGCATCTGAAACGCTATACGACCATGGGCATGGCGACGGATCAGGGCAAGACCGCCAATGTGACTGGGCTCGCCGTGATGGCGGAGCTCACTGGAAAGACAATCTCGGAAACCGGAACCACGGTCTTTCGTCCGCCCTATACTCCCGTGGCGCTGGCTGTCCTCGGCGGCGGCGATATTGGATCGCACTTCCGCCCACCCCGCCTTACGCCGACCCACAGCTGGGCCGAAGCCCAGGGTGCGGTTTTTGATGAATCTAGCCCATGGCGGCGACCCGAGTATTTTCGCCGTGAGGGGGAAAGGCATTGGCGCGAGAGCGTAGATCGCGAGGCCAAGGCGGTGCGTAGCTCGGTGGGCCTATGCGACGTGTCGACACTCGGAAAAATCGACGTTCAGGGCATCGATGCGGGGAAGTTCCTCGACCACCTGTACAGCAACATGATATCGACGTTGAAGGTCGGCCGCGTTCGCTATGGTCTGATGCTACGCGAGGATGGCTTCGCCTATGACGACGGCACGTGCGCGCGGCTGGCCGAGGATCATTTTGTGGTCACCACAACCACGGCCAATGCTGGGCTGGTTTATCGCAACATGGATTTCGCCAGGCAATGCTTATGGCCGGAGCTTGACGTACAGCTGATTTCCACGACCGAGGCATGGGCGCAGATCGCTGTTGCGGGACCGAGTTCGCGAACGCTGCTGACCCGTATCGTTGACGGGTTCGACCTTTCGAATGAGGCGTTTCCTTTTATGGCCTGCGCGGAGCTACAGGTCTGCGACGGTCTGCGGGCGCGGCTCTTCCGCGTCTCCTTTGTCGGCGAACTTGGCTACGAGATCGCGGTGCCTACCCGCTACGGCTACGCGCTGATGGAACGATTGATGGAAATTGGTGCTGATCTGAGAGTAACGCCTTTCGGGGTCGAGGCGCTGTCCGTCCTAGGAACGGAAAAGGGTCACGTAGGTGGAGCCCAGCTTAACGGCCAAACCACCGCCGAAATGCTCGGGCTCGGCAAAATGGTTTCCCAAAAGAAGGATTGCATTGGCGCGATCATGTCTCGTCGCGAAGGGCTTGCGGGGGATACGCGGCGCCTGGTGGGTCTCCAACCTGTCGAGCCGAGGGACAAGATCGTTGTCGGAGCACATCTCTTCACCGAAGGGGAAGCATTCAATCACGATAACGACCAGGGCTGGATCACATCGGCCTGCTATTCACCCCATGTAGGGACGATGATCGGACTCGCTTTTGTCAAGAACGGTATTGAACGGCTGGACGAGGTGATCGTGGCGTCGAATCCGGTCGAAGGAGAAAATGTACGCCTCCGCGTCGTATCGGCGCCTTTCGTGGATGCTCAAGGAGTGCGTTTGCGTGGTTAATCTGAAGCCGCTCATGGCGCTCGGCGCCGAAAAGCCTCGTAGTGCAATGCTTCCAGTATTAGAACTTTGTGAGAGCAAGAACTTGGCGCTTACCTCCTTAACGCTTCGCAGGGGAGCCCTTGAGCCCAAGCCGTTCGGTTTGAAATTGCCTGGGCCGGGATGCTGGGTAGCAGGTCACGATGTGTCAGCTTTCTGGACCGGGCCGGATCAGTGGATGATCGAGACCGAAGGCCGCGCGGACGAAGACTTTGCCATGACTTTGAAGGTGGCGGCCCCCGGTTGCTCTGTGACCGAGCAGACAGGTGGGTGGGTAACGGTCGAAATTAAGTCCCGTGCCGGCACGTGGCCCATCGACGCATTTCTGGAGAAACTGATCAACATCGATCTTGCCGACTTCGGTCCGGGGAAAGCGACACGCACAGCCCTAGAGCATACCATATGTTTCGTCATCCGCCGCAGTGAAACCCGTGTTGCTGTGCTCGGCGCACGATCGTTTGCTTCTTCGCTTTGGCACGCATTGGAGTTAAGAGCAAAAAGGTTGGAGGAAAGGGCTCCATGAGCACCGGCGCAAGGTGCAAGCGGCGTGTTCGACTGAAACCGGACGGCAAAATCAGCTGCTGCCCCCTGGAGTGGTGTAGCTGGCACTGACCGTCGCCCATGTCTTGGTTGCGGGCCTGCTAGCTCAGGAGCCTCGGCTGGCAGGCTGACGAGGCGTGATCAGCCCGAGGGCGCGATCGTTTTGAGTCCCTCGTATCGGGCGCGCCTGAGGCCCCAATTATCCTGGTCGAGGAGCAAGACACCCACGAGGCGGAAAGATCGCTTTTCGGTGCGGCGCCTGATTCCGCCGTTCAATCTTTCGAGCGGGTTGGCGAATGCAGTTTGTGCCGACGCTCCTTCGGAGGACACGTAGGCAGGCAGGCCATTATGGTCGGCTGCGAGGCTTATGTTTCAGCTGCCCTGCCAATTGATTTTGGATTTGGCAGGTTATTGGGAAGGCCGGGTCGAGATGTTTAGGCTTCATGCAGGGACGCTGTGGTCACTTTTTCGCAGTTTAACTTACTTACATGATCACGTGGAATGTACAAATGTGGAGATCTAGATGAGCAAAGACGTGCACGCTGATAAAAATCAGGCGTATGGTCTTTCTGGCGCCGGTGACGATAGATATCTTGGCGGAATGGATTCAGATCCTCGGTTACTCGGGTGGATGCAAGGATTTCCGCCTTCGCCGGACAAGCGGATCACGTTTGAAAGGGATCAATTTCTTGACTTTCCTCAGATCCGGTGGACGCTTTCGCATTTGCGGGAACTCGGCGCGACTGTAAACGTGCGTCGGGGAAACAAGGCGGCATCTCATTTCGAGCGGTATGACAGAGCCCACGAAATCAACGAATTGAAATTCGACGATCTGAATGGCAGGACAACACGGTTCGAAGATGCGTTGTACGACACCTACACCGACGGCATTGTCGTTTTGCATCGAGGGCGCATAATTTATGAGCGCTACTTTGGCGCGTCGGAGCCATCGCTGGCGCACGCTCTGTATTCAGTGACGAAGGTCTATGTTGGCACATTGGCTTCCGATTTGATTTACCGAGGGATCCTAAATGAATCGAAGTTAGTCCCGCACTATGTTCCCGAGCTACGGGGTACTGCGTGGGAAGATGCTACGATCCGCCAAGTAATGGATATGCAAGTTGGCGTTGGATATACAGAAGATTATGCAGACCCGACATCGGGCGTTCGCACTTACATGCTTGCCTGCGGAATGCGTCCGCGCCCCGCGCATTCTGACGTACCAACTAACTTCTACGACTACTTGCGTGCGCTGCGCAAGGAAGGTATGCACGGCGACGCCTTTGCGTACAAAACTGTTAACAGCGACGTTATAGCCTGGGCAATGGCGAAGGTGACCGGGTTTAATCTCGCCGATTATCTTCATCAACAATTGTGGTCGCGGTTAGGTTGTGAAGAAGATGGCTATATGCTCATTGATTCAGTCGGTACGCCAATGGCCGGAGGCGGCTTGTCGGCAACGCTGCGTGACATGGCTCGTTTCGGCGAGCTCATTCGACGTGAGGGTGATTGGCATGGAAGCCAGTTGATCCCCGCATCTATTATCGATGAGATCCGTCGCGGTGACGATCCGGCCAAGTTTGCAAAGACTGGTTCCGATCTATTGCGGGGCTACTCTTATCGCGCGATGTGGTACGTTTCGCACAACGAGCTTGGTGCTTTCGAAGGCAAGGGCATGCACGGGCAGCGACTCTACATCGCCCCTGAGGCCGAAATGGTGGTCGCGAGGTTCGCGTCGCATCCAGTCGGGTCGAGCGTGGGTAACGATCCGATCAGCGTACCGCAATTTCTGGCGCTCGGAAGGATGTTGCAAGAGTGAAGCCAGGCTGCTTTCGATGACGTCATTTATCCGGACTGCGGTCCCAGCTTGAAGCGACCGCCGCCTTAGCGATCGTCAGGACCCTTGGTTACGAGGCGGCGCGGATAGAGAAGGAAAGGCTCGTGGGCACCCGTGGCTGAGATTTGCCTGCAATCCGCACTCCGGCCCACCCGGTTTGAATTCCCGCCGTCAGCCCAAAATCAGGTGCATGGAAAAAGCCGGCGCAGGATTTCACACCTGCTTTGGCGAAGCCAGAAGATGACGGCTGCAGCGATGCAGATGGCGGAGAAGTAGGTGTGGGCACATCGGTCGTTGCGCGTTGCGATGCGTCGCCAGTCCTTGAGCTTGGCGAATAGGTTCTCGACCCTGTGCCGCTGGCGATAGAGTGTCTTGTCGTAGGCGTAAGGGACTTTGCGGCTGCGGCTCGACGGGATGCAGGGCACGATGCCTTTGGCTTGGAGTTCTTGGCGGAACCAGGCGCTGTCTTATCCGCGATCCCCGATCAGGCTTGAAGCGGGCGCAGCGTAAGACCTTATGTCCTTTCTGGTTGCCGGCTGTGAGGTGGTTCGCCCTACACTGGCAGTGTTGAAGCGAGGGTTGCTCGTCGAGCCTATCCTCACGCCAGCATGCCAGGAGGACGAACCATGGAAGACTATAGCGTTGCAGGGATTCCCAAGGGGTTTGAAGTATTGGAAAATGCCGGAAATCGAATCCGATCCTGTCCCTTTCCGGTGTTTTCGCGATGCTGCCATCCCGTCCGTCACGCAACAGGAATGACCTCTTCCGCGAACGTCTGGACGCGATCATCAACATGAGGCACCCGCTGGTCCGGCTTTCAGGTCTGATGCCATGGGCACGGTTCGATGAGACGTTCGGCCGCTTCTGCCGTCCGGTCGGCAGGCCGGCCAAGCCGACGCGGTTGATGGTCGGGCTGCATTACCTCAAGCACGTCCATGACCTGTCGGACGAGGAGGTGGTGGATCGCTGGGTGGAGAATGCCTACTGGCAGTATTTCTGCGGCTTCGAGTTCTTCCAGCACGAGGCGCCGATCGACGCCAGCACGATGACGCGCTGGCGCAAGCGGATCGGGCCGGAGGGGCTTGAGGAAATGCTGAAGGCGAGCGTCGAGGTTGCACTCGACACCGGGACGGCCAAGCCGAACTCGCTGGAGCGGATCACCATCGACACCACGGTGCAGCCGAAGGCGATCGCCCATCCGACCGACAGCCGGCTTTACCTGAAGGCCATCCAGATACTGGTTCGCCAGGCGAAGCGGCATGGCGTCGTGCTCAGGCAGAGCCACACCCGACTCGCCAAGGCCGCGGCGGTTCGCGCCGGCCGCTATGCCCACGCCCGGCAGTTCCGCCGGATGCGACACGAACTGAAGCGCCTGCGCACCTATCTCGGACGCGTGTTCCGCGACATCAGCCGCAAGATCGCCGGCAATGCCAAACTCGAGGTCAGGTTTGCTCGATTGCTCGGGCTGGTCGAGCGGCTGCTGGTCCAGAAGCCGAGAGACAAGAACAAGCTCTATTCACTGCATGCGCCCGAGGTCGTCTGTATCTCGAAAGGCAAAGCCCGTACGCCCTACGAGTTTGGCTGCAAGGTCGGGATCGCAACGACGAACCGGGAAGGCCTCGTGCTGGCCGCCAAATCCTTCGAGGGTAATCCGTATGACGGCCATACGCTCGCCGCGACCGTCGATCAGGCGGTGGAGATCGGCGGCGTCGACCCGGACCGCATCTATGTCGACAAGGGCTATCGCGGCCACGACTACAAAGGCTCGGGCTCGATGATGATCGCCGGCCATCGGCGCGGCCTGACGGCCACCATGAAGCGGGAACTGAAGCGACGATCGGCCATCGAGGCCACCATCGGCCAAATGAAAACCGATGGGAGGCTGGACCGGAACTTCCTTCTCGGCCATGTTGGCGACGCCATCAATGCGCTGCTCGTGGCCGCAGGCCACAATCTGCGCCTCATCCTCGCCACGCTGGCGCTTTGGCGTGCGCTCATCCTGCTGGCGCTTGCTGCTTCAGCCGCGAAACCGGATACTTCCCCCCGTCTCCGCGACCATGCCGTGTCAATGGCTTAACCGTTGTTCAGGGCGGACCATGTAGGCTTCGGCATCGACGCCGCAGAGCTTGCAGGTTTCTATGATGCTGAGCACGACCGCTGACCGCTCCGCCGCGGCGAAGTTGCCCGAGAAAAGCCAGTTGCGCCTTCCGACCGTAAATCCACGAATGGCACGCTCCGCGATCAGGTTGTCGGGCTCGAGCTGGCCATCGTAGAGGAAGCGGTTGAACGCGCGCCATCGCTTGGTGCCATAGGCGAAGGCCTTGGCGATATCGGCATGGCGCGACAAACCCTTGCCCTGGCGCATGAGCTGTCGTCGCAGCGCACGGACCAGTGGTCGGGTCCGACTTCGTCGTGCGGCCAATCGGTCGGCGGGCGGCAGCCCCCGTATCTCTTCCTCGATCCGGTAGATCGCCTGGATACCGGCCATCGCCGTCGTGCTGAGCTCGGTCGGCTGGCTGTCGTGAACGTCGAATATCTTGCGACGCAGATGGGCCAGGCAGGCAGCTTCTCGAATGGCGCCGCCCTTGTAGAGCTGATTGTAGCCGCTGATATGTTCTCCAGAACATATCAGCGGTTATTGTTGCGGCCGTCCATATGCGGCCACATGCGGCGGCCGCCTCGCTAACAACCAGCGTCACGGAGCCCAACTTGGCGGCCAGGGTGCATATGCTCGCGCGCGAAGGCCAAACACGAACGCCCTGAATCGGGGGCCGGATCGCCCGAGGGATGCGCAGGCCTGTCGGCACTATTTCAAATCCTCCTTATTCTGCACCAGATATTGCATCAATCTGGGTAAATTGATCGAAATGCGCGAAAGGATGCTCCTTATGATGCCGTCGGCTCCAAGTGATGAGAGGGAGGAAGAGGTGTTTTTGCTGACGAAGCCATCACCTCAGGACTCCAGAGACATCCCCACAGGTTCGCTGAACTGACCTGCGGGAGGTGCTTAAAAAGAGACGCACTCAGTATGGCTGCTCCAACCAGCCCGGAGCAGACCCGGAAGAAAGAAGGCTCAGAATGCTCTATGATCAGTATGTCGAGGAACTGTCCAAGCTTCCCATGACAAAGGAACTTTCTTTCTCCGAGTCGGAGTATCGGCTCAGAGTGGAGAAAGTTAGACATATTATGGATGCGAGGGGACTTGATGTCCTTCTTATAACATTTACTCCAAACTTGAGCTACCTAAGCGGATACCAAAGTTTCGGTTCGGGTTGGTATAAATGTATGGTGCTTCCTCGGGAAGGTGAGCCTGTACTGCACATGCACCAGTTGGAGATTGGTCCGGCTGTTCTTACGAGCTGGGTGGGAGACGTCCGCGGCGTCCCTTGGTCCGATGAAAGAGGCGCAGCAAATGGCCTGGCGGATATCTTGAAAGAACGAAAGCTCGAGAACAAGCGTATCGGCGTGGAGATCAAGAAACCAGGACTTGGTGTCGATCTTTACGAGGGTCTGAAGCGCGCTTTACCTAATGCATCGCTCCTTGATGCTTCAGATATGGTTGGGCAGCCACGGATGATTAAGTCTGAAGCAGAGATAGATTACTTGCGTAGCTCTGCCAACATCACGATGAAAGCGCTCGACGCTGCTTTGCCAATGATCCGAGCTGGAGTGACTGATAACCAAATCGCTGCGGTAATTTATCATTCCCTGATAAACGAGGGAAGTGAATACTTTAGCACCCAACCTATTGTGTCAGCCGGGCAGCGCAATTGGTTTTTGCACACCACATTCAAGCGAACTCCAATTCAAGTTGGAGATACAGTTGAGCTGGAGTTCGGAGCGGCCTATCAACGATATACCAGTGCTATCTGTCACACAGTGGCCGTCGGCAAGCCATCTCCACTAGTCGAGGCGCGGTCCAAAGCAATCAATGAGACATTGGATTTACTATTTCAAGCGGTCAAGCCAGGCCGCAACGGACACGATATAGCGCGCGAAATCGGTGTCGGAATGAATGACGTCAGTCCTGCACCAAGCGCTACACGAATGTACGGATATTCGATTGGGTTGGGATTCCCTCCCACTTGGGGCGAAGAGCTATACTTTATCCGCGAGGGAATCGATTTGGAATTAAAGCCGGGCATGACGTTTCATACTGTTCTTGCAATCGACAAGCCCGGCACTCCAGGAGTGGGCTTCAGTGAGACATGGGTCGTAACTGAGTCGGGCTACGAGATCCTTACCGCACACGACCGCGAACTGACCGTGGTCGACGCTTAGCAGGCTGTGACAAAGCCAGGCACCGGACTTGATTTAAGGACAAGTTTCACCCTCTGCACGACAACGGCGGAGGGTGTGTGATGACAGGGATAGACGAGACCGGGGCCGGTCGCAGTGCCGCCATATGGATATGGAGACGCGAATCGACCTAGATGTGGAGCCTCAACAGGTTGTCCTCGGTTAGGCCGAGGCGGCTGATTGGTGTTTTCGACTTTAGGCTGCCGTGAGGTCGATGCCAATTGTATCGGTGCAGCCAGACGGGAAGTTCTCCGGCACGATGATCGGAGGTCGGGTAGGCAATGGCGTAGGCCCATTCCCTGAGTGCAGTCTGAATGAAGCGCTCTGCCTTACCGTTGGTCTTGGGCGTATAAGGCTTTGTGCGGATATGTTTGAGGCCAAGCTCGCGGCAGGTCCTGGCGAAGGCTTTCGACTTGTAGCACGAGCCGTTGTCGGTAAGCACGGTGTGGATCTTGTAGGGCCCGGCCGCGATCAACCGCAGCAGAAAGGGTTCTTCCGCATATTTGGTGCAGGTTGCGGGATTCACGGACGGTGCGAATAAGTTCTAGAGCCGGAATCGCAATCGACGCCGTGATTTGCCCGTGCTCCATGCCTTCCGCTCGCTGATTTCGCCCGAGCTTTCGATTGTCCAAATTCTGCCGTAGGCTGACAGGGTTGTACTTGTTGCCCGGCCGAAGGCGATGGACTCGTGCTGTCCATGTTGCGGCTGCCGAACCCGCCGCGTCCACAGTCACTACATGCGCCGGTTGAGCGATCTGCCGTGGCAGGGGCGGGTTGTCGAAATCCGGCTCCACGTACGACGGTTTCGATGCGCGAATTCACAATGCATGCGACGGATCTTCACCGAGAGGCTTCCTGAGACGGTTCAACCGAAAGCTTGGCGCACGGTTCGGCTCGGCGAAAGCCAGCTGGCGATCGGGTTCGCGGCGGGTGGTGAGCCGGGCTCACGCCTGTCGGACAGACTCGCCATGCCGGTAAGCGGCGACACACTGTTGCGGATGATCCGCGCGGCCGGGTTCGAGCCGCCGCAAGCGCCGCGTGTGGTCGGCATCGATGACTGGGCCTGGCGCAAGGGGCAGCGCTACGGAACGATCATCTGCGATCTGGAGCGCAACCGCGTGTTGGATCTATTGCCGGATCGAAATGCCGATACGGTCGCGTCGTGGCTGGAACGCTATCCTGGCATCGAGATCATCGCTCGCGATCGTGCGGGCGTTTATGCTGAGGGCGCCCGTCGCGGTGCGCCCGATGCAACGCAGGTCGCCGACCGCTGGCATCTCCTCCAGAACCTGGGCGAAGCGTTGCGACTGGCCGTCGGTCGCCATCGCAAGGCGGTCAGCTCCGCCGGAAAGGCCATGGTGCCCGAGATGGCGGGAAACGCCGAAGCCGAGCCGGAACCACAGGCAGAAACTTCCCCGAAACTTGATTGCTTGCGTCGGTCGCGGCGCAACCAGCGCCGTGAGCTCTATGCCGAGATCCTTGACCTGCGGGACTCCGGCCTGTCGCCGCGCGAGATTGCCCCCCGGATTGGCATGAACGTCAGAACTGTCGAACGCTGGCTTGCAGCGGGCGGTGAGCCTGAGCACCGGCGGCCGCCGGCGCGCTCCGTCCTCATGGATCCTTTTCGAGACTACCTCGAGAAGCGCTGGGAGGAAGGCCAGCACAACGGGCTGCAGCTGTGGACCGAAATCAAGCACCGCGGCTTTGCAGGCAGCAGGGCGACCGTCTACAGGTGGACCGCCGCCCGCAAGGAGCGGCCACCGACCGCTCCACCAAATTCGCGATGGCGGCCGCCATCGCGTCGGAACTGTGCATGGCTGCTGAGCGAACACCCGACATCTCTCGATGAGCAGACCGAGCGGTTCCTCCACCATCTCCATGAAAATGCGCCGGAGCTTTCGATCGCGGGCGAACTCGCCCGCCGTTTTGCTGCAGTGATACGCGGCGACGATGATGCCGGTCTCGAGCAATGGATCGCCGATGCCACGGGTAGTGAGCTGGCCTCCCTTGCAGCAGGCATCGGCCGTGACATTGAGGCTGTCCGGGCGGCAATCACCCAGCCCTGGAGCACAACCCGGTCGAAGGCCAGATCAACCGCCTCAAGACGATCAAGCGACAGATGTACGGGCGCGCCGCCTATCCACTCCTCCGGAGCCGACTGCTGGCAGCCGCTTGACCCAACCGGACAAAGGGACATCCGAAAAAGTAGTCCCTGCACCAAATATGCGGAAGAACCCCAGATTGATGGTGTGGAACACGGCCCCGCTACCGACAGTATCTAAGTGCCAAAACGTGGTCGTTGCGAGCAACGCCACAAGGAAGGGAGCCGTTCCGTGAAGCAGGTTAGCACCATCGGCCTGGATTTGGCCAAGAACGTTTTTCAAACTCATGGCGCCGATGCCGAAGGCGCACCGATTTTCAATCGCAAACTGCGTCGAGCCGAGCTGCTGGGCTTTTTCGAAAAGCTTCCGCCGTGTCTAGTTGGTTGGAGGCGTGCGGCGGTTCGCATTATTGGGCGCGTGAGATCGCGGCGCTCGGTCACGACGTGCGTTTGATCCCGCCGATTTATGTGAAGCCCTTCGTAAAACGGGGCAAGACGGACGCCGCCGACGCCGAAGCGATCAGCGAAGCCGTCACCCGCAAGACCATGCGTTTCGTTCCGATCAAATCGGCTGATCAACAAGCAGCGGCCATGGTGCTGAGGACGCGCGCCCTTTTGATCCGCCAGCAAACTCAGGCGATCAACGCGCTTCGCGGGCATTTGTGTTGATGGCTTTTCAAAAGCGCGTTTAAACGACGACAAGCGTTTGGTGCTTGTGGACGGAACAAAAAGGCGGCCTTTGCAGGCCGCCGAGTGTCGAGGATGTGTGCTTTAGAACGAGGACGGGGCTTTTTCGATATCGCTGTGATCGGTCGGTGTTCGTTGCTGCTCCTGGATAAGTTCCTGGAGTTGGACGCCGTAGTGAGACCAGATGCTATCGGCGAGATCGTTGAGGAGCTCGAAGACAGCGAGCGCCTGTTGGGGTGTCCATTCGGGATTGATGAGGAAGTGGATACCACGACTGAGGCCGGACGGTTGAGGATCTGGTTTCATGCCGCGGGCACCTTTTCGCCGGAGGAGCGGCTGGTGCGTTTTTCGCGCTGTGCCTTTGATCGCTCGGCCGCTTCCTTGAAGCGGTAGGAATCGCCTTCGATGGAGATCACCTCGGATCGGTGCATGAGGCGGTCGACGAGGCTGACGACACAGGCGGCATTGGGAAAGACCTCCGACCAATCAGCGAAGGGTCTGTTGGTGGTGATGATGGTTGAGCGTTTTTCGTAGCGCCGGCTGATGAGCTCGAACAGCAGGTCCGCATGACGGTTCGAGTAGGACAGATACCCGACCTGGTCGATCGCAAGAACGTCGGCGGCGGCGTAGTGGTGAAGGCGTCGGCGCAAGGCTGCGTCGCTGTCGAGGGCGGCGAGTTCGCCGAGCATCTCGCTGGGGGTTCGGAAGAGGACGGTGTGACCGCAGATGAGCGCCTGGTGAGCGACATTGCGAGCAAGTGTCGATTTCCCGACGCCGTTGGGGCCGATAAAGACGATGTTGGCGGCATCGTTCATGAAGGACAGGGTCATCAGATCCTCGACGGCGGCGCGGTCGATGCGGCGAGGCCAGTGCCAGTCATAATCGGACAGTTGCTTGAAGTGGCCGAGCCTGGCGGCACGCGTGCGTCGCCGCATCGAACTGTCGGAGCGCTCCTCTTCTTCCCATTGAAGGACGGCGGCCAGCCAGTCCGCGCCAGCGATTTCGTCCCAATGGGTGATCAGGCCATTGAGGCGCAATGCCTTGGCCCGGTTGAGCAGGATGTCGGGATTATTCATCATCTTTGCCTCCAAGGGTCAGTTGGTCGTAGCTGTCGAGGCGATGCGGCCGTACCGTCGTATCCTTGCGCCGCACGTGTTCGGGCAGGCTCGTTTCGACCGGCGGCGGAGCACCACGGGCGACCCGGCGGCGTTCCAGTACGTCGCGAACCGACCTCGAATGGGAGGCGCCGGCATGCAAAGCTTCCTCGACGGCGGCCTGCAGTTCCTGCGCGGTACAGGTCAAGCAGTTTCAGCATCGCGTTTGTGATCGCACCGATATTGGAGCCACGCTCGGCGGCCCGGATCATCAGGGTCTGGCAGGCCGGCACGGCGCGCGTCAGGCTGTTGAGGCCGCGATGCTGGCGCGCCTCGCGCTTGATTGCGACGAGTGCCTTGAGGTGCTGAGGGTCCTCGATCTGCTGGTCGCGATCATAGCTGCGACGGTGACTGGCGATCATCTTTGCGCCGTCGAAGACACGGACGAGGCCGAGATCGGCGCGCACGCTGAGCGTGCGCCTGACATGAGCATGCGGTACCGAGTAATCGTTGAGGTCGAAGCGCACATAGGGCGTTTTGCCAACCTTGGCGGCGACCTGCTCCTCGACGGGGTATGGGTTGGCGGGCAGCGGCAGAAGCAGTGGCTGCTCTTGCGCAAACGCCTGGCGGACCGTCATCGTCCGGTCCTCGGGGCATGGCCGGTCGGCTGCCTGGTTGCGGCACCACTGTTCGGCCTGGGCGTTCAGATCGTCGAGATCGGTGAACTTGCGGGCGATGAAGAATGCTTCCCTTATATGCCGTATGGCGCGCTCGACGCGGCCTTTTTCGTTGCCCCGGGCAACCGCGACAGGACGTGGCTCGAACCGATAGAAGCCGGCGAAGGCAAGCAGCGTCGGATGGAAGCGGATCGCATCGCCCTGGCGCTCGAGCACCGCACTCTTGAGATTGTCGTAGAGCAGGACCCTGGGCAGCCCGCACCATGTGTTGAACGCGCCGACGTGACCGCGCAGGAAGTTTTCCATGCGCGGCGTCGAGGAAGAAGCGCAGGTAGATGTCGCGTGAGTAGGAAAGCACCATCACGAACGCCATCAGCGGCCGGCGGGCGTTGCCGATCTCGATGTGCCCGAAGTGGGCCCAGTCGACCTGTCCCTGCTCGCCCGGCAATGTGCGCAGCCGCAGGAACGCCTCGGCCGGCTTGCGTGGACGGTGCAGGGCGACCAGGTGCCGAAAGTGCGTCGGCAAGCCCCGGTAGCCGCGCTCGCGCACCATCGCATAAAGGCGGCTGGCGGTCAGCGAGGGGAACTTTTCCAGCGTCTGCTCAATGAATGGAAGATACGAGTCAATGATTGAGGCTCTCTGCAGCGGCTTGTGCCGGGGCAATCCCGCCTGGGCCAGAACGCGATGCACCGTCGTGTGATGGACATGCAATTGCCTGGCGATGGTGCCGCAGCGCCACTTCTCGGCGTAATACAGGCGCAGGATCTGCGCTTCCAGTTCGGGGCTGATGGTCATGATGCGGGCTCTCCGTCTGCGTAGTCAGCTTCACGGGCATAACGAGGCCCCCGGCGACGCACGAAGCCGGTGCGAACGAACGGCGACAGTCGACAGTCGCAGCGCCGACAGCACGGCGTGGGCATGACCGATGTCGTCGCCCGCCCGGCGACGTCAGCAAAAGCAGCGACGACATCGTTCGAGGGACTGGACCAGTAGTGAACCGGCAGGAGATGCAGGTGGAGAATGATGCGTCACTTTATTGTGCCGAGCCCGATATCGTCGGGCCCGGACCGCATGAGCCAGGCGTCCACGGCGGCTGGGCTGATAACGTCGCCCCGCCTCGCGCACACTCTCGCGGCGGGCAGCACGGGCGCAGTCCTGGCCGCAGTAGCGCTGTCCCCGGTCGCAGCTGCGGCAGATCGTTACCTGCGAACGGCAGCGGCCGCACAGAAAGACGCGGCCCGTGAGCATCCGCGACGATCCTTTCGGAGCGCCGCAGGGAGTTCGGGGAAAAGGTCGACGGAATGCGCTGACAATGCGATAATGCAGTCGCGCACCGTCAGTGGAGCGTGACACCGAGCCCGGACTTGCCAGTTGAGATCGGTGTTACGCCGGATTGTTTCTGCGGCGCTGATTACCCGCAGATCTACCACAGGCAGGCGCATGGCGGGGTACGTCGAAAGCCGCCTCAGGGCGGCTGGAGACGTGCCCCGCGTCTATCGCCTTCAACCTCCCATGATCAGCACCGCGCCGCAAAGGCGGCCGCCCGCTACAGCGCTAGTTGAAGAGCGCGCGGTCGGCCGCCTTTGCTCTTCCAGCGCTTCAGCTCTTGTCGTCGTTTATCAGCGGGTTTCGACCGTCTTCGACACATTGTCGGAGTTGGGCGTTATTGCCGCCCTCGGCACGGCTAAAGTGGCTGCGTTGATCGAGATCGTCCGGGACGAGGAGGACGTTTGCCTGCCAAAAGCCGCTCGACTGGCTTTGGCTGAGATCGCCTATCAGATCGAGGCGCTGACGCGTCAAATCGACAAGCTCAAACGAGGGATCGTCGGCGAAGCGAAGCGCGATGAGGACATGCGACGGCTGACCACAATTCCGGGCGTCGGAGCGATCACGGCGGCTTCCGTCAAAGCGCTGGTCCTGGATCCCGGCGGGTTCAAATCCGGCCGTCACTTCGCCGCCTGGCTGGGACTGACGCCAAAGCCTCATTCGAGCGGCGGCAAGGAGCGGCTCGGCGGCATATCGAAAATGGGCAACCCGACGCTCCGCTCGCTGCTCGTTTGTGGCGCGACGTCTGTCTTGCAGCGTGTTAAGGGAAACGACAAAGCGCTGCGATGGCTAGTCACCCTTTTGGCACGGCGGCCTTTCAAGGTCGTCGCGGTCGCGCTCGCCAACAAGATGGCGAGGATTATCTGGGCGTTGCTCACCAAGGGCGGGACATATCGAAATACTGGTGCGGCAAGCGGCGCAGCACGCGCCTGAGCCGAACGACGACCAGGACGGACTGGCCGGCGCGACGCCGGACAGAGGCGAGGTGCACAATTAGACGATGACCCACGGGACGAAATCCCGAGGCGAGAGAGGCTGGGTGAAATGTCTGAAAAAGCGCTTGCCCGCGTTGCCGTTCCACATATGCCGCGCTATATGAATGCGTACCGCCGTCGAGGCGGCAACCTCGAACTGGGCCGCGACGGCGCGCCGAGACTTGCCTCCTGAAATCCCCTTCACAATCCGCAACCGCAAATCCGATGAAACAGCTCTTCCCATGGCGCCACCTCCAGCCAACGGTGAATCACTGTTCGATCAAAAAAAAGAAACCTCGATTCAAACTTCCCGCCCGATGCTCTAGCGGAATCTGCAAAGGTTAGGTTGGGCCACCATTGCGAACGCATCCGAGGGGTTTTCAGATCCGGCGCCTGATGAGGGTGGCGTTGGTTAGAGAAGATCCAGTCGCTGCATGCTTGATGCTAATGGCTTGCATGCCAGATGTTGTGAAAGCGCTGGCGGTCGATGAACGGGGCGTTAGGAAGAAGATCGCTTCCTCAGAGTCTCTGATCGAACGTGAAGAGTACGCATTCAGCCTATCTGATGAGCGATGGTCACCCGCTTCGGAGTTTCAGCCGGAACGCCGATCTCCATGCCCGAAACACGATCGGGTTCTCCGCGTGACATTTGGTCCTTTCGCCACCTGCGCGGCACTCAGCCGATCGTGGGAAGCTCGCGTGGCGCTCTGGGAGTGAGGAGTTCTGCACCGTCTTGTGTTATCAGAACAGTTTCTTCGTGAAGCACGATCTTCCCTGGTTCATATTCGAGACCCGGTTCGATGCAGAGAACCATCCCCGGCGCCAGCAAAGTTCGGTCGCCGAGCCGGATGGATGGCGGTTCGGTCACCCGAAGTCCTAGACCGTGCCCCATCCTTCCATTGCTGTTCAGATCGTTAGTGCGAGACGACAGGACGGTTGCCATAGCCGCAAAAACAGATTCTGCTGGGACACCTGGTCTTGCTGCGGCAAGGCCAGCTTCATTTGCCCTCCAGACCTGCTCGTGCGCGCGCTTTAGCGCGTCGCTCACATCTCCAACACGGTAGTTGCGATCGTAGTCGCAAAAGTACCCATCGAACGTCGTTCCGGTATCGATGAAAAGGAGATCTCCGTTCGCGATCGGACGATCGCGCGGCCCGCCAGTTATCTCAAACGGACCTCCCAAGTCGGACCGGACGATGACCGCAGGGATCGCTCCCGCACCCCCAGAATTCAGACGACCACGAAATTCTCGCTGAACGGTCCGTTCGCTATCACCTATGCGGATAAAGTTAGGGACATCGTCAAAAGTGACTGCAGCGATGTCGATTGCTTTTTGGATCCTGGCAACCTCGCCCGAACTCTTAATCATACGCAAAAGCCAAATGAGGTGAGATCCGTCTACGATCTCGACACCCTGCAATTTGCTTCGTATATCCAGGAACTGCGCCACCGGCATTCCGATACGCAACTCCATGCCAAGTTCGGCACCAATCCTTCCGTGCCGGCGAGGAAGCGCGGAGATTGCTTCCACGAGAAGCGAAGTGCCCTCGTCTTCAGGGCGAGGCGACGGCCAGGATCTGATGTTTTTGACCCATGTCGTTTCCATAATCGCGCGACCAATCTCCGGAATGATCGCGATCGGATCGCCCTCAGCTGGAACGAGCACAAACCAGGGCCGCGTGTAACTTTCCCAGAAAGTAGAGTCGATCCCGGCTGTATATCGTATGTTATCCATTGAAGAGAGGAGAATGCCGTCTAGTTTGTACTCTCCCATCAATGCTTGGGCACGTATAAGCCGCGATTCGTACTCGCTTCTATTGAAGCCCTTATAATATCGGTCAGTGGTCATCTTATCCGTCGGAGCATCGCTGGTGCATCTTCGCGCCTGTGTGGTGATGGTGGGCCAAAACTTGTCAACCGGGCCACCGTGAGCCAGGCTTAAGAAAAGTGCTCTGACACATTTCTTCGATCGCGAGTCCTGCCCGCAGCACTACGGCGTCGTCGCCGCGTGCGCCGATCACCTGGATACCGATGGGAAGATGTTCCCTCGAAAACCCAACAGGGATCGAGCAGGCCGGCTGTTGGCTGAGGTTGATTGGAAAGCTGAATGATGCCCATTCGATCCAGCTTTCAAAATCGCTGTCGGCGGGCACCTCGCGACCTGCTTCGAAGGGCAGGACTGCCACTGTGGGCGATAGAACTACGTCAAACGTCGAAAGCAAGCTGTCCATTTCAGCTCCAAACTGAGCGCGTCGCACCTCCGCCCATATTCGATCTACAGCGCTGTATCGCCGTCCAACATCCGCAGCCTTCACAAGTCCGGGGTCCACGGATTCCAGCACCGATTCAGGAAATCCGGACAGACGGTTCGCCGCACCGACGTACCAATGCCGGTAGAATACCTCCAGAAGGTCATCGGCAAAAGGCAAGGTCACTTCCTGTACCTCTGCGCCGGCCGCTATCAGGTTTTGAACCACACCGTCGACCGTGCCGGCTACCTCGGCGCTTAGTTTTCCGGTCACTGGCGCCTTCCAGTATCCGACGCGCCGTCCCGCCCATGGTATTGGTTCAGACCTCAATTGCGAAAATTCGAAGCAAGGCTGCGTCCAGTCACGCAAATCGCGACCCGTCATGGCATCGAGCATGTTGATGCAATCCCGGACCGATCGCGTCATCGGTCCTATGTGCGCGACAGTTCCAAATGCGCTGGGTGGATAGGCAGCAACTCGACCGAAACTCGGCTTGTGCCCAACGATCCCTGTAAAGGATGCAGGAACCCGGATCGAGCCGCCACCGTCGGTGCCCAAGTGCAGCGCTCCGACTCCTGTAGCAGCCGCGACAGCCGCACCCCCGGACGAGCCGCCCGGTGTGAGGTTGGTGTTCCACGGGTTTTTTGTGACGCCGAAAGCCGGGCTATCAGTTACCGCTTTCCATCCGAATTCAGGCATCGTGGTTTGGGCGATGAAAACCGCACCTGCTTTTCGAAGTCCGGCTACGGCCGGGGCGTCCTGACTGAAAGGTGCCGTCTCTGTGGTGGTGCTGCCATAACGGACTGACCAGTTTTCTACATGGACAATGTCTTTGAGTGTCGTTGGAACGCCATCGATAGGTGACTGTGGCTCACCAGCCCGCCAACGCACTTCAGATGCTTTCGCGGCACTGAGAGCTCTGTCGGCATCTAGGAACGTAAAGCCGTTCAGCCTCTTCTGAACGTCGCTGGCGCGCTCAAGGCAAGCGTGTGTGACCTCAACTGGAGAAACGTCGCCGATACCGTACAACTGCGCAAGCATTCCTGCGTCGAACTGACATAGTTCTGGAATGTCATTTTCATAGGATGAAGAATTACCCATAGCAAGTCCTATCTGGCGCCTATTGATAAAGGAAATTGCCGTCTGCTGACCTTCAAAGCGAATGCCAGGCGCAGCAGAGCATTCCTTGAAGTCGGACCTTGCATGAATATTCGATCAGTAGGCTTCTTTGACTGCCCGCAAAAACTGCTGCGTCCGCTCTTTAATGGGGTTGAGGAACAGTTCTGAGGGTTTTCCCTGCTCCTCGATCTTGCCACGGTAGAAGAAACAAACTCGATCCGATATGTCGCGTGCGAAGCCCATCTGATGCGTCACTAGCAGCATTGTCAGGTTGTGCTCCGCGACGAGCTTGCGGATCACATGTGTAACCTCACCGATCACTTCGGGATCGAGAGCAGAGGTGACCTCATCAAACAGCATGACTTTCGGCCTCATCGCCAGGGCGCGAGCAATGGCAACGCGTTGCTGCTGACCACCTGAAAGCCGCGAAGGATGCTGGTCCTTTTTCTCAAGCATGCCGACCATTTCAAGCAGTTCGACGCAGCGATCCCGAGCTTCGGCTTTCGGCAACTTCAAGACTTGGACTGGGCCCTCTATGCAGTTTTCCAGAGCCGTCATGTGAGGGAACAAATTGAAGTGCTGAAAACACATCCCAATGTCGGATCGTCTAGCTCGAACGTGCTTTTGATCTGCCGGCACAAGCCTCCCATTTCTTTCCATGTGCGTCAGAGGTTCGCCGTCGACATAGATGCATCCACTGTTGATGGGATCGAGCGTCATAAGTACCCGCAAAACCGTGGTCTTGCCCGAACCCGAAGGCCCGATAATGGTCACCGTCTCGCCCCTTGCGATGTCAAGATTCAGATTGTCCAACACAACGAGCGAACCATAAGATTTGGTGACGTTGCGGAAACGGACGATTGGCTTCTGATCGCCGGAAAGTTTCAACGGCAGTTGTGACATGTCCTGCATCTTTAAATTCCTTGTCTGCGCCGGACATAGCTATCGACTAGCTTTACCAATCCTGCTGATGGAAGAGAGATCACGAGGAATATCAGGCCAACCAGAGTGAACGGCTCAAGAAACCGGTAACTCTCACCGCCAATGGAATTGGCAGCGTGCGTCAGCTCAGCAACACCTATGACTGACAGCATAGGGGTGTCTTTGAATATTCCGATCAGATAGTTTCCCATTCCTGGAATGCAGAGTGGAAATGCTTGGGGCAGTATTATCCGAAAATAAGTTTGCTTCGCTGACATATTCAGCGCGGTTGCGGCTTCAAATTGTCCACGTGCAACCGCGTCGATCCCGCCGCGATAAACTTCAGACAGATAGCAAGCGTAGTGCACACCAATAGCAAACATACCGGCCGCCCACGGACTCAAACGGATTCCGAACTGGGGTCCGACGTAGAAAACGAAAAAAACTTGGACTAGAAGTGGTGTGGAGCGAATGAAGTCGATTATCTCCCTCGCAACAACTGTGATTACTTGAGACCTCGTCCGCAGCATAAAGGTGAATACGAGCCCAAGTGCCATCGCTATCAGATAGCCCAACAGCGCAGCAATCACAGTGTTTCCAGTTGCCGAAAGAAGCCTAGGTAGGATTTGCCAGGTAAATTCCCAATCCCAGTTGAACATGATCAGGCGCCCCCCAGCTTTCGACGCATTCCCATCTCTAGAACGCGCATCGCGGGTGTAAGGAGAAACCTTGCCAAGACATAATATATGATCAGCGCTGCACCGAAGGCTTGGGCGGAAAGATAAGTGACGCCGTTAATCTGCCTGACTTCAAACATGAGATCGCCGACGGATATCAACGCAACGAGCGCCGTCGCCTTCAGAAGCTCGATCTGAAGGTTTCCCCATGCGGGTAGCGCGATCAGAAAGGCCTGAGGAAGGATGATGCGACGAATTCGCGTTGAGGTCGTCATGTTCAGGGCGATCGCTGCCTCCGTCTGACCTTTCGGAACAGCTAGAATCGCACCTCTGACTAACTCGGCGCCATACGCTCCGATGTTCAAACCAATTGCCAGACAGCCAGCCGTGAATTTCTCTATTGTCAGACCGAATAAAGGTAGGACGAAAAAAATCCAGTAGAGCTGTACTAAGAGTGAGGTCCCTCTGAAGAGCTCCACGTAGATATTGGCAACCCAGCGCAAAGGCGCGATCTGGGCCATTTTGGAAAGCCCAGCAGAAATCGCCAACGCGATGCTCAGCATGCTAGAACAGGCAAACACCAAAACGGTGATATAGGCACCCGAGAACAGCTGGGGTGAATATTGGATGAAAAAATCCAGGAGACTCATATTCCCACCTCTAGCGGCTATGCGGGCCTCTCTGGGCCCGCATAGCCTTCATGTCAGCGGTTGGAACATGCCCACTCAGTTGTTGTGGGGCCTGGCAGGTTCACCTCGGTCAGTCCGTATGGCTTAACCGCCTCGATCATTTCAGGCGTCCCGATGTATTTCTTCAAAGCCTCGTTGAACCGCGCCAGGAAATCGGCGTCTTCCGATCGGAAGCCAAGGCCGATCCAGTTCTGCGTCCACTCGGGGAGGTCATTTGGATTGGTCGCCTCTAGCTCTCCCTTCGATTCATCCGCAACGCCCTTAACCTCGAAGTAGGTCATGCCCCCAGCGTCCGCGCGTCCTGATTTGACTGCCGCAACGACTTCCGTTCCGCTTGGAACCTGTGTGATCTGTTCGTCCGCAACGCCTTCCTTCTTTGCAGCCTCGATCAGGCTGGCACCCGAGTAGGTTACAAAAGTGGCATTCTTGTTCAAGATATCTTTGTAGTTGTGGATACCCTTTGGATTCCCCTTCGGCACCAGAAACGCGTCGCCAGTTTTGGCGATCGGTTCTGAGAAGGTCACGTTCTTACAACGGCTGCCCAGTATGTACATACCGCCGGTGATTATGTCGTACCGGCCAGCCTGCAGACCAGGGATCATGCCACTCCACTCGGTGGGGACAGGGTCGATTTTTGTGATCCCCATGCTTTTCAGGACGTCAAGCGCGATTGTATTCACGAAACCCTTCGGCTGACCTTTGTCATCGAGAAACGCGTAGATCGGACCGTTGGTGAACCCGATTCTGATCGGCTCTCCTGCCTTAACCCGGTCCTCTAGCGGACCCGCATGCGCTGCAAATGAACCTGCCAGACCGGCAATTCCTGCCACCAGTAAGGCGGCCCCTATCTTAGTTACCATCGGAGTTCCCTTTTCTTTTCTAGCGAGCCGCAGCCCGTAATAGCCGCTGACCCAACCCGGAGATGGTACTGCATGCCGAATAGAGCATTTCGGTCAAAAATCATAGTCGGATGAAACATCAGAACCAGGTACGTGCATTTTCTGACTACCCTCAGCGCATACTCGCCGTGCCCAGTGTCGCTCCGACAACGTTCACCCAGTACGCGATGCCGTAAGGGATAGCAGCGTCGCTGAAGTCGTAATTTGGGTTGTGGAGTGCAGCGGTCTTTCCGTTGCCAAGGAAAATCATAGCGCCTGGCCGCGCATCGAGCATATATGCGAAGTCTTCGGCGCCCATGGCCGGCCTAACACGGCGGTTGACGCTTTCCGTTTGGCTGGCTGCCTCCGCGGCCCGCGCTGCAACATCGGTCGCTTTCACGTCGTTGACTGTGACTGGTACTGAAGGGCGGTAGCGATAGGTAATGTCGCCACCGAAAGCCTGCGCTATCTTTCTCGCGACAATCTCAATCTGTTGCTCAGCAAAAACGCGGAGGTGGGGAGCAAGAGATCGGACCGTACCCGCGAGTTTTACCTTGTCAGCGATAACGTTGTACGCGTTCGAAGCGGATAGCTTCGTCACCGAGATGACAAGCGAATCCGTGGGATCGGTGTAGCGTGAAACCAAAGACTGCAGCCCCGTTATGGTGTGAGCAGCTATTACAACGGGATCGACGGCAAGGTGCGGGTTCGCAGCGTGACCACCGCGGCCTTGAATCGTGATGTCAAAGTCATCCTGCGAGGCCATTAGCGGCCCGCTGCAAATGGCATATTTTCCGACATCCAGACCTGGCCAATTGTGGAGACCAAATACCTGCGAGATCTGCAAGCGATCCAGGAACCCATCCTGGATCATTTTGAAGCCGCCGGACGGGAATTCTACCTCTTCCGCCGGCTGGAAGATCAGTGCCACACGCCCTCTGAAGTCTCGCGCCTCTGAAAGGTACTTCGCCGCGCCAAGCAGCATAGCCATATGCCCATCATGGCCGCAGGCATGCATCTTACCGACGGCACGTGACGCCCATGGAAGCTTTGTCGTTTCCTGAATAGGCAATGCATCCATATCGGCCCGGAGGGCGATTGTGCTGCCCTAACCCAGGCCTCCCTCTATCAGGGCGATCACGCCGCTTCCGCCAATGCCGGTTTCGATGTGGTCTATGCCAAACGACTCCAGTTTATCGCATACGAACCGAGCAGTATCCTGAACATCGAAATCCAGTTCGGGATGGCTGTGAATATGCCGACGCCAAGCCGTGACTTCAGCTTCCAGATGCAAGAAATCTTCCGCTTTTCTCATGTCGGCTCCTAAGGCCACGATATCGAAAGGCATGCAGCAACGTTCACCTTTTGTCGCTTCAAAAAGGAAACGGTTTCGAAATGTCGTGAGCAAAGTGATCGCCTACGTGAAATGCTTGCGTCACTGAGGGGTGAGATATGCCCTTACATCGTTCGAGCCGGCAGCGCATATTCCGGGAGCGATATCGAGTGCTTCGCCTAACGTTGGACACCAAATATGCTGGACGATCTTGATCGGCGCATCCTCGCTACCCTCCAGAAAAACAATCGGTTGTCGTTTTCGGAGCTCGCTGATCTAGTCGGATCATCGGCAGCCTCGTGTATGCGCCGCGTCAACAAACTGCGGGCTGACGGCGTTATCACCGCGGATATCTCATTGGTCGACCCCAAAGCGCTGGGAAAGACGTTGACGGTTGTTGTCAACGTTGAGCTCGATCGAGAGCGACTCGACCTGGTTGATGATTTCAAACGGGCAATGCGCGCTGCGAAGGAAGTAACCCAGTGCTACATGGTAACCGGTGATGCTGATTTTGTTCTGATTGTCGCCGTCGAGGATGTCGAGGCTTTCGATGTCTTTGTTAAAACCAAACTCTATACCAATCCCAACGTGCGGAAGTTCAAAAGTATGATCGCACTAGATCGGGTCAAATTTGAGCCACGCGTCTTGACTTAGCCGCCGTATGCAAAAGGCTATCCGATCAAAATCCGAACCTTTTTGAAGCGTTCATTGCGATCAGCCGACCGGTTTGATCGAAATTCTCGCGTTGGGATCTGCAAAATAGCTTCACGGCTGTGCGAACCACCGCCATCTGTCGGCAGGCCAACAGCCCACGTCAGCGACTTCCATCGCGTTCTGTCTCGACTCCGTACCCGGCGGTCTCAAAAGCAGAGCGCCCATACTGCGGCCATTTGAGGATCTCAGGAAATGACATCTGCCGAAGCTCAACCTGTCACGATGTTTCCATCCATCGACGAGCGCCATCAGGATCCAAGGCGCTATCCGCATGGCGTCGCTTTCATGGACGGCCAATACCTTCCGATGTCAGAAGCAAAAATCTCCGTACTGGATTGGGGGTTCCTTCATTCCGACGCGACCTACGATACCGTGCACGTGTGGGATGGACGCTTCTTCAGGCTCGATAAGCATTTGGAACGATTCCATCGCGGAATGGCGAAACTTCGAATGAAGATTCCATATACTCATGCTGAGATCGAGAGCATCCTTTCTACATGCGTGGCGCTGTCCGGACATCAGTCTGCTTATGTCGAGATGATTTGTACACGAGGGGGCTCGCCAACGTTCAGCCGAGACCCGCGTCAGGCGGAAAATAGGTTCATTGCATTCGCTGTTCCATATGGCTCGGTCGCCAATAAGGCGCAGATGCAGCGCGGGCTTCACGTCGCGATCAGCGATACTGTTCGTATTCCCCCAGCGTCGGTTGATCCGGGCATAAAGAATTATCATTGGCTGGATTTGGTCAAAGGACTGTTTGATGCGTACGATTCCGGCGCAGAAACTGCACTTATCGTTGATACTAACGGCAACATCGCAGAAGGGCCAGGCTTCAACGTTTTCGCGGTCAAAGGCCAGAAATTGAAGACGCCTGCTCATGGAGTTCTCGCGGGTATCACACGACAAAGCGTGTTCGATCTTTGTGGTGAGTTGGGTATCGATGTTATCGCCGGCGACATCGATCGGGAAGAACTCAAGGGTTCTGACGAGGTTTTCATCACCTCGACGGCTGGCGGTATAATGCCGGTGACGAAGATTGACGACCGTTTGGTTGGAGACGGTAGTGTCGGACCGATAACCAAGCGAATTACCGATCTGTACTGGAAAAAGCACAGCGACCCTATGTGGTCTACACCAATTCAATACAAATAGGACCGACGCCACTCCCCTCTGTTACAAATAGGATAAACTTGAACCCGACTTTCATATCTCATCTCGAAAAAGAAATCCGCGGTCTGAAGTCGGCTGGGCTTTACAAGCCCGAAAGGGTGATTACCTCGATGCAGTCGGCAGAGATCGAGGTGGCGAGCGGCGCAAAGGTTTTGAATTTCTGCGCTAACAATTATCTTGGTTTGGCGGACAACGAGGAACTGAGGGCCTCCGCGAAGGTGGCCCTCGACCGCTACGGATACGGAATGGCCTCGGTACGCTTCATCTGTGGAACGCAGGAGGAGCACAAGCAGCTTGAGGCGCGCATCTCCTCGTTTCTGGGACTGGAGGACACGATCCTGTATTCCTCCTGCTTCGATGCCAATGGCGGTCTGTTCGAAACGCTGCTCGGCGAAGAGGACGCGATCATCTCGGATGCGCTGAATCACGCCTCGATCATTGACGGCGTGCGACTCTCCAAGGCCAAGCGCTTCCGCTACGCCAACAACGACATGGCAGCCCTTGAGGAGGAACTAAGGAAGGCGGAGGGTAGTCGCTTCAAACTGATTGCGACCGACGGGGTGTTCTCCATGGACGGCATCATCGCCAACCTGGGCGGTATCTGCGATCTCGCCGAGAAGTACGGGGCTATGGTCATGGTCGACGACAGCCACGCAGTCGGGTTTGTCGGCAGGCACGGACGCGGCTCGGCCGACCATTGCGGGGTCGAGGGAAGGGTTGACATCATTACCGGCACGCTTGGCAAGGCGCTGGGCGGCGCATCCGGTGGTTATACGTCGGCGAAGCGCGAGGTGGTCGACTGGTTGCGCCAGCGGTCGCGGCCCTACTTGTTCTCAAACACGCTAATGCCGGCGATCGCAGGCGCGTCGCTGAAGGTGTTCGAGCTGATCGACCAAGGCGACGCTTTGCGCGAAAAGCTCTACGCCAACGCCGATCGCTTCCGTTCGAAGATGACCAAGGCTGGCTTCACCCTAGCCGGCGCCGATCATCCGATCATCCCGGTTATGTTGGGCGACGCGTCGCTTGCTCAGGCGATGGCGGAGAAGATGCTGGCACGTGGCATCTACGTGATAGGCTTCTCGTTTCCGGTCGTTCCGAAAGCCCAAGCGCGTATCAGAACGCAGATGTCGGCTGCCCATTCCACCGCTGACATCGACCGGTGCGTCGAGGCTTTCGCCGACGTGGCAGCCGAGCTAGGGATGACGCCCTAAACTATCTTGCGCGTATTTCTCATCAAATGCCACCGCGCTGATGGTTGATAGACCGAATTTTCCGCTTCACAGAGCCTAGCTGGTTCAACCGGTCAGAAACTGGGCGGAAGATGGTGTTTTATCTGCATGAGCGCACAGAGATTGATTTAAATCTAACAGCTTTCAGATGCATGATGTGAAAGTTCATAGGTAACGCGGGAGAGACTGGCATCGCCAGCGCCGACGGAGCAACCCCCCAAGGAAACTCTCAGGCATAAGTGACCGCCTCGCCGAACGATCTGGAGAGAGACGCGCACGCGTCCACCGAAGGGGAAAGCCGGATCCGGATAAGCTCTCAGGTATCAAGACAGATTTGGGGACTGGCCCGGAGCTTACACCCCACCGTTCATCTGTTGGAGACAGAAGATGCCGAAGATTCTTGTTATCGGCGCCGGAATTACCGGCGTGTCGACCGCCTACGCGCTCATTCAAAGCGGCTACGAAGTGGTCGTGTTGGAAAAGCAACGGTATGCAGCGATGGAAACATCGTTTGCAAATGGAGGGCAACTGTCGGCCTGCAACGCAGAAGTGTGGAACCACTGGTCTACGATCATCAAGGGTATCAAATGGATGGCGCGCCGCGATGCCCCCCTTCTGATGAATCCCTCCCCCTCGTGGCACAAGTACAGCTGGCTCGCAGAGTTTATGGCGAACATATCGCGGTATCGCGAGAACACCATCGCCACTGCACGGCTGGCGATATTGGCGCGGCAGCATATGTTTGATATTGCCGAGCGCGAAAAGATCGACTTCGACCACGTTCGGAAGGGTATCCTCCACGTCTATTATGACAAGGCGGGCTTCGATCATGCCGCCAAAGTCAACGAGATGCTGGTCGAGGGCGGCCTGGACAGGTACGCGGTAGGACCTGCTGAAATCTCGTCGATTGAACCAGCACTCACCGGTTCCTTCCACGGTGGGTTCTACACACCCTCCGACTCCACAGGTGATATCCACAAATACACGAGCGGGCTTGCTCGGGTCTGTGAGGGGCGAGGTGCGAGTTTTGTTTACGATGCCGACGTTGTGCGCATAACGAAGCGGAATCGCTTCACCGTCAGCTACACGCGAAATGCTTCGGCTAGCGGTGCTGCGACAGAAAATCTCGACGGGGATGCGGTTGTGGTGTGCGCAGGCGTCCATAGTCGCGGTATCGGTGCAATGCTCGGGGACCGCCTGAACATCTATCCGGTCAAAGGGTACTCGATCACTGTCGACCTCAGCGACGAACGCTCTCAGGCGTCAGCCCCTTGGGTGAGCATTCTGGATGATCGAGCAAAAATCGTCACCAGCAGGTTGGGACAATCACGTTTTCGAGTTGCTGGCACTGCGGAATTCAATGGGGCCAACCGCGACATCAGAGATGACCGTGTAAGGCCCCTCGTCGAGTGGACCCGCACCCTTTTCCCAGGGATCACCACCAATAGGGTCATTCCTTGGGCGGGCCTCCGGCCAATGATGCCGAACATGATGCCCAGGGTCGGGAAAGGCAAAACGCCAGGTGTCTTCTATAACACTGGGCACGGTCATTTGGGCTGGACCTTGTCAGCGGCAACCTCAGCGGCACTCGCTGAAGTGATCGGCAAGGAGATCCCAGCCGAAGCGAGATTGGCCGCATGAAGATTTCGAATGGAGACGATTCAAAGCAGAACCGAGTCGAAATAGGTGATCTGAAAATTGTGAAGGAGCTCCACGCTTTCGTGGCAAACGAGGCACTGCCCGGCACCGGGATAGATGCCTCCGAATTCTGGTCAGCCTTCTCTTCGATTATTCACGACCTTGCACCGAGGAATCGCGAGCTGCTGAAGCTGCGGGACGACATTCAAAGTAAGATCGACAATTGGCATCGACAGAACGGGGCGCCCGATGATCTCGATGCCTACAAAGCCCTTCTGACCGAGATCGGCTACATCGTTCCGGAAGGGCCGAATTTCAGCATCTCGACGAGGAACGTCGATCCCGAGATAGCTTCGATCGCCGGCCCGCAGCTCGTCGTGCCGGTGATGAACGCGCGCTATGCGCTGAACGCCGCAAATGCGCGCTGGGGCTCGCTCTATGAAGCGCTCTACGGCACGGATGCGATCTCCGAGGATGACGGCGCGGAGAAGGGCAAGAGCTACAATCCCGTGCGCGGCGACAAGGTGATCGCCTGGGCGCGGAAGTTCCTCGATGAGAGCGTTCCGCTCGTTCGCGCCAGCTGGAGCAAAGTCAAGGTTATCAGCGTCGCCGACGGCGCGTTGGCGCTCGCCAAGGCCGACGGCAAGGCGGTGAAGCTGAAGACGCCGGAACAGTTCGCCGGCTACAAGGGCGAAGCGGGGAAGCCGACGCATTTTCTCCTGAGGAACAATGGCATCCATATCGAGATTGTCATCGATCCGAACTCGCCGATCGGTAAGGCCGATGTCGCCGACATCTCCGACGTGCGTCTGGAGTCCGCCATCACTGCTATCATGGATTGTGAGGATTCGGTCGCGGCGGTCGACGCCGAGGACAAAGTCACCGTCTACCGCAACTGGCTCGGCCTGATGAAGGGCAACCTGGAGGAGCAGGTCACCAAGGGCGGCACGACGTTTACCCGCAAGCTGGAGCCGGATATCGAGTACACCGGCCCGGATGGAAAGCCTTTTTCGCTGCGCGCCCGCTCGCTGATGCTGGTGCGCAATGTAGGCCACCTGATGACCAACCCGGCCATCCTCGACCGCGACGGCAACGAGGTGCCGGAAGGCATCATCGACGCGATGATGACGGCAGCCATCGCGCTGCACGACATCGGCGACAAGGGTCGCCGCGCCAACTCGCCGGCAGGCTCCATGTATGTGGTGAAGCCGAAGATGCACGGGCCGGTCGAGGTCGCCTTCGCGGTGGAACTGTTGGGCCGCGTCGAGCAGGCGCTCGGCATGATGCCCAACACGATGAAGATGGGCATCATGGACGAGGAGCGCCGTACTACGGTCAACCTCAAGGAGTGCATCCGCGCTGCGAAGGAGCGCGTGGTGTTCATCAACACCGGTTTCCTCGACCGGACTGGCGACGAGATCCACACCTCGATGGAAGCAGGCCCGATGATCCGCAAGTCCGACATGAAGCAGTCGGCATGGATCGGCGCATACGAGAACTGGAATGTCGATATCGGTCTGGCCTGCGGGCTGGAAGGCCGGGCGCAGATCGGCAAGGGCATGTGGGCGATGCCGGACCTGATGGCGGCGATGCTGGAGCAGAAGATCGGACACCCGAAGGCCGGCGCTAATACCGCCTGGGTGCCGTCGCCGACGGCGGCGACGCTGCACGCCACGCACTACCACAAGGTCGACGTGCATGCGGTGCAGGAAAAGCTGAAGGCGCGGGAGCGCGCCAAGCTCGACGACATATTGTCGATCCCTGTCGAGCCGCACCCCAATTGGACGCTGGAAGACATCCAGAAGGAACTTGACAACAACTGCCAGGGGATTCTTGGCTATGTGGTGCGCTGGGTCAACCAGGGCGTCGGCTGCTCGAAGGTGCCGGACATCAGCGATGTCGGCCTGATGGAAGACCGCGCCACCTGCCGTATATCCTCGCAGCATGTCGCCAACTGGCTACATCATCGGGTCTGCACGCGCGATCAGGTCATGGAGACGCTGAAGCGCTTGGCGGGCATGGTCGACCAGCAGAACGCCGGTGACAAGCTCTACCAGCCGATGGCGCCGGAGTTCGACAACTCGATTGCCTTCCTTGCGGCAAGGGATCTGGTATTCAAAGGCCGCAAGCAGCCGGGCGGATACACCGACCCAGTGCTGCATGCGCGCAGGCTTGCGCAAAAAAGCCGAGAGCAATCTGAAGTATAGGAGAATATTGATGACGGGGGCCCGCCAGGCTCGGCCTCGCCAGCAAGCCACCAATTGACGAACGCCGATGTGGGGCGCTGGCATCAGCTGATCATCGACCACGCCGTTGACCTTGCCGCGATATTGACCGCGGAAATGGGCAAGCCCCTTGCCGAGGCCAAATCGGAAGTGGCGCATGCGGCGGCGTACCTGCAATGGTACGCCGAAGAGGCCAACCGCATCTATGGCGAGACGATCTCCGCGCCATCGACGGATCGTCGCCTCTGATCAAGCAGCCGATCGGCGTCGTCGGCACGATCACGCCATGGAATTTCCCGGCCTCCATGGTGGCGCGCAAGATCTCGCCGGCCTTGGCGGCTGGCTGCACGATCGTGCTGAAACCCGCTGAACAGACGCCGCTCGTGGCCGGCGCAATGTTTGCCCTCGCCCACCAGGCTGGCTTTCCCGAAGGCGTGGTCAACCTGATCTACGCGTCTGAGGGCGATGCCGTCGGCCGCGAACTCTGCACAAACGCCAAGGTCCGCAAGATCAGCTTCACCGGCTCGACCGAGGTTGGCCGGCTGCTCATGCGCCAGTGCTCGCACCAGATCAAGAAGGTCAGCCTCGAGCTCGGCGGCAATGCGCCTTTCATCGTCTTCGACGATTCAGACGCCGATGCACAAAGGCGGGCGTCGGCGCGAAAGCTGACCTCGAGGCGAAACTCGACGGTTTCTGCGGGTCCGGAGCCGCCGCCCATTGATCGCGCCGTCGACCGCCGAGACAGGCATCCATCGCGGCCCGCAGCAAAATCGCGGCCGCGTCATTGACCTCGAAGACGATCCGCTCCGAGCTGTGGTGGCCAAGCTATTTCGCACTGCTCTTTGTTCCAACCCCATGACGACGCTCCAGGTCTTGCGCGGTGAGGCTCATCCAGCGGCTGCTAGAAGGGCTTTCGTGGCAGCCGTGCTTGAAGCGGCATTACTAAACACATTGTTTACTGCCGATGCGCGTCGATCGTTCATTCGGCCAAAGGGTGCATCACATTTCAAAACGCTTCTCTTTTTGAAGGCCGCGTTCACCGAAAGACGATTTTTGACGGAACGACTTCGGCCGCCTGAGTCATGCTTCGGTCGAAGGTCATGCAAAAAGGGCCGGATGGAACGTCTGGGCAAACCTACAAGCGCGCAAGGCCATGAGACGACTGAGCCAAAGCAGAGAAGGCTCTGATCGCCTGCGCCTTCCTGCAATCTCGCTAAACAAGCGGAAGGGGAAAAAAGGATCCTTAGCCCGCCGCCCCAACCGAGCCTACGCGCCGTCAGGCAAGCCATCCTCACCGCGCTCGCGCAGCCGCCCCCAATCCGTTGTCCCCACTGCCGCAGAACCCTCTCCGCTAAAAATCTGCCAAAGTAGTGCTAGTCATCAGCCTCGAACACTCCGAGCCCGCAAGTGTTGCAAAGGTCGCCACATTTCAATCGAAGCCCTTTTGTGCGTCCTCGATTTCAGGATCTTGTGGCCTTGTGCCTCACCATAGGTGGCGCTGCCGACAGACATGCCAGACATGCATGACAGTTACGAACAAAGGGAAGCCTGTCGTACCCCGAAGGAGACGCTCAGGCAAAACTGACCGCACCGCAGAACGATCTGAAGAGAGACGCCGCAAGCCCGGCAAGAGACGGACTTCACACGGATCCGAAGGTGCATTACGCGTCGAGAAAGGCATTGGCGGGCCGCTGCCGAGCGAAGCCAACTCTCAAAGCTTACACAAGAAGTAATGCCTCGAAGCGAGCCGCTGCGAGCGGTCGAGTATCTTCACCTTCCCGCACGATGGCCACCAGCGCCGCGACGTTGAGAAGGCCACCGGCCGCGATGATACCCAAGTTCCCGATGGTGAAGGATTCGAGAGGCGCCATATCGGGCCCGGTAGAATATGGGATGCCGCAAGGTCAATTAATATTACCAAAACGTTTAACGGTGTTATAAACAATTAACAAATGTTTTCTTTAAAAATTCTTCGCGCTGTGCAAAATCGGTCAAAATGTACAGAACGTCGGGAGTATGATGGATGCGTGACGAGACGAGCACCCCGGTTTCTCTACCAGAAATTATCGCGCATTTCAGTGAAGACTATTTTCACTTTGGAAATGTAGTAAATACACCCACTCTGAGCGATCAACAGGCGACAGTAATTTGGGATCTTCTTTCTCTTAAAGGAGGCAGCTCGGTTCTTGAACTTGGATGCGGTTATGGGCGGATTAGCAACCGGTTGGCAGAAAAAGGAGCGCGGGTAGCCGGACTTGACATCTCGCCGGCCTTGCTAAAAAAAGCCGAAGCGGACGCGGCTGAACGGGGGCTAAATGTTGAGTATGTTCTTGGCGACATGCGCTCACTCCCATGGCGAGATCAATTTGAGGCGGCTTTTCTGTGGTACACGACGTTTGGCTATTTCGATGATGCGGACAACGAGAGAGTTCTTCGTGAAGCCGCTTCTTCACTTAGAAAGGGCGGGCGCCTTTTAATCGACTATGCCAATCGCTTCGCGTTCTTACGGCACGAGACACCTTTCTACGTCTGGCAGCATAACGACGATCTAAGAATCGATATAGTGAGCAATGATGTGCTTAGCGACCGGCGGAACATCGAAAGGATCTTCGTCCGCGATGGATACGTTAGACGAACGCACCTTTCTTTCAGACAGTATGGGTTTTCTGAATTTGTTCGCATGTTGCGAAGCGCGGGGTTCGTGACTATTGAGGCTTATGGTCCGGACGGTGGAGCGTTTACATCCGATAGCTCGAGCCTCGTAGTTGTGGCGCATAAATAATACGACTGTCTGTCCTACAAGCTTTTAGTCCATGCTAGAGAGTTGCTCATGCCTGCATTCGGTCAAGAAGAGTATCGTGCACGCACCGCCCGGCTGCGCCAGCAGATGGCCGAGCGTGGCATCGACGTACTGCTTGTCTTAAATGACGGAAATATGAACTATCTGAGTGGCTACGAGGGCTTTTCAGACTACGTTCCACAACTCGCTCTTGTGTGCCAGGACGAGGAGGATCCGTGGCTTATAGTGCGTGAAATGGACGTTGTGTGTGCAGAGGCCACCTCGTATCTGCCGCAATCACGCATCCTCAGTTATCCGGAGAAATACATCGCTTCGAGCCAGCTCACCGCATGGCAGCCCATTGCCGACGTTGTGCGCGAGCGCAGCAAGTCGAGCCGTATTGGGGTTGAACTGTCAGGGAAGATGCTTGGAGTCAAGGGCCATGCCGCTTTGAGCAAGAGGCTAGGCATATCGGAGTTCATCGATGCCGATGGGGTGGTTTCCGCTCTGAAGTCGATAAAATCACCTGCTGAGCTGAGCTACATTGAGCAGGCAGGAAAGATCGTCGATAGGGCTTTGCAGCTCGGTAGGCTCGCAATCTCGGTGGGCGCTCGAGAATGCGACGTTGCCGCTACCGTTTCGCATGCACTCATTTCTGGCACTCCGGAATTTCCGGGCGCGATAACCCGACCTTTCTCCATGCACGTAGGCTCCCCTGCGAACGCGGTACATCTCACATGGACTGACGGACAGTACAAGATGGGCTGTCAGACGAATTTCGAGATCGCCGCCTTCCGTCGCCGTTATGCCTGCGCCTTGTCACGGACGGTATTTTTGGGTGAGCCAAATGCCAGATCGAGGCACGTGCACCAAGCGTGCCTTGATGGTTTCCTTGCTGCCTTCGACGCTATTCGACCTGGAGTGAAGAGCGCCGATGTCGAGCGAGCTTTTCGACGCCGATTTGCACCTCGCGGCGTGCGAAAGGAATCCAGAATTGGATACTCAATAGGGATCGATTGGACAGACGGAGGCCCGAGCATCCAAGAGGGAGATGAGACGGTGCTTCAGGCCAACATGACCTTCCACCTAATCATCGGTATTTTTGAAAAGACCGATGGTTATATCTTCAGTGAGACCATTCGCGTGACCGATGATGGTGCGAAGTCGCTGAGCAATATGTCACGCGACCTGCTAGTAAATTGCTGATTGTTCTCAGTTTGCGATGCCGGCCTAGCATCAATGTGAGGCGCCGGCATGGATACACCGTATTCTCGGCGAACACATCGATCGCCATTTCGGCTGCTGAGCGTGTCGGCGCGCCGTAAATCTCGCGCAAATCCGTCTTCATGTCGACCTGCACCGAGAGCGGCACCTTGTTCAGGACGTTGGCGGTCTTGTGCACCCAGCAGCGTTGGTGCCTGGTGCCGGGAAAGACCTCGTCGAGCGCCTTCCAGAAGCCGAGCGCGCCATCGCCGACGGCAATATCGGGCGCGATCTTCAGGCCACGCCGCTTCACGTCGACCAGCAGCTCGCGCCAGCTCTGCGCGCTCTCGCGAACGCCGGTCTGGAAACCGACGAGTTCTTTCCTGCCCTCGGGCGTGGCGCCGATCAGGACCAGCATGCATTCGGCCCCCTTTTGGCCGCGCACAGCCTTGCTCCCGGCCTTGAGTCCCACATCGCGCAGCTTCTTGGCATGCAGGGAGGGTCGAGCCCACGCGTAACTCTCGCCCTTCATCAACAGATGCCAGATCACGACAGAGAGTTTGCGTGCGGTTGCCACGGCCGCGACATGCTGTCCGCGCTGGGCTCGCACGCGCAGGAAGAAGGCTCGCAACGGTCCGGGAGCACGAGCGGCCGCCCAGGCCGCCTCGACGAGCATGCCGCGCGCATGACCACGCCCCTGCTTGGTGATCCGCCCATGGTAGGCCGGACCTGGTCGGACGCTTGGGTTCAACCCGAGATAGTTCACGAGCTTCTGCGGATCGTCGAAGCGCGACACGTCGCCGATCGCCGCCTTCATCGCCAGCGCGACGGTCATGTCGACCCCGGGAATGGTCATCAGCCGCTTCACGCCTTCATCCGCGAGAGCCGAGCGGGCTAGATCGCGCTCGATGACCTGGAGGTCTTCGCCCAATCGGTCGAACTCGCGCAAATGCCGGTCGATCGCGAGACGGTCGTCCTGCGGTACGACCTGCTCCCTCAACCATGACCGGCGCTTGGTGCCGCACAGGTCGGCATGCGGGCAGGACGGGATCAGGTGGCTATGAAGGATCGACTGGATGACGTTCTTTAATCGAGATCTCTGCCGGTCAATCTGATTGCGCCGTGTCACCTGTCGACGCAGAGCCTGCGTCGGCTCATCCGGAATCCAGACTTCCGGCAGGAAGCCGCTGGCATAGAGCTGCGCCAGAACGCTGGCATCGATCGTGTCCGTCTTGATCTTGGCATAGCCGATGATGCGCACCTGCTTGGGTTTGCGATCACCACTTTCTTCACATGCGGCGACAACCGCGGCGGCCGAGGTCGCGTTGCCAGTGGCCTCGATCACCACGACATCATCCAACGACAGCTTTGCGGCGAAGGCATCCAGCAGATCGCGTCGCATGTCGACGCGGCCCAGCCGCCTGAGCCTGCCGTCCTCCCAAGCTACCGCCTCGGCGAAGGCGCGATGGATATCCAGTCCGATGATGCGCATGCCCGTTCCTCCTTCTTGGCTCGGTCAAAGACGGGAGCTGGCGGGCAACACGACATCTACTGATCCGCGCTCGCAGCGCATCCGGGAAAGTCGCGAGGGGCGGCCATGTAACGAGCTCGGGCTCTCAGCCCACGCTCTATTGACGGCCTGCCTGCACCTTCGTGCTACTGGCGCCCCACAATCCCGGATGGGCTCACCATAAGGCCGTTCCAAAACAAGAACAGCAGGACGAAAGGCACCACAGATCCCGGATTAGGTTAGGTCGAAAGGATGAACCGCACGATCAAGGAAGCCACCGTCAGGCGCTTCTACTATGAGAGCCACGACCAACTCCGCCAGCACCTTGCCGACTTGGTCTCGGCCTACGACCCCGGGCGCAGGCTCAAGACCCTCATAGGCCTCACCCCTTATGAGTTCATCTGCAAGGCTTGGGCCAAACAGCCCGAACGCTTCAAGCGTAATCCGCTCCAGCAAATGCCGGGACTAAACATCTAGAGCACGTCCTGCCATCGATGAATCGATTGTGAAGTGACGTCCGCGTTGTGTGCTGATTCAACATTCATCTCGACGGAGGTGGATAATGGGAAAAGCACTGAGTGGCGATCTGCGGTGGCGTGTGTTGAAGGCTTTGGACGAAGGTATGTCGGCGCGCCAAGCCGCGGCGCGGTTTGGTGTGGGTATATCAAGTGCGATCCGCTGGATTGCTCGGGCGAAGATTCGGCGAGACTGGGCCGCGGCCGCAGGGTCGCCGCCGCGCGTCCAGCCTCGATGCGCATGACGCCTTCATCGTCGGGCTGATCGAGGAGCGCAAGGACATCACGCTGAACGAGATGGTGGCGCGGCTGGAGGTCGAGCAGTGAAGGCGCTGATGCGCGCCAAGGCCGAGAGGACAATCGCCGCGCTCTGGGATACGGTCGGCGCGATCCTCGAACGCTTCAACCCCTGACGAATGCGCCAACTACTTCAAGGCAGCCGGGTATGACCCAGATTGAACAGGACGTGCTCTAGTTCAGCTTCTTGACCGCAGCTTATCGGCCACCAGTGCCGCGGCCGTTGGTTTGCCTGGTGGTCAAATGGCGCAGGCTCTCTTTCGCCTCGGTTCGCGCTTTGCCAGCGCCATCTCAGTACCTGCCGCACGTGATCGCTCACGCCTGTGCTCCAGCAGATGCGGACGCTGAGAAGGCCGTTGAAGCGCCGCCAAGCTACGTCCAGGGACCTCCACGATGGCGCCCCACCAATGGGGGTCACGCTTGCAATGAACAGTTCGATGCCGCTCAAGCCTCGGGACCAAGCGTCTTCGTGCTCTACGCTGCGGCGGCCGGCCTGTCGACGGGGAGAATTTCGCCGCCGGACAACCCGCGATGCGGATGGTATCATCCTCTACCAGAATAGCGCAGGATGCCCGCGGTCGTTGGTCCGTTTGTGAGAAACACGACAAGTATCAGCTCGAAACACACAGGTTTAGCTCCGCGACACGAGTGCGTCGGAAGCGAAAGGTGCCGTTTCCCAATGCTCTTCTCGTTGGCACGGCAAATGCAACCCTATTGGCAGCGTCCGGAGAGCGAGTGATGAGCAGTCATCGCGGGCGCAAACGGCGGAGCCCACGGGCTGTCAGAGGAGAGAACATGATGACAAAGGTGCGGATGGCTGCGGCGCGGGGCGCTACAGCGTTCATGATCCTCATAGGAGTGAGCCAGCAGGCCTTGGCGGCAGACTCTGCGCAACCTTACATCGCACAAGACCAAGTGACGGTGGAGACGGCGAGTCCATGGCAGATCCGCGTGCGCGCGCTGGGCGTGAAAACCAACGATTCAGGTTACGTCGGCGGGATCGCCGGTTCCGATCTCTCGTATTCAGACACCATAACTCCGGAATTCGACATCTCCTATTTCTTCACAGAAAACATCGCCGCCGAACTCATACTTGCCACCACCTCCGCCAGGGTCGACGGCACCGGAGCGATCGGCGCGCTGGGGAACGTCGGTAAGGTATGGGTGCTGCCACCCACCCTCACGCTGCAGTATCATATTACCCAGTTCGGAGCCTTCCGACCTTATGTCGGAGCCGGCCTGAACTACACCGTCTTCTAATCAGAGTATCGGCAGCGCCGATGCTCTCCATGTGAAGAACACCCTTGGCGCCGCGCTGCAGGTCGGCATCGACTACATGCTGGACCAGCACTGGGGGGTCAACTTCGACGTCAAGAAGCTTTTCCTGAAACCGGATTTTACCGTCAAAGTGGCTGGCACCGATCTCAAGGGCAAGGCTAAGCTTGACCCTTGGCTGATTGGTGCAGGCCTCACATACCACTTCTAACGGGTCGCCATGGGAATCTTCGGCACCGATTTCGAAAGCGCGAGAGCACCCAGGGGACGGACCTGATCCCGTTGAAGCTGATTGCTCAGCCGAGGCCGAGCGATATGGGCACCGCTACCTGATCTGCAGTGCTGGTCCCGGCCCGACCCGTTCGAGGCCTTGGTCGGCGTTTCCCTGGCGTGTGAACGAACGAGTTGACGTTGCTGCCGGGGGACTGGTAGCGGGTCTGGAATCGGCGACGCCAGGCTCGCTGCTCTCGTGCCCACATCAAGCCTTGTCGCGGTTCGGCTTGGGCCGTCATCCTTCTGCTGCAGGAAGTGCGGCGAACACGCGGATGCCTGTCAGTTTCGGCGGGATCAAGAACGTCTGGCGAATATGCACTGCAGCCGATCAGCGGATGTCCGGAGTTCGACAGCATTGTCAGAAAGCGAACCAAGGCAAGTTTTTCCCGAATTGAAGGAGCGATTGCAAATTGATCACGGTCATAGTGCTAGTGGAGCTTGATCGAATATGCCTCGAGCTCGTCGAAAGATTCAAGCGCTTGATGCAAGCCGCCACGGAGGTAACTCAGTGCTACCAGACCACCGGCAGTGCCGACTTCGTGCTAATCCTGGCTGTGGATGACGTCGAAGCGCTCAAGTCGTTTGTTAAGACGAAGCTAAATACTGATTCGAACGTGCGAAAATTCAAGAGCATGATCGCCCTTGACAATACCAAAATCGAGCCACGGTCTACGCTATAGCTTTCGCTCGACTGCGCGGATGTAATCGCTCTTGCAAAAGGCACGCATCGCCAACCACCACCAATCGCCTCTGATGAGCAAAGTGACCGCTTCACCTTGCCGACGCAACAGACCACGGGTTGGCGTAATCCGGGCAGCTTCTGGAGTCCTTCCACCGGCCGTCCCCGAAATCCGCCTCCTTCGACGATGGGGCGGGCCCGCGCGTTATATGTTGGATAGGCAGAACAGCAGCCATCTTCAGCGCCGACAGAAGTTGAGAGCTTGGTGCACCGTTTGCCAATCTGATTAATGGCAAAGCAGTATCACTGATTGATCAAGCGGCGTCCTCTCGCGGGCCTAACGCGTTTCGCCGGGTGCTCCATGCCTCGCCGCCGGCAGTAGATACGTAACAGATCTTAGAAAGTGATTTTACAGAAGTTTTATGAGCGGCACTCGCTGTCAATGCTATGTTTATCGAACGGAGCGAGTACGACAAGTACTAAGAAGGATATCAGCAACGAGACACGAGGAAGTTCTGACGAGTATCGGCTCGGCGTTATCTAGAAGCACGCTCAACGCACCTGAAGAGAACGTAATATGGCGATCCAAAATTCGACATACTCCATACGTTTACAAAGCGAGCCCCAGCATGTCGACTAGAGAACTTCTCGAAGCGGCCGCTAATGAAGTTTGGAGGCCGTACATGTCCCACCAGACGTTCGACGGCGCCGACTCAGGTCAGAAAATAGCCGATTATGGGCAGGAGCCAAGGAGCCACCCCTGCGGCGCTCTTTGCTGCGGTACATTCGGCGAGTTGCTGCAAGGGCAATTGCCGGCGGGCTCCGTTTCCCGGGATTCTCACTTTCTGGTCACGATGCCCATCGCGCTCTTTGCGAGGGCTTACTTCACGCCGATTGCAGACACACGGTCCGTGACTGTCTATCCGTCCCATAAACTCAAAGCAAAACAGCTAGCTGAAAATCTCGTGAGTGCAATCGGAGCCTCAGGAGGAATTCTGCTTTTGCAATCGGAACTCCCCGAAGGTAAAGGATTGGCAAGTTCGTCCGCGGATCTTGTTGCGGCTGCACGGTCAATCGCGCGCTGCTTCAACCGTAGAATCGGCACGTCATTGATCGAGAAACTAATGGCGGAGATCGAGCCATCTGATGGAGTGATGTACCCAGGGGTAGTCGCCTATCAGCAGCGAGAATGTAGCCTTCTCTCCTTCCTTGGGCAAATGCCTCCGCTCGCGATTGTAGGTATCGATGAAGGAGGGACGGTGGAAACCGTCGACTATGATCAACGGCGAGGCGAAACCTCGGCCAGCTACCGGGCGAAATATCACGAATTACTAGACCGCGCGCGGAAAGCGATTTCGCGGGGTGATACGGCCACAATAGGCAGGATCGCCACAGCCAGTTCGCTCTTGCATCAGGAGCGAGCTCCAAAGAAGCATCTGGACTCGATGCTGAATGCATCCGAGGCTACTGACGCTCTTGGGGTCATAGTCGCGCACAGCGGCACGATGAGTGGAATCCTGCTTGATCGAATGGCGGCTGACTTTCCGAGGAAGCTTCGGTCTGTGCTCGCTCATGTATCGGCATTCAACGACTGGCCAAAAATATATCTCACGATGACTGATTGTTAGGCTAGCCTAGAGCGGGATGAATTGAGGCTGAATCGGCGTGGGATTCCCTCAGGCGTGCAAATCTGATTGAACTAAACCGCTGACGCAGAGGGCTTATCTGGGCCATCTGGGGTTCTCCTGTCTGGAAGGTTGGCTCAACACCAAAGCTTCTCAGACGGGGGCCTCCTCAGGCCAGACCCGCGCATCAGCTACCGCGGCAGCGGTTTAGTTCAATCACCAAATGCGCGCTGCCGGAACCCAACGAGTCGTAACTTCAGCCGAGGTGTACTAGTGCTTTCCCCCTCGATTACTTCCTGACAGCCGAATAGCCCTGTCAAGCCGTCGCGCAACCGACGCGTCAATGCCTTCGTGAGCCGCCCCTACGGAGAAGTCATTCCCCAGGCGGTATTTGCTTCCGGCCTCCAATGTCAACCTATTGTGCCGACACTTCGTGTCCGCTTTGTCGGGACCTCGACAGGCTTGTTGGCCACCTTGTAGTTGGCCGAGACTAAGTGACTGAATGGGACCATAATATTCCGTCCTACGCTGATGAGCTAAATCGGCACGAGGTTTGCGTCGATCGTTCCGAGGCTTCACATATCGGGCACTTCCTGCCCTCGACCAAACGCTGCAGTCGCCCGTCGGGTGGTGGGTCTATAGCTGAAGGAGGACCTGCAAATGAGGAAAATCGTCGCCGCCAAGTTGCACGGCATCACCGTAACCGGAGCAGATTTGAACTACCACGGTTCAATAACTCTGGACCCGGATCATTGCAGCGAGGCAGGCATTCTTCCGTTGGAGTTCGTTGAGATATGGAATAAAGCGACTGGCGCGCGGATCAGTACGTATGTGATTTACGGTGAGAGGGGGTCTGGTTGCTGTGTGCTGAACGGAGCCGCTGCTCGCACCTGCCAGATCGGCGATGAGATAATCGTTTGCTCCTCCGCATATATTAGCGAGCATCAGATCGCAGAGATCAAGCCGCGGGTGCTCACGTTCGACAGGGACAATTCTGTGCGCGACCGCATGTTCTACGATGTTGAGATCAGTCAAGATGGAACGAAGACGTTCGCCGTTCGCGACGGTTCTCCTGGCGGAATCGTCTAAGCGTCGAGTCAGGTTGAGCGCCGATAGCGTCTGCGCAGGCAGCAGGTGAATGGGGGTCGGTCCCGTCAACAACTGCTTTTCCATTCCAGGGCGAAGCTCGTTCCGAAGGGAATCTTTGTTTAAGGGGTGGTCATTCATGGCGGTCGTGCGTCGAGCAGTCAGGTTGTTCGGCAGAAGAGGACTTATCATTTTATCAGAGCCGGTTTTTTCGGTGGGCCCTGCCATTTACTAGACTAGCAGTCTCGCGTCAGGGCCTCAGCCAAGACGCAACACCCTGTCTTCGAAGGAACAATCACAATGGCTAAATTGATCCAGATAAAAGAACAGCCGGACGATTCGGACCGGCAAGCCATCTTGGACCAATTAGATATCTATAACGAAAGCATGGGCGCTGTTTACGACCCCAAGGCCTTTGCTGTCCTCATCAAGGATCCCGGAAGCGGCCAAACCACGGGTGGACTTTGGGCAAGGGGCTACTATGACTGGGTGTACATCGAATTGATATTTGTACCCAAGGAATTGCGGGGTCGGAAAATCGGCGCGCGGCTAGTAAGGTCTGCAGAGCGTTGGGCTCTTCGCAGCGGATGTGTCGGCGTGTGGCTAGACACTTTCGAGTTTCAGGCGCCAGCATTCTATCAGTCTCTCGGATACGAGACGTTTGGTCACCTGTCTAATTATCCACGAGGATCCCGGCGATATTTCCTGCGGAAGGAATTCCCTGAGAGAGTGTCGGGGGCGTTCGATCGTGCCCACTGACGTGGTGTAGGGGGCCGGATGACGCGCCCGCTCACTCATGTGGGAGAAGCCGAGCTTGTGCCCACCGGTCGACAAGACTATCGGGGCCGGCCGCGTTGAGCGATGCACCCAGTCGCGTAGCGTCTGGCGATCCGTCCGGCCGATCCGCGCCGCATCGGTCCGGCTCATACCGTCCAGGACCGCCGCGATCGACAACAGTCGGCTGCTCTGGCACATTGAGTTCCGGGCAAGATGAGCGAAGCTCCCCTGGCGAAAGGTGTTAGCGGTCGTCAAGAAGTGCGCATAAGCGGTGCCATGTGCTGTTTGGGGGTAAGCGCTATTTTCGCTGCACGTTGACGCGGGGGCTTTCGACGGATGGCCTTCGAATCGGGAACGGTATCTGGTCTGATCAGGCTGCTGTTGCTTTGGCGAAGTTGAAGGGCAGCAGGTCGTCGATATCAGTATCGACAGCGCGTTGAGGCAACTCGGTGAGGACGTGGCGCAGCCACGCTAACGGCTCGACGCCACAGGCGCGGCAGGTCAACGTCAGGCTGTAGATGCTCCGTCGACGGTATCGCTGAACAGCCAACTTTTCCGGCCAGTGGCAAAGATTCTGATGTCACGCTCGAGAAGATTGTTGTCGATCGGTCCTCGGTGTAACGCGTCAGATATCCCCATTGGTTCAGGGTGTAGGAGACGGCGTCGCCGAGCTTGCTGTCCGGCAAGACTTTTAGGGCGATGTCGTCGAGCCATGCCTTGAGAGCCTGGAGGATCGGGACACTATGTTGCTGGCGGAAGCGGCGAATGCAGTCATCCCGCGTTTCGCCGTCATCGGGGATTTCGTTCCGCGCCTGCCTTTCAACCCGATAGAGCTGTTCGAAGAACCGGAGCGCCTGTTCCGGCGGGCCGCCGCCTTTCTTCCTCGCCTTTAGGGCATCGACGAAGCGCCGCCTCGAATGGGCCATGCAGCCAAGATGCGTTGCTCCTTCCAGCGTGCGCCAGGCGGATACCGTCGCTGATCACGATGCCGCGGTAGTCGCCCAAGAAGGTCTGCGGGTGTATCTGGCCGCGACCCGGCTGATAATCGAGCAGCACGATCGGCTCGTCACTGTCGTGGCCGCTCCGGTATGCCCACATGTACGAGGTGCTGGTGGCCTCTCTGTCCATTTCCTTCAGCACCTGGACCGTGGTCTCGTCGCCATGGATGAGGGGCTGCGATCTGAGCCGCAGCTTCAGACCTCATAGATGCGGGCGAGATGCTTTTCGCTCGAGCCGATCACCCAGTGACCCAGAGCGCCACGGCTGACAGGAACGCCCTGCGCGCTCGAAGGCCTGCGCCAGGCGGTAGAGCGGTGTGCCGTCGACGTATTTGTGAACGAGCGCGAAGGCCAGCGTCGAGGCCGTGGCGATGCTGCCCGGCAAGGGTTGCGCGGGCATCGGCGCGGTCACGACCGGCGTGTTGATGCCGGTACGGTCGCAATGACGGCAAGCATACTTGAACCGCACATTCTGCAGAACCTTCGCCTTCACCTCGATATGAAGTTGCTCGGTAACGGCCTCGCCCATGCGATGCATCTGGTGACGGCAGCAAGGACAAGTCTTCTGGGCGTCGGGAAGGTCATACTCAACACGCTCGCGCGGCAGGTTTTCCGGCAAGGCCCTGCGGCCGCGCTTCTTTCCCGTCGCCCCTTCGCTCGCCGGCAAGCCCGTCCGCCCAGTGTGAACATGACCCAGCGCTCCGATTACCGCTGCCAACGCATCCACATCACCGCATTCCAGCGTCAACGTCACGCCGTTCGGCAGCGACGCGCTCACCTTGGCTGGAGAGGAAAAGTCTCCGCGCGCCTCTTTATCCACTTCCGAAGAAGGTTCGCATTGACCCCATGTTCGAGCGCAAGCCTCGATACCGACACGCCAGGCTCAAGGCAGGCCAAGACAAGACGGTCCTTCGATGCGGGGTCGTATCGGCGTCGCCCGTCCCTACCGACAAGCCTCACCCGCAGTTTCTGCTCATCTTCGTCCATCACCTGGTGTCCACCTATTTTGGTGGACACCTGCATGCATCAGAGCACTCAACAGCAAAAGGTGCGGGGAAATTCGCGCTTGCGTTTGGGGTTTCCTGTGAGAGAGGTAGGGGCTGCTGTTTGGGTTTAGTCAGTTGGGACCTGTTGGCTCTGGATCTCCTGCTGGATGTCGATGGCGTAGCATGACCAGATCTTGTCGCGCAGCTCGGTGAGGAGCTCGAAGACGGCGAGCGCCTGGTCGGGTGTCCATGTTGTTGGGATGTCTAGCGGGAAGAAGAGCGGCAAGCCTGGTTTTGCAGGTGCTGTCATGGCTTTGCCGGCCTTCTTTGGACGGCGCGCTGTTCGGAGCGTTCGGTCGCGTCTTTGAGACGGTAGGATTGGCCTTCGATGGCGATCACCTCGGCATTGTGGACGAGACGATCGACCATGGACACGACGCAGGCTGCGTTGGGAAAGACCTCGTGCCAGTCGGCGAAGTTTCGATTTGTGGTGACGAGAGTGCTCTTGGTCTCATAGCGTCGGCTGATGAGCTCGAACAGCAGGTCGGCGTGGCGGTTGGTATAGGACAGGTATCCGACCTCGTCGATTACGAGAAGCGTGGGGGCGGCGTAATGTGCCAGACGCCGGCGGAGGGCGGAGGCACTGTCGATGGCGGCCAGATCACCGAGAAGCTGTCCGGCGCGTGTAAACAGGGCGTTGTGGCCATTCAGGACAGCATGGTAGGCGATTGTTCCGGGCGAATGTTGACTTGCCGACGCCGTTGGGTCCGATAAGGACGGCGTTGCCGGCGTCGCGGATAAAGGCGAGCCTCATCAGAGCCTCGATGGCCTGTCGGTCGCATCGGGTCGGAAAGGACCAGTCGAAGTCGCAGAGCGGCTTGAACCGACCGATCTTGGCGTCCTTCAACCGCCGGTCTTGACTGCGCCTGGCGCGCTCGTCCTCTTCCCAGTCGAGGAGCGTAAGCGCCCATCCGGCTTGAGTGGCGTCCTGCCAGTGGGCCACAAGCCCGTGCAGATGCAGGCGCGCGGCGCGGTCACGCCCGTCTTGCGGATCAGGAGTGGTCATCGGGGGTTTCCTTGAGTTGGTCGTAGAGGTCTAGCCTAGCCTAGGCGGGCGGGCCTGACGGGACTGTCCTTGTCCTGCACATGCTGAGGCAGCGCGACATGCAGCAACGGGGGTTGGCGCCGCCGTTCACGTCGGCGCTCAAGGATCAACTGCACAGCGTTGGGATGGGGCGCTGGCCCTTCGAGTGCCAGGACCTCCAGGATCCCTGCCTGAAGCTCATTGGCTTCGTAGTGCTCGAGCAGTCGGTTCAGTCGGATGACGGCTGAGTGCAAGGAGTGACCGTTCTGAGCGGCTGTGATTTTTCATGGAATGAGGACCCTGTTTGAGGGGTGATTTTCGTCCACCTTTTGCGCGAAACAACAGGGTCCCGATTCCGTGGTCATTGACACGCCTGGCAACATCCCGTCGCCGCTCGGCACGCGCAACACACGCGCAACCACCGGCACAATAGATCTGTCCACGGTCGCAACATCTAGATCAGTGTTTGAGCCCGGCAACACTCGCAAAGGAAGAAGCGTCCGGTATCCTCTTCTGCCACCCTGTGGCGGTGTCCATGACGTGGACGCGAGGTGTCATCTGCGCCATAATAGCCCGGCATTCGTGTTCCGCACGGTGTAGGGTGCGGCGCCGGGTAAACTTGCAAGGTTGGGTCGGCGCCGCGCCTGCTTTAACGATCTGGGAAAAGATTAAAGCACGCGCTGCGGCTCCGCCAGCGCCCCACGCGCTTCACCGAAAAAGCATCGGCGAAAAATTTTCCCGGACCCCGCCCCCGCAGCTTCGCTACGCGCGGTCCGCGCTACGCTGCGCTGCGGGGGCGAGGTCCCCTATGCGATCCCGCGGAACCCTGTATCTCCCTGCTGGCACCATTTATGCGCACTTCCTGACGACCGTTCACAAAAGGTCCGTCCGCAACTTTCACCGCCGATCCAATCGCCGAATCTCCTTCGGCAACAGAGAATTCCCGCGCGCAAATCTGCCAAAATCACAAAAGAGTCAGCAGCCAAGACCGTCGTGAGACCTGTGTGCGGGACGCGCATTGCATTGATTTGTTTGGTTTTGTCGGCAGATCAGGACATGGGCGGGAAGATATCAAGGCCAATGTCGTTGGCTGTGGCTTTCGGCGTTCTTGTGGGAGCGCCAGCGGTGTTTTTACCCGCTATCCAGCCATAGCGATGACCTTCAAACTACGTTTCATATCGTAGGCGATGGCAGTGAGGCGAATTTGAACGCCTGCCTTGGCAAGCCCTCGCCATCGCATCCGGCGAAGACCATAGCTTCGTTTCCATGTGCCGAAGATTTTCTCGATGCGACCACGAATGCGGTGGATCGGTTGGTTCCAAGCCTCAAGACGTGCCCGTATTTCGGCTTCGTCCCGACCCCACATGCCGGTGGCGACACACGAGGGGTCCCGCCCTTTGCCCGCACTGCGTCGCCGAAATGATTGCCTCGATAGGCGCTGTCGGCAAACACCTCGCCGGGATCTGCCGTCGTTAATGTTGGCGGGCGTGATCGCAATCTCCTCGACCAAAGCAGTATCGGCGTCGGCACCCACATGGGCTTTGAAGCCAGGGACTGCTGGTCGGCCCTTATGCTTGACCCAATGGCCTTCGTCATCATTCTCACTGCCCGAGGCATTGTCGCATCGACAAGCGTGCCAGTCTTAACCCGGATCGCTTTGGCCTTGAGCTGGCGGGTGATCTCGTCGAACAGAGTCCTGTCCAGACCATGGCCGCAAGGGCTTTTCGAAAACGCACGAAAGCCGTCCGCTCTGGTGTAGGCTCCCAAGCCGAGAACCCGCAGAACCGCCGGAACGATCCTCTGTCGTCCAACGCCTCGGCAAGCTTCATGTACGACAGATCGTATCAGATCGACAGCAGCATCGCCTTGAACAAGGTCGTTGGCGGCCAGGCGGGCTCGCCCTTGGCCGCGCAGGAATCACGGCCAGGTGGCGCTCGATCGACGCCCAGTCAATCTGTCTGGCAAGCTCGTCCAAAGACGAATGTCGGCCGCCATCAACGGCGAAACCGAACTTTTCCTGACCTATGCGCCGACGTGACATCGCATCCCTCAATCCCTTGATCAGATCGAGGGAATCACAGATCAATGCGCCGGTCCAGCCACCCGCGCACAGGTCTCATTATTCCTTAACGACGATCGCCACTTATCGTTTCGCCGCGGCTTGCCTCGAGGCGCTGCGGCTAACGGTGGATGACTGTTACTGTTCGACAAGCTTGGGGGTTATCGACCAGTGAATTAAACCGGCGGCACGCTGAAGTATCGTTTCCGTCTGGGCAAGACTGGGTGAAACCGCGAGGATATGTCCAATGCAGTCTCGGTAATCGCCCCTTCTGACGATCGGCATCATGGGTTGAACATACAATTTGATCTCCATAACACCCGATACAGCAGCAGCCCGATCGTCGCCTTTGATCCAATCAAGGGTGCCTTCGTGATCAGGAATTAAGAATCGCGCAGCGGCAGACCGCGAATGCCTTCTGCGTAAATCGCATTCCTGCCCGATAACGAGCTTGAGGTGCTCCGTGATGAGGTCAATACCGTAAGCCAGACGGACCAATTGCGGCTCAAGCGCGCCAGCAAGGCGCGGATTGACTTCGATGACGATCGGGCCATGCTTCGTCCACCGAAGTTCTATGTTCGTTGGCCCCCAGTTAAGGCCCAGAGCTCGCAAACAGCTCAACGAAACGTCGGAAATACGTTTATATGCATCAGCACTCAGCGGAGCCGGAAAGTTCGTCTGCCGGAACACGAAATGCGGTGGTGCGCCGAAGTCAGCGGCGACAATCCCAACGACCTGATTTCCCATGATCTCGACGCTATAGAAGGGGCCTTGTGCGAACTCTTCAACCAGTATTTTCGGCGAAGATCGCCATACGTGCTTCCCGCCCAACAGATGTGTAACATGTTCGACTAGCTCATCGACGTCGCAGCACAATCGGACACCACTGCTGCCGCTGCCAACGGTCGGCTTGACAATCACCGGCAGCCCGATCTGCGCAGCACAGCTTTCCGCCTCCGCCGCATCCGCTACTAAGCGATAAGCTGGCACTGGAACACCGGAGTGGGCGAGGAGCTGACGTTGAGTCAGTTTATCGCAGGATCGTTCAATAGACACGGGGTCCGGTCCCGGCAAATCGAAGTGCCGGCAGAGTTTTGCAACTGTGGCAGACGTGGACTCGTCGAAGTCCGCAAATCCAGTAATGCCGGCAATGTCATAGGTCGCACGTAGCCCCGAACATTCGCGGATCAGTGAATCGAGGTCATTTCTGTCGATACGGATTGCATTAACCTGTTCCGCCGCAAGATAGTCGTAGCAGCCTGGATCTGACACCAAGTTAACTGCGTGAAGTCCGAGGCGGTTAGCCGCCTGCACATATGGCAGACCACTAGTGTTATGACCTTCAATCAGGATGAGCGCTCGTCTTCTTGCCATTGGCGTTTTCCTCAGTAAGATCAATGTGGCGGCCTAAACCTACATCGGTCGCGCTTCTTTAGCCAACCTTGCCATGACTCTGAGGGTGATCGTACCAGTGTCAGTTATTTGCGGGTGTGAAGAATTCATGAATATTCTAGAATATCCTTTTAACACTGATATTTTTTCCGCTTATTGTAGCGCTCCCCCTTACCAACATGACAGGCGATAAATAATGGAGCGTACCTTGGATTAAATCGAGGCGAATCGAGCCATTTATCGTCAATCACTCGGCCGGAGGGTTCGAAACCGTTGTGGCGATGGAGATATCATCGCGCCACACGCAATGAACCTGCACAATTCCCTTCTGTTCGCACACCTTGATCCCGAGATAAACGGCGAGGCGATTGAGCGTGACGGTTTTCGCGGACATCAGCGATGCGTCGCGCGTTTTGAAACATCAACTGCATGCCCAACCTCATACGCCTCACCATCTGGTCGACAAGGCCGAGCCGGGCAACGTCGGTTGGTTGCGATTTGGTGAAAGTGGAAGGTGACGCGACTGTTATAATCAGAGCGGGAGTAGTAGCTGGCCCGAAAGCATCGTGTCGATCCATCTCTTCAAATGATCGAGGCAAGTTTTTTGACCCGACGAAGCCCGACAGAGCGCCAGCCGAACGGCGCTTACTGGTTCGCACACCAAATTGAATACTGTGCCTCCTCGTTGATCACCTTGTCCCTATATCCGATCGAGCTATGATGGATTTTGGGTGACGGGGGTTGATCAAGCCGCGCTTTGCGGCTTCATTTCGATGACTGCTGATCCCATCCTGGAACCTGGCACCTGCGAGCAGTTTCGGCAACTGATTTTGACCCTTCAATCGACGCCAGGATTTGGCGGCGGCCATGACGAGCTTGAAGACCATCAGCCTGGCGGTCTTCGACGACAGGGATCCCTTTGTGCGCACCGTTCGGTGGCGAACGGTGGCAAAGAGGCTCTCGACGTTCGCAGATGATCCCAGTGTTCGGCGGGGAAATCGTAGAACGCCAGCAACGTCTCGCGATCCTTCTTCAGGCAGTCGACCGCCTTGTTGTACTTCGCGCCGTATTTCTCGGCGAACACATCGATCGCCATTTCGGCTGCTGAGCGTGTCGGCGCGCCGTAAATCTCGCGCAAATCCGTCTTCATGTCGGCCTGCACCGAGAGCGGCACCTTGTTCAGGACGTTGGCGGTCTTGTGCACCCAGCAGCGTTGGTGCCTGGTGCCGGGAAAGACCTCGTCGAGCGCCTTCCAGAAGCCAAGCGCGCCATCGCCGACGGCAATATCGGGCGCGATCTTCAGGCCACGCCGCTTCACGTCGACCAGCAGCTCGCGCCAGCTTTGCGCACTCTCGCGAACGCCGGTCTGGAAACCGACGAGTTCCTTTTTGCCCTCGGGCGTGGCGCCGATCAGGACCAGCATGCATTCGGCTTGGTCTTCCATCCGCGCCTGCAGGTAGACCCCGTCCGCCCGCACATAGACATAGCGGCGCGCCGAAAGATCGCGCTTTTGCCAACGCTCGTAATCGGCGTTCCACTCCGCCGTCAGCCGCGTGATCACCGAGGGTGAAAGGTTCGGCGCGTCCTTGCCCACAAGCGCACTCTGCGCTTCCTGAAAATCGCCCGTCGAAACAGCGCGCAGGTAGAGAACGGGAAGCAACGCATCCAGACTTCGCGTCCGACGCGCCCATTTCGGCAGGATCGATGAGGCGAACCGGACCCGATCAACCTCGCCATTCGCGCCGCGATCCCGGATCTTCACCCGGCTGACTGGCACCGGACCGATGCCCGTCTGGATGCTCCGCTCCGGGCCGTGACCATGGCGGACAATCCGGTCACGGCCATCGGCAAGCTTGAACTTGAGATCCCGCATCTCGGCAAGAAACGTCTCGGCCTCGATCTCAATCGCCTGCGCCAGCAATTTGCGCGCCCCGGTGCGAAGCACATCCGTCAGGGGATCATCAAACTCGTCAGGCTGACGAAGACGAAAGACATTGGTAGTCTCATTCATGGCGTATCGCTCTCCTTGAGAGGTTCTGGCAGGCTTCATCACCCGCCTCGATACGCCGCTCTCCTCAAACCGTCATCACCCAGTTTCCGCCATAGCTCTATCCGATCTTCCAGGTGGTTTAGCGCCTATCAGTTCTTTCACCCTCCCTTTGCAGTGCACCTCGGCGTGCGCCCAGCGTTCCGATATCTCGGCGCATTTCAGCTCCATGTCCCGAAAATGCGTTTTTGCTACGGAAAGCTGGTCATCGGTTGATCGTCTTCCGGGTCCTCCTCCGAACTGCAGAGCATCCCTGCACTCTTCAAGACTCGCCGGGAACACGCCAGCGAGTTGGCTGGCAAGCTTGCTTCGGCGCTGTGTGGCGCAGCTATCCTGAGACAGGCGCTGGACGATCTCGCCAATTTGTGTGTGGGCCTCCCTGAAAGGGATGCCTCGCGACGCCATCCGTTCGGCGGCGATGGCCGTCATTGATGACCCGTCTTCGAGATGATCGCGGATCGACCTCACGTTGAACGACATGTACTTCACGATAAGCGATGTGAGGATGATGGCCCTCTGCAGGGCCTCCTCTGAAAGCCTGAGAGGAGAGCAGCCGTAGTTGCTTACTTCAATCGAGTTGCTGAAAGGCGCTTTGCAGGTAGCCGTTGCCGCAGAGACGTATGCGCCAATTACGGTGCTTGCCGACCCCTTGATGTGTTCAAGCAGGAACGGGTTCTTCTTTTGCGGCAGCATGGAAGAGCCGCCGGCAAGATTTCGGGGAACATCGATGAGAGCGAACTCGCGTGTTGTCCAGACCTGCAGATCCTGGGCCACACGACTGAGCAAGGTTGAGATGCTAGCAAAGATTGAAAGCCCGTGCAGTTGATGGTCGCGGCTCGCGACCGCATCAAGAGAGTTGAACGACGGCTCTTCAAATCCTAGAAGACTTGCGGTTTTCGAAGGATCAATCGGCATACTGGTGCCTCCGCCGGCACCAGCTCCCATAGGGCAGTTCCTGATGTCTTCCAGAAGGCTATGGAGGCGCTGGCGCTCGCGCCCCAGAGCGAAAAAGACGCCAAGCAGATAGTGCCCTGGCGATCCGGGGAGTGCGATCTGGTACTGACTGTACAACGGAGCCACAAGGCTCGATGCTTCCTCCACTCGCTGAAGCAGGGCACCTTGTGCAATTCCTATCTGTTGAGAGATGGAAGACGCGGCTTCCCGAAGGAACAGAAGAGAAATGGTCGCGTTCAAGTCGTTGCGGGATCTCGCAAGGTGCAGCCAGCCGGCCTTTTCCGGGCCAGCTCTGGTGGCAAGTTCGGCCTCATAAGCAAGATAGAGCCCACGCGGAGCCTCGCGGCCCTCCAAAGACTGAAAGCCCTCGTCCTGAAGGTTCAAGATGTGCTTGAGGAGATCGGCAGCGGCTGCCTGGCTGACCAAGCCCTGGTCTGCCAGCATGACCAGATGTGCTTCGTCTACGGCCGCCTGGTGCTGCAGAAGGCGGCCATCGCGCGAGATATCTATAGGCGGGGCGAGCAACTTCATCGCTTCGGGATGCAGGGTCCACCTGCCCTCGCTCGACCCAGGGTCTTGCTTGTCCGATCCGCCAGCGGCCGTCTCGATATCGATCACAATGGAATCGATCATCCGATCAGCTGCCGCGGCGGCGGCATCGAGTTCATCAGCGACGGCGACCGCATAGGCTACTCTGTCTCTGAAGTCGCCCTTTATTTGAACGTCGCCTCCCTCAGATTTCAGTAGCCCCGCCTCGGGCACGGTCGGGTCTGGATTTCGAGAAAAGCTGAGGCGTTTGAGCTTGCCGGACGTGTGAGCAAGTCGGAAGCGGATGGCTCCCGCCCTTGCGCTCGCGCGTGGAGGCGTGAACCCTTCTCCCGCGTAAAGTCTAATCACCATGTCAAGGATTGACGTTCCCAGGGCGTGGGAGAGCATCACTGGAATCATTCCTCCAGCCAGCCTGGGATTGACCTCGATGATGACGGGGCCCGACTCCGTTATCACGAACTCCACATGAGCCGGTCCGAAATTCAGGCCCAGGGCCGACACCGCGCCTGCGGCAAAAGAAGCCAATTCCTTGAGGGATGGCTCCGGTAGCGGGGCCGGGAAGTCGTGCCCTACCTCGACGAAGCAGGGAGCCGGCCCTTTGTGCTTGGCAAGAATTCCAAGACAATGCAGCGTCCCATCGTACGCAATTATCTCTGCAGAGTATTCCTTACCCTCGACATATTGCTGGATGAGGATGTCGGGACTGGGCAGATCCACTTGATCGAGCAGTGCACCCCTTGCACTCTCGAACGCCTTGATGGCGGCTGCGGCACTGTCGCACAACCTCACGCCGCTACTACCACTGCCGGACACTGGCTTGACGACCACCGGCAGAGTGGCTTGGGCAAGTATATTCTCGACGTCGCTGGCGGAAGTGGCCAGCCGAGTTTCAGGGACCCTGATTGATTGTCGCCGCAATTCGGCCGCCTGCTTCCATTTGTTGCGGCATGTGGCGATGGCCTCCGAATTCGCTGCTGGTAGCCCCATCGCCGTCGCGACACGTGACGCTGCTTCCACAAAATAATCCGACGACGAGTATATACCTGCCAGCCTGCCTAATTTGGCGGCGACCCCGATGAGTTCATCCGGGCTGCGGGTCTCAGCTTCGATCACTTGGGCGACCGAGTCCTTAAGAGATGGATAGCGCGCAGGATCGCGCGTGACGAGGTAGGGCTCAAAGCCTAGGAGTCGGGCCCGGTTTATCAACAGTTCGCCAGTGCCCGTCGTGTTGCTTTCCACGAAAAGGAAGCTACCTCGGTTCATCATGACGCGTCCTCCAGAACGTTTAGGACAGCTTCCCGGCTTCTCCGCTTCCAGAGATATCGGTTCCATGGCGGGAGAGCGGTCGAAGGGTGATTTTCGGTTGCCGGCTCGTCCAGCAGAACACCTGCATGCAGACATCCGTTCTGCTTAAGCCACCCGTGGTCGTAAACGGCTTCGACGTAGCGGTGGCCTTCATCAGGACATATGACGACTACGGTCTCTCCTGGATACTGTCGAGCGCGCCAACACCCGACGATGTAGCTTGCTCCGGAGGTCGGACCGGCGAAAACGGCGTACCGCTCGTGGAGGGTTCGCGTTGCAGCAAATGCGAGCGGAGCCGAGACGAGATGCACCTCGTCATATAGTTCATGCCTCACGTTCTTGGGGACAAGACTGTTCCCCAGCCCCCGCAGTTTCCGTTCGCCATCCTGTTGGCCAAAAATGACGCTATTGAAAGTGTCCACTCCAATAAGGCGCGCGCCAGGGGCTTTTTGGCGGAGGCGCTCGATCGTTCCGCAAGTAGAGCCGCCTGATCCCACAGAACCGACCAACGTTACGTCGGCGTCCAACATCTCCGATATCTGATCGGCGAAGAGCTTATAGGCTGCGGGGTTGTCGGGTGTTTCGTATTGCCGGGGCCAGAAACAGGAGCGGCCCAACTGTCTCATCCTGGCATGTAATGCGTCGAGGCGGCTTGTTTGATAACCACCCTGCTTCGCCTTTTCAGTTATTATGAAGGCTTTGGCCCCCAAGGAGATCAACCTGTTTTCGAGGCCTTTGTCCATCACGGGGTCCGTGAAGATTTCAAGCTGGAATCCACGTTCCCGGCAAACTACGGCCAAACCCAGTGCGAAGGTTCCGCTCGAGGTCTCGAGAACTTTCATGCCGTGCGTCAAAGTCCCTCGAGCCAGGGCCTGCTCAATGATGTACTTGGCAGGGAGAAGCTTCATGAACGCGAACTGCGCTACATAGAGGTTTGTCTCACACCTAATAATGCTGGGGAGAACATAGGCATCGGAATAGCTGGAGAATGGCAGACGTTTGCGAACAGCGTCCATATGGCTTACCTCACCGGCGGCCAGTCACAGGGTCAGATATATTTTTGGCGAGTTGTCGTGCGGCGATACATGCGCCAGCACGGACCTAAGCTTTCGTGGAAAGTCAGACGCCATTCGATCAAGCAGGATTCCAATCATTGTGCCGCTGTGCGCGACTATGACCCCGAGAGCGTCAACGGCCTCGGATGCTTTCAGCGTCGGGTTTAGATGCTCCTTTGGAGCCCGCTCCTGATGCAGGAGCGCGCTGGCCATAGCTATTCTGCCTATCGTGGCCGTGTCCCCCCGCGGAATTGCTATCCGTGCGCGGTCGAGTAATTGGTGATATTCTGCTCTGCGACTGGTGGGGATTTCACCTCGCCGTTGATCATAGTCGACGGTTTCGATGGTCCCTCTTTCATCGATACCAACGATTGCAAGCGGCGGCATTTGACCTAGGAAGGAGAGAAGGCTACATGCTCGCTGCTGATATGCGACCACTCCTGGGTACATCACCCCGTCGGATGGCTCTATCTCCGCCATTAGCTTCTCAATCAATGATGTCCGGACTCTCCGCTTGAAGCAGCAGGCGATTGACCGTGCAGCCGCAACAAGATCCGCAGACGAACTCGCCAGCCCTTTGCCTTCGGGGAGCTCGGATTGCAAAAGGAGGCTTCCTCCTGAGACACCGAGAGCAATCACGAGATTCTCAGCTAGTCGTTTTGCCTTGAGTTTATGTGGTGGATAAACGGTTACGGATCGTGTGCCTTCAATCGGCATAAAGTGAGCTCGCGCAAAGACCGCGATGGGCATCGTGACCAAGAAGTGAGGATCGCCGGGAAGGGAGCCGGTCGGCAACTGGCCTTGGAGCAGCTCGCCGAATGTGCCGCAACAAAGAGCCTCGCCATAATGAATTCCTGGCTGTTGTCCATCCTCGGCGATAAGCTCAGCCGTGCCTCCGAACGTCTGGTGGCACATGTATGGCATCCAAACTGCATCGGCGGCGGCTTCTAGAAATTCTGTAGTCGTGATGCTCCCCCTGCTTCCTGCAGGGTCGATGGAATAGGTGTAATGCTGGATCGGCATATCACTTCCCCAAAAACGTGCGCTGTCATTCGATTTGCTGCCAGGAGATGAGACTTGGATCATCGGAGTGCGGGTCGTTTTTCATTTGGATACTTTCAAGTACCTAGGTGCCTAACTGTTTGGCCTCAGACTTTGGGGTGAACGTACCATTGGCAGTGATTTGCGGTTGCAAAGATTCTATGAAATTACTTGTAGTATCTGTTGCACCCCTGATTGCCGGCGGCGCCGTATGGAACGTCTCAGCGAGTTGGCGACGTTCAAGGGACACCGGTTTGAGCATTCAGTGATCCTGCTTTGCATACGCTGGTATCTGGCAGTCCGGCGGGATCGTTGGGCCCCCACGTACATCGCGGATCATCCGCGACAGATGCCCGGCATCGACGTCATGCCCCGCCCAGATCACGGCGTCGCCCAAGACGCTCTCGATGCAAGCCTCCGCCGCGTGGTTCCGCGCCGGCTCTCCCATCGCAAGCGCCGCAAAGCCGGTGGCCGAGGCCATGCCTTAAGGCAACGCGAGCCGTGCCTTCCGATCAGGCCGCTCGGGCCAGTCATAGACCTGGCAGCGGCGGGCCCCGTGCCTGCGTGCCACCTCGGCCATCCGCGCGCAGGGCCGAAGACTCTCCACGAGAGCCGCGCCTCGTCGAACGCTGGGTCGTGTCCATCAGGTGGTGTAGCTCGGCGGTTACGAAGCCGCTCGCGAGCGCGCCGTTAGTAGCGCTGTAGCGAGTGAGCGGCGTTTCGGTGGTCATCGGCGCTTTCCGGTAGGGTTTGGTTGTTGACGCCAACCCATTTCGGAAGGACCACCGATGACCGACGACATGATGAACCTGCGCACGGTCGTGGAGAAGACCCCGGATGCCGATCTTCTGCGGGAGATGATCGGCTTTGCCGCCGAGCGGCCGATGGAAACGGAGGTCGGCGCGCCCACCGGCGCCGGCTATGGCGAGAAGAAGCCGCTGCGGCTCGCCCAGCGCAATGGGTACCGCGACCGGGACTGGGAGACGCGGGCCAGATACATGACCCTGGAAACCATCAGCCAAATGAGTGATGATCCCATGATCAGCCTGCCAGCCGTGGCACGCTGATCAGCCCGGCCCATGCCGGAGAGCACGGCGACCAATGCCGCCAACTACACCACGCCGCGGGACACGATCGAACGCTGCCCGCCGCCTGTCGGACCTGCGACCTCAAGCCAGCCAGCAACCCGTTGCGTGAGCCCCTCCAAGAGAGGCTTCTTCGCATGTTCAAATCGCCGGATCCATGCGAGCGGCGAGACGCTACGGAGACAGGGCTACGAATCCAGGTTAATGGCGAAGCTCTCCGAGGAGCGAGGTAGTCAGTGCTCCAGGCGCGGCCTTCCCGATATGAAAATCCAGGCCTACTCTCACGCCTCCGGCCGTGAACCTCAAGCGGCTGGCAGCCGCATATTTGGTCCAGTTCCTTCGGCTGGTATTCCGCTGCTCCGGATCGAGCCGTCGGTAGCAAGACGAGCGGTCTGAGGGTCACGCCAAACCCTCATGCGAAGGCGGATCCCGTCTCATCTCAAAGCGGTTCGCCCAAGCGAACTTCTTCAACGGGCACGCCTCACTTCATGAGGAATGTGCTGGCGCATGCTGGAAACGGCAGAGTGCGGCCGTCTAGCCAAAAACGCGTCCACTGCTGACATGCGGATCACACAAAGCGCGGGTTTGAAATGCCGTCAGCTTACGAGACCCACTTCCGACAGATCTGGGTTGAATCCGGAAGGAGCGCATATTTGATTAACTGCCAGATCATGAATGCTTGTTTGTTTCACTTTTGCGGGTGGTTTGAAACAAACGTTGCGGAGAACTATGAAATTGTTAAGATTGAGAAGCAAATATTAAATCTCAAGTATGGCCGGGCATCAGACGGTGGACGACCTAGACAAAAGGATCCTGACGGCGCTACAGAGGAACAATCGGCACTCCTTTGCCGACCTCGCGGAACTCGTCGGTTCTTCAGCCGCCTCATGCATGCGTCGAGTGAACAAGTTGCGTGCGGAGGGCGTAATCGTTGCGGATATCTCACTCGTGAATCCGAAGGCTCTTGGCAAATCGCTTACCATTGTTGTGACAGTTGAACTTGACCGTGAACGTCTGGACCTTGTCGACGACTTCAAGCGCGCGATGCGCGCGGCCAAGGAGGTAACTCAATGCTACATGGTGACGGGCGACGCCGATTTCGTCCTGGTCGTAGCGGTCGAGGACGTCGATGCCTTTGACGTCTTTGTCAAGACAAAGCTCTATACCAACCCCAACGTGCGAAAATTTAGGAGTATGATCAGCCTTGATCGTGTTAAGTTCGAGCCCCGGGTCACGGTATAGCTTTCGGCGGATTGCTGAAGCCATAGATCCGAGCCGCCTTTGAAGGGCCCTCACTCCAACTTCTCCGGTCTCCAGGAAAGTCTAGAGTTTGCAACGGGGCTCTCGCAGACCCCAATGGAAAGAAAGACTTTCTAATCTCTTGACTAGCTCCTTCTGGTGTCCTTTGGCTTTTCACTCCACCGATTAAGACATTCCGGATGAACTCGATCCTCTTCGCCTTGGGGGCAGTCAACAGCTGACTTCCTCGATTTGCTAAGACCTTCGAAAACTTTGAGCGCGTCGCCGGCACGGCAGGATAGCGCAATCTCAATCTGTCGAGCGTCAGCCATTGCGGAAGGTGTGGCTGTAACCATTGATCGCCGGCGTGCCGCCGAGATGCGCGGATAGGACTCTCGATCGCTCCGGAAAGAAGCCCTTCTGGACGAGGTCGATCATCCCTTGCATTCGATTTGCCCTCGTAGACGGGATCAGTATCATGCCCTCGAGCCGCGCGCACAGGCGGATGGCCTCCTTTTTTCTCGGACGGAATGCCATAGTGCGGGTATGCCTAGAGCACGTCCTGCCATCGATGAATCGATTGTGAAGTGACGTCCGCGTTGTGTGCTGATTCAACATTCATCTCGACGGAGGTGGATAATGGGAAAGCACTGAGTGGCGATCTGCGGTGGCGTGTGTTGAAGGCTTTGGACGAAGGTATGTCGGCGCGCCAAGCCGCGGCGCGGTTTGGTGTGGGTATATCAAGTGCGATCCGCTGGATTGCTCGGGCGAAGATCGGCGAGACTGGGCCGCGGCCGCAGGGTCGCCGCCGCGCGTCCAGCCTCGATGCGCATGACGCCTTCATCGTCGGGCTGATCGAGGAGCGCAAGGACATCACGCTGAACGAGATGGTGGCGCGGCTGGAGGTCGAGCAGTCGGTTCGGATCAGCCGCAGCGCCTTGAGCGCCTGGCTCGGCGGGCACGGCTGGACATTCAAAAAAAGTCCGCGCACGCACTGGAGCAGGACCGCCCCGACATCCTGAAGCGACGCCGGGACTGGTTCGACGGCCAGCTCGATCTCGATCCGGCGAAGCTGGTGTGTGATTTTTCATGGAATGAGGGACGAAAATCACCCCTCAAACAGGGTCCTCATTCTTGCGCGAAAAACCAGGGTCCCGATTCCGTGGTCATTGACAGCTGGTGTTCATCGACGAGACGGGCCTCTCCACGAAGATGGCGCGCCTGCGCGGAAGAGCGCCGCGCGGCGAACGCTGCCGGGCTGGCGTGCCGCACGGGCATTGGAAGACCACCACCTTCACCGGAGCGCTGCGGCTGACCGGCATGACCGCCCCCTTCGTCTACGACGGCGCCATGAACGGCACTGTGTTCCTCGCCTATGTCAGCCAAGTGCTGGTTCCGACCCTCGAACGCGGCGACGTCGTCGTGATGGACAACTTGCCCGTCCACAAGGCGGCGGGCGCTCGCGACGCAATAGAAGCGGCGGGTGCGAGCCTGCTCTACCTGCCGCCCTACAGTCCCGACTTCAATCCGATCGAAAACGCCTTCGCCAAGCTGAAGGCGCTGATGCGCGCCAAGGCCGAGAGGACAATCGCCGCGCTCTGGGATACGGTCGGCGCGATCCTCGAACGCTTCACCCCTGACGAATGCGCCAACTACTTCAAGGCAGCCGGGTATGACCCAGATTGAACAGGACGTGCTCTAGTCTTCGAGCAACACCACGTCATGCTCGACGGGTTCCGTTCCGAGATTGACGAGCTCCGCTGTAGGTTGGGCAATCTTTAGCACCCGCGCCTTGGTTCTCGCCGGGTGGCAGAGGCATCGATTCCGATCACGTTGCGCTGTCGACCGTCCTTGCAAATGCGACGAGCATCCCGGCATGCGTTGACCCGGTGACCGTGCAAACGACGATATAGTCGAAGGCAAACCCAAGCTGTTTTTCCTGGGCGCGCACTTTCACCGCGAACCCCAGATAACCGAGGCCGCCGTTCGGGTGAACAGACGCCCCGACTGGTATCGCACAGGGTGAACTGCCCCCCGTTTCGACCGGACAGTCGGCATAAGCAGAAAGGCTCAAGCACAGGCTTGAGGATAGGCTTATCTCCAACGAGTATCGACGCATCGAAGTGATCACAGGCGACGTCCGCCGCCGGCGATGGACAACCGAGCAAAAGCTGCAGATCATCGAGGAGAGTTTTGAGGCCGGCGAGACGGTATCGTCGACCGCGGCGTCATGGCGTTGCGCCCAACCTTCTTTATCGTTGGCGCAGGTTGTTGAGCGAGGGAGGTGCAGCCGCCGTGGATTCAGACAAGCCTGTCGTCGGCAATTCCGAGGTAAAGAAGCTCGAAGAGCGCGTGCGCGAACTTGAACGCATGCTTGGCCGCAAGACGCTGGAAGTCGAGATTCTGCGCGAGGCCCTCTCGAAAGCTCACTCAAAAAAACAGATCTCGCGGCCGATCTTGTTGCCGAAGGACGGTTCCCGATGAAGACGGTGGCCGACACTCTGGGTGTTTCCCGCGCCAATTTGGCCGAACGACTGAAGGGCAAGTCGAAGCCGCGTGGTCCCTATCGCAAGGCCGAGGATGCTGAATTGCTGTCAGCCATTCGCAGGCTGGTCGATGCACGACCGACCTATGGCTATCGGCGGATCGCCGCCCTTCTCAACCGGGAAAGGCGAGCCGCCGATCAGGCGCCCGTCAACGCCAAGCGTATCCACCGCATCATGGGCAACTACGCCATGCTCGTGGAGAAACACACCGCCGTTCGCAAGGGCCGTGTCCATGATGGCAAGGTCATGGTCATGCGCTCGAACCTGTGCTGGTGCTCCGACGGTTTGGAGTTTGCCTGCTGGAAGGCGAGCTGATCCGGCTCGCCTTCATCATAGATGCCTTCGACAGGGAGATCATCGCCTGGGCGGCTGTCGCCAACGCCGGAATATCCGGCTCCGATGTCCGCGATATGATGCTGGAGGCCTCGAGAAACGCTTCGGCGCAACCCGGGCGCCACACGCCATCGAGCACCTTTCCGACAACGGCTCGGCCTACACCGCAAGGGACACGAGACTGTTCGCCCAGGCCCTGAACCTTGTGCCGTGCTTCACACCCGTCGCCAGCCCCAGTCAACGGCATGTCAGAAGCCTTCGTCAAAACCCTCAAGCGGGACTACGTCCGCATCTCACCCCTTCCGGATGCCGAAACCGCACTCCGGCAGATCGACGGATGGATCGACGATTATAACGAAATCCATCCACACTCCGCGCTCAAGGTGGCTTCCCCTCGGCAGTTCATCAGGGCTATCTCAACCTAAGCCGACTGCCGGTGAAACGGGGAGCACTCCACAGGGTCTGCCGCCCCTTGCCTTTTATCTCGTAGAGCGCCTGTTCCCAACTGCGGCGGATGCCGGTATCGCATCCCTGGTCGACCAGGCACACCTCTGCACCCATGATGCCGCTCAGGAGAATGACCCGGTCGTAGACGGCATCCTCATGGGGGTACCCAGCTCTCTTGAACCAGTAGACATTTCATGCCGATCTTGGCGGCGACCGCGGCGACCATCCGCGTGTGGTTGGACTGCACGCCGCCGATGGAGACAAGCGTCGGCATTTGACACGATCGCGTCGGGGATGATGTATTCGAGCTGACGGAGCTTGTTTCCGCCAAACGCGAGACCGGAGTTGCAGTCCTCGCGCTCGGCGTAGATTTCCAACCCGCCCCCCAGCTGCTTGGAGAGGCGGTCGAGCTTTTCAGTGGGCGTGGGCCCAAAGGTGAGCGGATAGCGTTCGAGCTTTTCCAGCATGTTTTCTCCGGCAACACGCGATGGAGCTGAATAAGCCATGCATGAGTCATTCTAGAGGTGTCTTTGGTTTGGCGTCATCTGCGTTATCCGGCGCCGAAGAGTCCCATTACTATTTCCAGCGCCTCGTTCGTCATTGAGAGTTGCAACCGCACGCCGGCGTACTGCGAGAGGGCTACGATGGTATGGCATTCAACAACTGCATCTACTGGAATACTCGAATGACCGGATTGCGGTTGCCAATCGACTTCTTAAGCAAAGTGTTCCTTCGAGAACTGCTCAATACTTATGGTTGGTACAAAGTGGTGCCAGCTTGAGCACTAACCTTGTCATGGCATCTCAAGGCAGCAGCAGCGATATGGCCAGCATTTGATCGCGCTGGAGCAAATCTGCGGATTCATTCGTCACCTCATCAAGGTCTGGCGGCTCGGATCCAACTTCCTTGCAACTGCCGAAATGCTCAGCCCTTTGGCCAGCTCGGCTAATGCAGCCAGACCGCCAGATCAGTAAGAGCACGCTTGCGAAATACGCCAGCTGAAGGAGCAGGGAACAAGCCAGGGTCGTGACGACTACTGTGCCGATTGAATGAGATGCGAAGTAGACAGTCAGTGCGGTGCTGCACAGCACCACCCCTAGGACTTGACAAAACATTCTAAAGGGCAACGCCGTTCTCCTGGTTTTGTCTCCTCAGATCACGCTGCGACCTGATCGGCCGCAACATGGGTCTGGCAGTTCTTCGGGCAGACGCGGGCGCAGGCCCCGCAGCCAATGCAGCGGCCGGCATGATCGACGACCATGATCATGCGATTGAGCTCGCCATCGAAATCGTCGTCTTCGCCGTCGCAGGCGCCGAGGATTTCACCCGCGTCATCGACGCCGTAAAGATGCATGACCTCGCGAGAGCAGACTTTGAAACAGCGGCCGCAGCCGATGCAGGTCGTGCCGTCTATAGCGGTGAGATATTCCGGCACCCATCCGGAGCCGTCGCGGGTGATAAATGTGTTCGTCATCGTAACTTCTTCATTGCAGCGAGCGCTCTCTTGGCACCATCGAACTCGGAAAAAACCGCCGACTTTCCTGAGCAACTTCCTCTATCTCAGTCCATTTTCCCGGGAGATCCTCTGCAAGGTCGCAATTGCTCTTGGCAAAGCGCGCAGCTGAAGCCTTCGGACTTTCTTCCATCTCGTCTAGCTTTCACATAAATCCTTCCTCGAAATCGGTTTCTTCACGCCCGTGCCACGTCGGGCTAGGCTTCGATGGCTGAAGTCGAATCGTCGACCAGTTTCGTACCGGCCTCCGCGATCTTCCTGAACGTCTCGAAGCCGAACCCATGGACGTCTGGACAGAAAGACGAGTTGCCCGACCATGAAAAGCACGGCCCGAAGTCCTTACGGTTTCATCTCCACGATTGGCGATGTCACCGGGCGGAGACGGTCCGCAATGGCAAGCCCGACGGCGATGTAAAACAAATCGAGCCTCGACAGCACGTCCGGATCGGGGTAGCCCATGCCACGGATCGCTTGGCGCTTTTCTGGTGATGATGAAGTCGGCCAGCAGCGTGGCGTCAGATTTGCCTTCCCATAGAGCACGGATCATCCGCACCAGGCATTTGACGAACGGGGTGGCAAGGGCCGCCTCGTCCTCGTTGACAGCCGGGCTGACCGGGGCATCAGACATCTCGCCTTTTGCTCATTTCAGTCCTCTTCCTCGAAGCACGATGTCTTTTTTCTGGGGCGCCTACTTCGGGCACGCTTGCGCAGCCGACGCTTGGCTCGGCCCCGCTGATTCCACGCAATTGATGTCCCTCGACCTTGAACACGTCCTTGACTGCGAAGTCTTCCACGCGGATTCGCGTCGAAGATCGCTTCCGCCGCAATGCGGGAGGCCATGAAGATTCGAGCCTCGATCCTGCTGCAAACGTTGGACCAAGTGCTGCATGGACCTCCTTCCTGCGGTCACGCCAGGGAAATGGACGAATTGGCCAGTAAGCCATTTCGACCAATTACCCTTTTTTATCTTTCTTCCTCGGCCGACCGCGATCTGGCACCCTCGGGAAACTGTTTTGCCGAGCCGCAAAGAGAGCGCCGCAACAAGCCTTCGCACCCCTGTACCTGGCGAGGGCCTCCAGCAAATCCGGCAGATGCTGCTCTTTCAATTCGGCTGGGATAGGCTCCGCACCATCCAGCGACGTCAGTGCCAGTTCGACCAACTCGATCGCGCGATCATTGTTGCCGTTCTCGTGATAGTACCGGGCGACCGCGGGATAGGACCGGAACTTAGGACTGTCGCCTTGCGGGGGATTCAGCGCCAGGATGTGTTCGGACAGCTCCTTGCCCATCGCGAAGCGCTCAGCAGGGGGAAGGCGCGAATGGTCATTGGCCGGATGGAAAAGTTGGTCTAGCGCCGAAACCATCCAATCCTCGGTATTTTTGTCGATCGCGTCGCGAACCAATTGCCGCATCACGGGCAAGCCGGTCCACATGTCTTGGATTTTGTGAAGCAACAGATGCGCATGAGCCAGGCGGAAATTGAGGTCGTCCGGCATCAAGGCAATGCCCTCTTCGATAGCCCAGAGCGCCGTCTTCCAATCTTCCAACGTCACCGCCGCCCAGAACCTGTCATCGATCGGCTTCTTCAACGCTTGTCCGCGCGCCAGGGGTTCGCTTGTTGCGATCCGCTGCTGATCGGCCGCTTTCGCTTTGTTGCTGGTACGCCAGCTGCCGTTGAGCACTTTCGGCAAAACCTCACCTAGTTGGCTCGGATGACCGATAAAGGCGATGCAGCCGTCTCGGTCGACTACGAACGAGGTCGGAACCCCGACGCAAAAGCTGGGTTCCCTCCAAAGCTTCTTCATTTCGCCTGTGAAGTCGAACGCAATCCGATGATTCAGATCCGGGCACTTTTCGGCCAACCACGCGTCCAACTTGGTCCGGGCCTCGACGGCCGTTGGAACGTCTTCATCAGCCGCGATCCCGACGATCTCGAGTCCGCTGTCCTTGTATTTCTCCTGTAGCTGCATCAGCTCGAGCATCTCCGCCGCACACAGTTCGCACCAAGTTGCCCGAAATTCGACGATATAGACTTTGCCGCGCTGGAAGGTCGCAAGGGGCTCGCCACGCAGCCAGTCCTCCACTTTGATTGAAGGAGCCGGTGACCCCATCTGCAACACCAAGTCGCTTTCCAAAGCTGTTGCCAAAGGTCGCGTGACCTTATGCGCGAGCTTGTTCCCCTTTTGAGACGGAGCACGAGGGTTCGAGGAAGGGAGAGCATCGCTCGTCTTGCGCATCTGCGTGCAGTCAGCCTCAGCCAGTGTTGCTGAATCTCAATTCGCAAAGGCCGTGCCAACGCGCTCAGCGTGCAGTAAACGCTTGATTGTACTTAAAAAAGCTCCCGGGGCGACTAGGGCCGGTTGTACTAGTCGCGACATGTTTTCTGCCATTGTCAGGTCTTGGACACGCATCACCCGCTTCGCGTCGGCACAGAAGCGTGGCCACGGACGTCTCGACATATAGGGACGAACAGATGGACATCATGACTGCGTTGGCTAGCGCCAGCCACGTCATCACCGTCCGCCTCAAGGCTTGCTTGAGCTTGTTGCCGTTCCGGTCGCTCAGCGGAACGCCATTGCGATTGCAGGGGCCGCTCCCTCCGAGCATCGCCTCTGCCCTACCTCTTCCGCTTTGCGCTTGAATTCCTGGCTCGCAACGCCAGAGTTTCACGAAGAAGCCGGTTATGTCCGGCTGCGGGTCGCGAGTACCGTCATCGTCAGATGTGATTGTGGCGAAGAGGGCCAGGATGAATGCCGGCCTGTGCCGGGCCGGTGAACTCTCACGGGTCCTACTTTTGTTGTTCTGTGTCCCTTCGCAGGACCTACAGGGACCACATGGTGCGATGTGAGCGCTGTCGGAATTGACCGGCCTCAAGACCGCTCGGTCGCCACGCGGTGGGCCGGGCAGTATGAAAACGCCGAAGATGCGGCCGCCCCCGCCGCTGACCCGGCTACCATCCCAGGGCGATGACACGTGATTGATGCCACCGTTCGCGCCGAGGGCCGGCAAGAGCCCGACCGTCGGACTCGAAGGTCGGTGCCTTGGCCGCTGCACGGTCGTTGCCGTGTTCCGTTCCCGGCCAATGGTGAAGGAAATCGTGATAACGCCAATACGCTGAGGCTACGGTCCGAACGCGGCCTGCCGCGCTGAAACGACTCTTTTCTCGACCTGACGCCGGCTCGAGTATTGGTGTTGAGCGCATTGAGGACGCCTGGGCTTCTGCCCGGCCGTTTGTCTGCGCGTTACGGGTTGTCTCGGCGAGCAGCACCGAGCGCGTTAGGGGCGTCCGGGAATGTTCTTCGCGACGGCGCTTGCAAGTTGCTCATGAGCTTCGCGAAACCTGCTCGTTTGCGGCGACCTTGCTCCGACTTGGTATCAGGGTAGGTGATCAGCGGAGTAGAGCTTGGAACAGCATCGGTGCTACTTCAGAACCGGTCAGCGGGCCAAAAACAGCGGCAAAGACGGCTTGCCAACTATCCATCTCGTCACGCTTCCGAAGAGCCGCTCGCGGAGCCGGCGGCTGCCATAAGCGCCCATGACGATCAGGTCGGCAGACGTGTCGATTGCGTGCTGCGCTAGCACCGTGGCCACCGGTTTGCCACGGCTCGCCAGCCGGTCGACCGACACCCGAGCACCGTGCCGAGTGAGATAGGCAGCGATGTCGGCTCCCGGCTCGGCGCCGTTTCCGGTGCAGGTCGCCTCCGGATCGACGAGTGCGACGCGAACTTCCTCAGCACCGGATAGGAGGTCCAGCGCTTCCCGAACCGAACGGGACGCCTCGACTCGCGAATCCCAGCCGACCAGAACGCGCCGTGGAGACAGAGTCGCCTCAGCGCCCTCCGGCACGACAAGCAGCGGCTTTCCGGTATCGAACAGGCTGCCGTTGATAACTAAGGGTCCCAGGTTAATGTCGTCGAGAAGTGCGGGCCCGACGATTGTCAGGTCGTTGCAAAGCGCCCGCTGTCGCACCGCGTCACCGACGCTGGCCTGATCGCAGTTGGCAATATCGACATCATAGCACCGCCACGTGGCTCTCAGCAGTTTGTGAATTTCCCTGGATCTGTTTTCCAGACTGGCCGTGTCCTGTGAAAATCTCTCGATTTGCCTGTACCGTTTATCCAGTGCGGCAATGGCGTGTGCGCGTTGTCTGGGCCATTCGGGGATGCCATCGCCTAGCGGCCGAGGCGACATAACGAGCGGCGCATGCGATATAATCAGGACGGATAAATGTGCGCCGACCTCGGCGCACAAGCTTGCAGCTGTTCTGACGTCCCGATCGGAGTGGTCAGCTCCCGCTACACTGAGTAGGCTTTTCAAGGCCATCTGACTGCTTCCCCCTGAGTATGTCGCGCCGTAGCGCGTTTTCGAACCCGCAAGAATTGCCTTCAGCACAACGAAGATGGAGAGTGGCACCACTATCCGTACGTATTCAGTCGTCCGGCTTCTCGAGCGAGTAGCCGGCAGACCTGACGGTACGAATGACGCTACCTGGCGAGGCCGCCTTCAGCGCCTTTCTGATCCGGCTAATATGGACGTCGACAGTGCGTTCACCGATATGTATATTGTTCGGCCAAGCCGCGTCGATCAGCTCGTCTCGGCTGAAGACCTTGCCGGGAGCCTCAAGAAATTGCCGCAGCAGGTTGAATTCGAGAGGTCCAAGATGAATGTCGTGGCCATTACCTCGAACCCGGTGAGCATCGAGCTTCATCTCAAGGCTGCCGCAGCAGAGCCAACTGCCGTTTTTTATCCCGTTTGAACCCGGCTGTGGCAGCGCCAACTTCGTGCGTAGACAGTCAAGCAGCTTGGCCGGTGCGAAGGGCCGCACAAAGCTCTCGTCAACACCTGCCTTCAAGAGATCGAGGTGCTGGTTCTCGGCGCCGGGCGCGATCAACGCAATAACGGGCAGGCCGCCGGTCCGGGGCTCCCCCTTGAGCCGGGCGCAGATTGTAGAGCCTGTCGCGCTTGCTGGCCCGCAGTCCAGCACTACCGCCTGGAGCTCCCGTTCATCGGCCAATGCAAGTGCTTCCTTCACCCCGCCTGCCGGCTCACTCGTAAAGCCGTCCACTCCCAGAATGTGGCTGAGGAACAGATACAACTCAGCATCTTGCGAACAGATCAGGACCAGTGGCTTCATCAGCGCTACCCCGAGAACCAAATCGGCATCGACCGCCTCGGTTGAATGGGCTGGCCATGGCATGTCCTCAAGGCCTGACATGATCCCCTCGATCGAAAATCGGTTCCATCACGCCCGCGCCAATTCGGGATAAGCCTCAATGGCTGCGGTGGCATCCCCGGCCAGTTGGGTACCGGCGGCGGCGAGTTTCCAGAACGTCTCGAAGCCGAACCGATGGACGTCGCGCAGGGTCTTTGACAGAACGACCAACCGCCCGGCCGTGAAGAGCACGCGCCCGAAGCCCTCATGGCTCATCTCAATCATCGGCGATGCCATCAGGCCGGAGCGTTCCTCAATCGCAAGCCCGACGGCGGTGTAGAACTTATCGAGCCTCCACAGCACGTCCGGATCGGGATCGCCGATGATTGGAATTGCACGGCGCTGTTCCCTGGTGATGATGAAGTCGCCCAGCAGCTCGGCGTCCGATTTGCCTTCCCATGACCCGTGGGAATCATTGGCACGGATCAGCCGCACGAGGCATTTGACGAACGGGGTGGCAAGGGCCGCCTCGTCCTCGGTGGCGGCAGGGCTACCAGCGCCTTCAAACATTTCGCCCACTCCTCATTTCAGCTTTCGTCCTCGAAGGAGGGTTTCTGTTCAGCGACACCTGCCTGCGCCAGCACTTTGCGCAGCCAAGGGGGAGGACACGTCCTGAGCATCATCTGCGTGCGCAACAGCACCTCTTGGACGGTTTGGGGCTGCGGCACTTTGATCGGATGAATTTTTGCCGACACAAGTTTGGCTGCCGAAGGTCCGCCGATCGCCAGACAAAACAGCAGATGACAGCCCTTCAGTGCCTCCACCTTCGGGGTGATGCGGTCATCGCCCTCAGTTCGGTGCGTCCCGCTCTCGTCGGAAACGTCATCGAAGGCCACGGCTTCCACGAGATTCCACTCCTCGCGCATCACGTCGTAGACAGCAAAGCGCCTGGCCGACCCGAAATGGGCGTTGAGGTTCTTCATGTCCTGCGTGGCGATCGCCACGCGCAATGCGCCGGCTTGGCGTTCCGGCGTCGGTGCGTGAACCTCGTCAGTGACGAGCGAGAGGCGACGAACGGAGCTCATCTGGGATTTCTCGTTTACGGAGTGGGTCAGGCGCTTCAGGCGTTGGCGCGTGCCGGTTGGCTTCAAAAATGTTGGCAACCTCGAAGATCAGGTCGCGGGTCCCCTGGTAGAGGATTGTGAGCTTGTGCTGGCTGCCGAGCCGGTCGAAGATCGGGAAGCCGACCCGCATGAGCGGAATGGCGAGGCGCTGCGCCGCCTGGCGGCCGTGGGAATGAGTAACGAAAAGATCAGCGTCGGCGCCGAGAGCTTCCAAATCGCCGAGATCGCCAATTTGAACCGACTGCGCCGGTACTTCCTCCAGAATTTTCGACATAGCGGCCGTGGTGACCGCCGCCGCGATTTCGGAGCCCATGCCGGTGAAGAAGCTCGCGAGTTGGTAGAGTTGGTCTGGTTCTGCAGCGATCGCAATTTTCTTACCTCCAAAGTGGAAATGTCCGTCGAGCAACGCGTCCTGCAACTGCGCCCGGCGACGGCGTACCCCAGCCGGCGCCGCCGCGCCCGAAACCGCCGATAGGTGCGAGACGAACCGGTCTGCGTCCTTCAATCCAGTCAGCGACCGAAACAGCACGTAAGGTACGCCGGTTAACCTCTGCAGCAGCTCGGCCGGGCGGCGCATATGCTCACCGACGACAATGCATCGCTCGGCCGTGCCAAGCTCGCGGATATCCTCGACGCTGGTGCCGCCATAGGTGGTCGTGACCCAACGGTCGGGCACCGTACCGTCGAGCGAGCCGGCGACGTCCGGTAAAATCACCGGCTTCAGTCCAAAGCTCTCAACCATCTCACGCAGATGCTCGATGTCAGCCACAGTGAGGTTCCAGCCAGGCAGGATCACGATTTTCTTCGACTGCCGCGCCTGCTCGCCGGGCCGCGTAATCCTTTCGATCATAGCGGTGACAGCGTTGGCCCAGCCCTCTTCGATCGCGCCGTCGAAATCCGGTGTGTTGGCTAGCACCACCTCCGTACCCGCGAGTTCTTTGGTGCGCTTCAGCCTGATATTGGCGATAATTCCTGCGCAGTCTTCGCCCCGGGTTTCCACCAGCGCGGTCGTGCAAACCCCGATCAGCGTTGGCTTTGTGCGGGCCTTGAGGTTGAGTATCGCCTGTTCCAGATGATCCGCCCCGCCGAGGATCGTCGCCACCTCGTCCATCGCCGTCGTCTGCAAGGGGATGGCTTCCTTGAAATGTCGCACGAAGAGCACGAGGGCGAAGCTGGTGCACCCCTGGCTGCCGTGGAACAACGGCATCGCGCCGTCGACGCCAAGAAAGGCCAAGGCGGCACCCAATGGCTGCGATGACTTCAGCGGATTGACCGCCGCCGCTTTGGTCTGGGGAAGGATGCGGACCATCGACTCTCCTCAACACTCGCCGAAATTGCCGGCCGTCGTGCCTGCGAATTCCTGGACAACATGCAAGGTCGCGGTCTCGCTTTTCGTGCGCGGCAGTTCCTCCCTCACCGCTGGCTGGCAATCCCATGGTGCCGGCTCCCGCACCTGGTGCCAGATCGGGTTATGAATGGCGAGGTCGATCTGGCGTACGAGTTCCACCATGCCGTGATAGCCGGCGTAAGGATGTTGGCGCTCCTGGTTGATATCGAGCCAGGGTGTCTTGGCCTTCAGGGCGATGAACTGCGTGCGCCCGCCCGACAGCATGATATCGGCTTTGTGTTCCGAGAGCATGGCGTAAAGCTCGCGCGCCGCCATCTGCTCGAACATGTGGTTGTCGTCCTTGAGGATCTGCTTGATGCGTTCCTTGTCTTCGACGGTCGACTTCTTGACAGAGGTGCCGACGATCTCGATCCCGATCTCCATCAGCGCATGGACGACCGACCAGGACTTCACACCGCCGGTGTTGAGCAGCACGCGCTTGCCTTCGAGCCTCGGCCGGTAGGCGGCGAGCTTCTTCCAAGCGATCGCCTCCTCCTCTGCAATCAACGCCTCGGTGCGGCCGAGGATCTCCGGATCGGCACCCTTCTTCACCAGCAGCTGAGAGATCTGTCGGAGCGCTTCCGAGGTGTCGGTGATGCCGTAGAAGGAGCCCTCGAAAAACGGGATGCCCCAGCGCTTCTCCATCTTGCTGGCGAGATTGATGAGCGCGGTCGAGCACACCATCATAGCCGCCTGGGCGCGGTGCGCGCCGGCAATGTCGACGTAACGGGCGTCACCCGGAATGCAGGCGCGCACCCGGATCCCGAGCCGATCCAGCAGCGGCTTCACCAGCCAGAATTCGCCGGAGAGGTTGAATTCGGCAAGGATGTTGATGTCGTAAGGACCGGCATCGTCGGGCTCGGCCGTGCCGATGACATGCTCGAGCAACGCCTCGCCGGCAAGCTTGTTGCCAAGATTCTTGGAGCCGACGAAGCCCGGCGCATTGACCGGCACAACGGCCAAGCCGAACTTTTCCGCCGCGCGCTTGCAGACAGCCTCGATGTCGTCGCCGATCAGCGCCGTCACGCAGGTCGAATAGACGAAGATCGCCGGCGGCCCATACGCTTCCTTGATCTCGCGGATCGCTTTGAAGAGCTTCCGCTCGCCCTGCCCCATCACAACATTGAGTTCGGTGAGGTCGGTCGTGAAGCTTGTGCGCCACAGCGTTGGCCCGGACGAAGCCGCACCGCGGTTGTCCCAGGAATTGCCCTCGCAGGCGAGCGGCCCATGGACAAGGTGTGCGACGTCGGTGATCGGCTGCAGTACGATCTTGGCGCCATCGAAGGCACAGCCACCGGCCGCCGCTCCGGGGGTCAGTGGCTTCGAACAGCCCTTTTTGCGCGCCTTGGCAACCTTGTCGCGGTTCTGCTCGCAGGCGGGCTCATTGAAGACATCCTGGATTTTGGCTCTGAGCGAGGACATTGCGTCGGTCTCCAAAGTCCCTCGGGAAGACGATCGGCCAAAGCCGACCGTCAAGCTTAGCGGGTGAGGTCATACGAATAGTCCGTCACGCCCGTCTCGCTTGTCTCGCGATCGAGCTTGTCGAAGATCTTGTCCAGGATCGTCGTCAGTACGCGCAGCCCGCCTTGGTAGCCCATCAGCGCAAACCGATGGTGATGGTGGCGATCGAAGATCGGAAACGTCAGCCGGATCAGCGGCGTGCCCGTGTCGCGCTCCAGATACTTGCCATAGGAGTTGCCGATCAGCAGGTCCACCGGCTCGGTGAAGAGCAGCGAGCGCAATGCCCAGAGGTCCTTGCCCGCCCAGACTTGAGCACCCTTGCCGAAGGGCGATGATGCAAGCAGCTCCTTCAACTCTGCTTGCCACGCAGAGGTGCCGTTGGTGGCGAGGCAATGGGTCGGCTCGCCGCCCGTTTCCATGATGAAGCGGGCCATGCCGTAGACAAAGTCTGGATCGCCGTAGATGGCGTATTTCTTGCCGTGCAGCCAGGATTGGCTGTCCGCCATGGCGTCAACAAGTCGGCCGCGCTCCAGGCGGATTGCCTCGGGGATTTGCTTGCCGGAAATCGCGGAGACCTCCATCAGGAAGTCGTCGGTCGCCTGAACTCCGAGCGGGTAGTGGAACGAGGCAGTCGCCTGCCCTACCCCCTCGCAATACTCCAGTGTTTTTCGGGTGTTGTAATGCTGCAGCGACAGCGTCGCCTCGGCGTTGAGTGCCTTCCTCACGTCTGCGATCTTCGTGCCGCCGTCATACATGCGGTATTCGCCGTCGGACGGCGTGTCGAACTGGTCAGAGGCGTCTTGGATGAAAGTATAGGACACGCCTATCAGATCGAGCAGGCGCTTGAGTTCCCGGTTGTTGCCAACACAGAACCCGTCGAAGCCCGGAATGACGTTGATGGTCCCCTCGGCTTCCGTTCGCTCCTCGCCTTTCCAGAAATGCTCAAAAATGCCCTTGAGCGTGACGTCGTAGCCATCGACATGACTGCCGACGAAGGCCGGCGTATGGGCGAAGGGGACGTCGAAGTCGCGCGGGACCGAGCCTTCGTCCTTGGCGTTCTCGATGAAGCTGTGCAGGTCGTCGCCAATGACCTCCGCCATACAAGTGGTCGAGACGGCGATCATCTTCGGGTCGTAGAGTTGGTACGTGTTGGCGAGCCCGTCGACCAGGTTCTTCAGGCCGCCGAACACTGCCGCGTCCTCCGTCATCGAGGAGGAAACCGCCGAAGCAGGCTCCTTGAAATGGCGCGACAGGTGCGAGCGGTAATAGGCCACGCAGCCTTGGCTGCCGTGGACGAAGGACATGGTTCGCTCGAAGCCTGCGGCCGCGAACACCGCGCCGAGCGGCTGGCAGGCTTTGGCGGGGTTCACGACAAGCGCTTCGCGAGCAAGGTTCTTTTCGCGGTATTCCCACGTCTTGGTGAATTCGCCTTGGTCGGCAACGATCTGGTCCGGGTGAGGACATTCGAAATTCAGCCTCTTCTCGGCGAGCATCTGCCTGTATTCCGGCTCGCGGAACAGGGGCGCGTGGTCGAGAACTTTTTCAGCCGACTGCGGCATGGGTGGTTACCTCTTTCCAGCTGGCCCGCCATACGGCGGCACAGGGACGTCGAAACTTCAGATCCCGCGGACAAGCGGCCGCAGGCGTTCACGGCCTCCCGGCTTCCGGGAGGCCAGGGTTTCATTCGGCTGCGATCGCCGCCGACGGCTCGGCTTTTTTCTTCCAGGGGGCGTCGTAGAGGTTCCAGACCGGGTTGTTGATGGCCAGATCCATATCGCGCGCGAAGATGGCGAAGCCGTCGTAGCCATGATACGGGCCGGAATAATCCCAGGAATGCATTTGACGGAACGGTATGCCCATCTTCTGGACCGGGTACTTTTCTTTGATGCCGGAGCCCACGAGGTCAGGACGGATCCCCTCGATGAACTTCTCCAGCTCGTAACCAGTCACGTCGTCATAGATTAGTGTGCCCTTCTTCACGTAGTGGCCGGTGCGCTGATAGTCGTCGTTATGGCCAAATTCGTAGCCAGTGCCGACGATCACCATGCCCAGGTCCTCATATGCCGTGACGACGTGACGGGGGCGCAGCCCGCCGACATAGAGCATCACCGTCCTGCCTTCGAGGCGCGGCCGGTACTTGGCGATGACCGCATCGACCAGCGGCCGGTATTTGGCGATGACTGCCTCGGCCTTGGCCTCGATTTCCGGCCCGAAATGCTTGGCTATCTTGCGCAGAGAGGCTTCGGTCTGGGAGGGGCCGAAGAAATTGTACTCCATCCAGGCGATGCCATACTTTTCCTCCATGTGCCGGCAGATGTAGTTCATCGACCTGTAGCAATGGATGAGATTGAGTTTCGCCTTTGGCGCTCGCTCTATTTCGGCCAGCGTAGCGTCGCCCGACCAGTTGCCGACCACGCGCAGACCCATCTCCTCGAGCAGGATGCGCGAAGCCCAGGCGTCGCCGCCGATATTATAGTCGCCGACCACATTGACATCGTACGGGCCGGCCTCGAACTCGAGGTCCTTCTTCTCGAACACCCAGTCGCGGATCGCGTCGTTGGCGATGTGGTGGCCGAGGGATTGCGAGACGCCGCGGAAGCCCTCGCAGCGCACCGGAACGATTGTCTTTTCGTGCTCCTTGGCCTTGTTGCGGGACACAGCTTCGGTGTCGTCGCCAATCAGCCCGATCGGGCATTCGGATTGCACAGTCATGCCCTTGTTCAGCGGAAACAGTTCCTCGATCTCGTCGATGATCCGTTCCAGCTTCTTGTCGCCGCCGAAAACAATGTCCTTCTCCTGGAAATCGGAGGTGAACTGCATCGTGACGAACGTGTCGATGCCGGTCGTGCCGACGTAGTAGTTGCGGCGCTGAGACCAGGAATATTGCCCGCAGCCGACCGGGCCGTGCGAGATATGGACCATATCCTTGACTGGACCCCACACCACGCCTTTCGAGCCGGCATAGGCGCAGCCGCGAATTGTCATCACGCCGGGGATGGACTTGATGTTCGATTTGACCTCGCATTCGGAAAGGACCTCGCTTTCCTCGCCAGCCTCGTCGCCGCTTTTTGCGACGCTGAGGTGCTTTTTGCGGCGCTTCGCCGACTTGTCAGGATATTGCGACAGCACTTCCTCGATAAGCCTCGCATGGAGGCCACCGTCATTCTCGTATTCCAGGCTCATGGGACCCCTTTCAAGGTTCAGGGTGACGCCTCACCGACGAGGCGCCGTTCTTTGAAAGACGCACCAGGTCAGGCGGCGCCTCATGTCGGCAGCGGTCGCTACTGTGCGGCCGCCTTAGCCGCTTCCTTGACCTGAAGCTCGGCAAGCATCTGCTCGTCCGTCTTCATGATGCCGAAGTCGAGCAGCATGTCCTCGAGCTCCTCCATGGTGATCGGGGTCGGGATGGTGCCCTGGCCCGAATTCCCATGGATCTTCTTGGCCAGCGCCCTGTATTCCCCGGCCTGCTTGGAGTCCGGCGCATACTGGATCACAGACATCTTCCTGAGCTCGGCGTGCTGGACGATGTTGTCGCGCGGCACGAAGTGGATAAGCTTGGAATTGAGCCTGGAAGCCAGCGCTTCGGCGAGGTCGAGCTCGCGGTCGGTTTGGCGCTCGTTGCAGATCAGGCCACCGAGCCGCACGCCGCCCGAATGGGCGTATTTCAGGATGCCCTTGGCGATGTTATTGGCGGCATAGAGCGCCATCATCTCGCCGGACATGACGATATAGATTTCCTGGGCCTTGTTCTCGCGGATCGGCATCGCGAAACCGCCACACACCACATCCCCGAGCACGTCGTAGGAGACATAGTCGACGTCGTCGTAGGCGCCGTTCTCCTCGAGGAAGTTGATCGAGGTGATCACGCCGCGGCCAGCGCAGCCGACACCTGGCTCAGGGCCGCCCGACTCCACGCATTTGATGCCTTTGTAGCCGACCTTGAGTACGTCCGCGAGTTCCAGGTCTTCCACCGAACCTTCCTCTGCCGCGAGATGCAGGACGGTATCCTGCGCCTTCGCGTTCAGGATCAGGCGGGTGGAGTCGGCTTTGGGGTCGCAGCCGACGATGAGGATTCTCTGCCCGAGGTCGACCAGGGCGGCGAGCGTATTTTGGGAGGTGGTGGACTTGCCGATGCCGCCCTTGCCGTAAAAGGCGATCTGACGCAAACCTGACATGTAGCTTTCCTTCCTTCGTTCCCATTCATCGCGGCTGCCGCGACATGAATGCCGGTCGGGCAGCTGTAGCCGCCTCGCACCTAAGGTTCTCAAGACTCGTGCCAATTTGGCTGATCGAACCGAAGAATAATTTCACGGTTACTTTTCAGGGGTTTAGCTTGAGTTCCAAGAAAGGATCGTCGGAACAGCCCGTGTAGCGGACGCGACATTGGCGACACAAAGCGTCGGATCGCGATCCTCAGTCACCGCATTCGGTTGAACAGCATCGTTGTATTGAGGTGGACGAACAGCATCTCGACCCTCTGCGGGATGCTGCGAACTCTTCTGTGCCCGCGAGCTGACGTGCTTGCTCAACGCGTGTCCAAGTGGACACTCCGCCGACTTTGCGCGCGATCCTAGCATACCACCGATCCACGGCCACTAATCCGGGGCACGGGCGAATAGTTCCGCTATATCAGCAACCCGAGGGGACTCGGCTCACTTATCGGCGCAGGAGTTCAGTATCGGCGTCATCGCCTTCACATGTTCGTCCATCCGCTTGAGCACTTTCGCTGCGACAACGTCGCGCTCAGGCAGATGCCACCAGTACTCGTTGACGAGTTTGACCGTCTCGACCACTGCCTTTAGGACTGCCGGCTCCGGAAGCCTTGCGCGGTTCGCAAATGCTTTCCATCGCGGTGCTGCTAGCGCCTTGAACGAGCGCTCTCCTCCAAGCGACAGCGCCATGGCGTCGGCGGGAATATATGGCACAGTGGACAGGACGTCGTAGATTGGTGCAAGCGCCGGCTTGTCGCCGTTTCCGGGATACATCAAAGACCAATTCTTCAGGTGCATGTCGCCATTGCCGGTGATGACGCTCAGTGCCAGGCGGCGGACGAAATCGAGAGCCGCCGTAGGCGAGACGGCCACGCCAAGAGCCAAGGCTATGTCGTGATAAGCGGCCCCCTCATATTTGCGCGAGGGGTAGACACCGAAGACCTGAGCGAAATCCTCGATGTGTATCCTCTCGCCACCGGCGCCGCGATCGAAGCGTTTGACGAGAAGGACCTTGCCCTCCGACAGCGTATTGAATTCTTCGGGAACGCCCTCAAAATCGGACTTCTCGACCAGTTCGCATTCAGGAACCTCCATGCCGATTGCTGCTGCCAGCGCCAGGTTGGCGAATTCGTTCTCGGAAACGCCCGGAAACGCCGTCGAAGGGAACTTGGCAATGTACCGGCCCTGCTCGTCGTCCATCGGCAAGGTAAGGCCGCCGCCTTTTCCAATGTTCTTCATGACCGACAGCTTCATCTGCACGCCGGCAAGCGAGAACCGTGCCTTGGGGTGATCCTTTGAGCCATCCTTCGAAACCGTTATCGCGCCGTCACTGGGCAACGCCCGTACGGCTCCCGGCAGATCGGCGCCCAGTGCCGCTAAAAGATCGAAATCATTGCCTGGCCGCACATTGCCTTCGTGATGCCTTTCCATCGCCTCCCGCAATTTCTCCTCCGGCAGGAGGTTCGCGAAGAAAGCGGGCAAGGCGCTTGCCAGAGGCTTTGGATCTTTCCGCAATCCTCCCGTCGCTGCCCGGAACGACAGGCTGAGAACCGGAAAGCCGCCCGTCGCGCGGTAGGCATCATCGAAGTTGAACGCATTGAAATCGCCCGGCGTCCTGACGATTGTGCCGATCTTCACTGCATTCAAGAGCACGTCCAGTGACGGGATCGTCTTAGGTGCGCGAAAGACTGGAGCCATGATCGTCATCGTCAGGTTGAGAAACAAAGGCGGGTCGATCGTCATCATCATGCGGGCGCAATAGAGCCTGGACAGCCGGCACCATGGCTTGCGGAACCAGCATCATTTCCAGACCGAGCGCGCGAGCGATATTCATGAGCGTCGTCGCACGCGCGGCTGCGGCTCCCTTTTCGATGTCGCGATATCGGGGACGGGATATACCCGCCAAATCGGCGACCTGCTCCTGCGTCATCGCAGCGGCCAACCTCGCCTGCCTGAAAAACCCACCGATTTCCCGTAGAATTTCCGATTGAGAGTCCATAACGCAACCTATACGATCTATTCCAATGCGCGATGGTACGCAAAGGTATCTCATCCAGCGAGTACTTTCAATGCTTAATGATCTGTTTAGGTATCATATGTGAAGAAAATGATATGGAAAAAGATCAATCTTCCTCTCTCTTTAGCGCCGCGCGGCAACGTCGTTCCTCCGAGAACTGAACCGCACCGGGTTTTCCGGAGGCCGTTTCGTTGAGTCACGCGGCCATGGCTGGGTCATACAGAATGGCGTAGTAGCGTTCCTCGGCTTCGGCCGGCGGAATGTTGCCGATGGCCTCCAGCAGCCGGCGATTGTTGAACCAATCGACCCAATCGAGCTACCGAACTCGACGGCCTCGAAGTTGCGCCATGGTCCGCGTCGATGGATCACCTCGGCCTTGTAAAGGCCGTTGATCGTTTCGGCGAGAGCATTGTCGTAGCTGTCTCCGACGCTGCCTACCGAAGGCTCAACGCCGGCCTCCGCCAGGCGCTCGGTGTATCTGATAGAGTCGTATTGGGCGGCCTCTATCGCTGTGATGGATCAGCCTGCCCCCCTGCACGGGCCGCCGATCATGGAGAGCCTGTTCCAGAGCGTCCAGAACGAAGCTGGCATGCGCCGTCCGGCTCACCCGCCAGCCGACGATCCTTCGCGCATAGGTGTCGATGACAAAGGCGACATAGACGGAGCCCGTCCAGGTCGCGACGTAGGTGAAGTCGGAGACCCACAGCATGTTCGGCGCCGGGGCATGGAACTGGCGATTAACGTGATCGAGAGGGCAAGGTGCGGCCTTGTCGCTCACCGTGGTGCGGATCGGCTTGCCGCGGATGATGCCCTCAAGACCCATGGCCCTCATCAGTGGGGCAACGTGCAGCGGGCGACGTCGAGCCCTCACGCTGTAACTCCCGCCAGACCTTGCGAACGCCGTAGACGCGGAAGTTGGCCTCGAACACGCGTCGGACCTCATCCTTCAAGGCCATGGCCTCATCCCGCTTCGCCCGAGCCGACAGCCGGGAAGGATCGATGCGGTTGGCGACATGGTCGTGGTAGCTCGACGGGGCGATCGGCAGCACCTTCCAGATCGGCTCGACCCGATGCGGTTGCCACGTCCGAAGGCACGCCGGCGAGCACGGTTCATACAGCTGCTGTGGCCACCGTCCACCGGCTTTTCTTCGTAATAGGCCTAGTGCATGCGTCGCTGCAGACGGCCAACTGAAAGAACATTCAGCCAACGGCTATTTGACCTCGGCGCCGATGCACTCGACGGTGGTCCTATGAAAGAGACGGGCTGCTTCAGATGCCGCACAGCCTTCATTTAGCAGAGTCGAGTGATTTCGGAGCGCTGATTGGGTTTGTTTCGGACGGCGTCCACCCTTTCGCCCGCGTTCGCGGGCTGCCTGTAACCGGGGCACCGTGGGCATTTTTAGAATAATACCCGCTTAGGTAAATTCGAAGTTGTTTGGATTGACCGGTTAGCTCGGATCGGCCTGGAGCGTTCCCGGGTCGCTCAATCTCGTTCCAGAGATAGTCTTTGGTGAATGCGATATGAGCCAAGGAGCGGTGCGACCTGGGAGAGCAATTCGACGGAATATCGATGCCCCGGCCGCGGACATAACCGACAGGGGCTGAGATGACGGTAAGCGCGTAAGCTAGGCCCCGTGTCAGCATCACCAGAGCTGACAACCCTTGGACGGCTCGCAGCGTCGGGGACGACTATGGGGTGGCGACAAGGCGCAGCTTGAGGTGCCCAGACCGGCGCTTGAGAAGGCTCTAACTCAGGCTGGCTAGACCTCCGACCCGACAAGCTAACACAAAGACGCAACGCACCGTTCGAGTTTATTGCTGGCAACAAGCCGGCTCCCCAATTAGAGGATTTCCCGGCTTAATTTCCAGCGTCGACTTGACTGCAAAAGACTTTCGCTGGAAGTGTCGACCTAGATTCGGGGGGCTCCATAAAATGGCAAGCAAGGCAAAATCGCGGAAGCGCGTTGGAACTCTAGAAGACCGGTTTATGGACGCCGTTAGAGAATTGTCGGGGGGCGGAAAAGTGAGCGTTAAGAACGCAGCCCTTTTCAACAAACTGGGTTGGATAGAAGAACGTTACACGACAACTAAGGACCGTCTGAGGAAGAATGGACTGATAAGAGGAGGTCCCGGTGGGACTATGTCCCTCCCCCAAAATGCGGCTAGCCCCAGTCCCAAGCCTCTCAAGGCGTTTATCTCCTACTCGCATGCAGATGCGGCTATCAAGGTTGACCTTCTAAAGCACCTTACGCCGCTGAGCCGACTTGGTCTTGTCGAGGCTTGGCACGATGGCGAAATCGAGACTGGCGACAAATGGGCGGACGCCATCAAGGGCAATCTAGAGAGCGCCGACATTATCATCCTCCTGATAAGCGTTGACTTTATCAACTCGCGTTATTGCAACCAGATTGAGCTAACTCACGCGATGGAGAGAGAGGCCAACAACACGACGGTTGTTATTCCAGTGATCGCGAGAAATTGCCTGTGGCAGGAAGAGCTCTTCGGGTCTTTTCAGGCGACCCTCAAGGGTACATCGATCGCAAGTTTCAAGGACCGCGACGAAGCTCTGACTTTGGTCGCGGCAGATATCAAGGAAAAAGCCCTTTCCATGCTTGCCAAAAAGAACGGGGTTGCTCCTTCCTAGATGTGCAATCTGCACAACATCACCACGTCGCAAGAAGCCATACGCCAGTGCACCAGGGCTCTGCGCGACCATCTCAGGCAACCTGAACCGTCCATCGACATCTACCCCAACCAGCCCCCAACCAGCCCGGTCCGGTGGTCCGCAATGCGGCAGACGGGCAACGTGAAGTCGCCAACCTGATTTGGGGAATGCCGACACCGCTCGAACGGGTCAAGGGCAAGGCCGACTACGGCACGACCAATATCCGCAACCCACAATACGGCCATTGGCAGCAGTACCGTTGGGGTTGAGCATCGCTGTGTGGTGCCTGTGACGAGTTTCTCGGAGCCCAGCCCAACACCCGGCATTCCATCTCGGCCTCGAGCACCTCCTGCATCACCGCACGGAGCACTTCGTGCAATCCATCCGGGTTCGAAAGCAAAATGTCTTTGACGGCAAGCGCTGGCGGTCTTAACTTCAGTCTTGGTCATGGTGGCGTTCCTTCGCGGGAATCAGGTGACGTGAACAATCACCAGCCTGCCACGACCGCCCCCTCTCAGCGAATTTGCAGAACTCTCAGCACACTGCCGGGGCAATGTGGATCGGTGCCAAATTTGCATAACGCCAAGTAAACACAAGGGATTGAGGCTGGCTTACCTTCTCCGTTGCTTGCAGGAATACTCCTTCATTGCAATGGATTTGCGCCATCTGCTCCTGCCGGTCTCCCGCTGCACCTGGTGTTCCGGCCCTTTCAGGGGCTCGGCTCGATCGGCGTGACCACCCTGATCAAGCATCGACATAGCCGTCGAATACCGCTTTACTCTCGGCTGTCCAGTCGGGCGTGGCGGGGCGCTTCCCTGATCACGAAGCAGCACCCGAACAAGCCCGTGACCAGCGCGTCCCCGCTTCCGAGACTTTCTCACTCAGTAAGGCTATGCGCCCGCCGCCACCTGCGGGCTACGCCGGCATCAACCGGCGGGCAGATGGGCCGAGGGCAATAAGCGGGCCTGGCGCAACGCCCCCAGATCAGCCGAGCCGGTGCAGAAGCAGGCGACGGCCAACTGGCGGATGACGATCTCGAAATGCGCGACAACTGCCTCGGTGGATACCGTAGCCGCGCGCAGCACGCCGGCTGCCTGCCCGGCGATGTCCGCGCCGAGGCGGATAGCCTTGGCCACGTCGACGCCGTCGCTGATCCCGCCCGACGCGATCAGCTTCACCGCTGGCAGCGCCCGACGTACCGCCTGCACGCTGGCCGGGGTCGCAATCCCCCAATCGGCGAACGCCATCGCCACTGCGCGGTCGGCGGCATCGCGGGCGCGCTCGCCCTCCACCGCGGCCCAACTGGTGCCGCCGGCGCCGGCGACATCGATCACCGCCACGCCCGCCTGAACGAGCGCACAAGCCACCGAGGGAGAGAGGCCCGACCCCACTTCCTTGGCCACGATCGGCACGCCGACGCTACGTGCGGCGCGAGCGATCTGGGCCAGGACGCCGCGCCAGTCGCGGTCGCCCTCCGGCTGTACCGCTTCCTGCAGCGGATTGAGATGGACGATGAGTCCATCGGCCTCCAGTGCATCCACCGCCCGGCGGGCAAGGTCCAGGCCGTCGGGCTGGCGCAGTTGCGCGGCGCCGATATTGGCCAGCAAGGGAACGTCTGGGGCGAGGCGGCGCAGCGCGCGCGTCAGCCCCTGGGAGTTGCGGGATTGCAGGCTCACGCGCTGCGAACCGACGCACATGGCGATCCCCAAGGCTTGCGCTGCCTCGCTCAGATGCCGGTTAATGGCCTCGGCGCGTGGCATGCCGCCGGTCATGGAGCTGATCAGCAGAGGCGCGCGCATGGTCTTGCCCAGCAGCGAGGCGCTGAGGTTGATCTGCGTCAGATCCAACTCGGGCAATGCGCAGTGTTCGAAGCGAATGTACTCCCAGCCGGCGGCCTTGGCCCGTGCCGTTCGACTATCCAGCACGATGTCCAGGTGGTCGTCCTTGCGCCGGCTCAGGTTGGTGTCGCCGATGCTCGCTCTATCCGCCGCATCGGGCGACGGCGTTGCGTCGGATCGGACCGACGGGAGCGCGCGCAAGCCGCCGCTTCCCGCGCGTTCAGGCCGGCGCACGCTGGCCTCCCTCCGCAGCGTCGCTGCGGTAGCGGCTGGTTGAGGTCTCGTAGTACTGCGCGCGAATGGCCGCCATGGCGTCGATCAACGGTCCCCACGGCGCGGGAAAGCGTTCTTGCGCCATCACCCGGTGCAGCATGCGCGTATGGCCGGCCAGCTCGTCGTTGAGGAACTCCACCACAGGCATAGCCGGATAGCGCTGCAGCAGCAGGATCGCCGCGTTAGCTCCCTCGCCGGCCGACCTATCCTTTTCGCGTCCATGCAGATCGTTCTGCAAGCGCCCTATCGCGGAGATGAGCCGCAGGACCTGGCGAAACGCCGGATGCGCGCGCAAGGTCGCCATGTCCAGCCCCCACAGCAACGACAGGCAACAGAACACGTTCGTGTAGGCGATCGATTCCACGCCGTTCTGCAAGTACTCGGCGTAGGACCAGCGCTCTGCCCCTGCCGCCTGCGCGTGTCCGGCACGCAGCGCCGCGCAGTAGCACCGGGTATCCTCGAGAAGCTGGGCATAGTCGCGACGATCGTAGGCGAGCGCGGCGAGCGAAGCGCGCAGCACGGCACAGCCATCGAATCCGGGGAGCGCGCACGGCACGCCCTGCCCCAGCGCCTGCTCCACCGCGGCGAGCTGCTCCGGCGCGATCAGGTCAAGGTCGTTGCAATCGTCCAGCCAGAACAGCAGCGCCAGTTCGCGATAGAACGCCACGATCAGCGTCTCGTCCAGCGGATCGCGGCCGGTGCGGGCGCTGGTGTCGCGCAGGCTCGGCTGGATGCGCTGCAGGATGTACTGGCCGCCCCGGACTGCTTCCACGGCATGCTCGTCGGCGAACCCGGTCAGGGAACGTCCCCACTCCAGCACCTGCTGCAGCGCGCGATCGGTCGGGATCATGGCCCGGCTCCTGCTCCCTCGGCCGAGACGCGCCGCCCCCAACGAAGCGCCAGCCACAACCCGGCTAGTTCGGCCACGCGCACCACCCGGGTGGGGCAATACAGTTCCTTTCCGATCCACAGCGGCGTCTGGGGCAATGCATGGGCTGCGTGGCGGGCGAGCATCCACTTCAGCGCGCGCGCCACCGCCTGCGCGATGCGCCGTCGCCCTGCCGGCTCTTCGGTCCCGTCTATCACGTGCAACGCGAACAGCGCATAGGCGGTTTCCTCGAATGTAGACGTGCGACCGGCGCCCCAGCCGCCGTCGTCGCGCTGCGTCTGCAGCAGCGCTGCCAGCGCGCGCTCGTCGCGCCACTGCGGCTTGCCTTGCGACAGCGCAGCGACCGCATGCGCGGTGGGATACAGCCACGAGACGTGCCATTTTTCGTTGTCCCATAGACCGTGCGGGTTGCGATTGGCCTCGACGTAGGCGCTGGTGCCGGCGGCGGGTTTTCCCAACATTCGCAACGCATGCAGGGCATGGATGTTGGTCGACACCGAGGCATTGCGCTCGCCGGGGAAGGTGACGAACAGCTCGCCGGTTTCGAAATGGCGCAACGCGTCGGCCGCCGGGTCGCGGCCTGCAAGGCGAAGGACGCACAACGCAACGGCGGTGTCGTCCGCATCGGCCGCGAAGTGCAAGGCCGGGCCCAGACCGCGCGCTCCGAGGCGGGCGTCGAGCTGGGCGATGATCACTTGCACCGCCTCGGCGAAAGCGGGATGCGCGAACAGACCGGCCAGATGCAAGGTGTACAGCGACCAGCATGGCTCGAAGACATTGATCGGCCAGACGTTGGGAACGACACCTTCGATGCCGCTGCGCGTCGCCCGCGATGCCGCCTGCAGATACCCGTCGGCGCGCCCGACCTGCTGCGTGTTCCCCTGCGTCACGGCGTGGGCACGCCACGCGGCGGTGGCCGCTGGACTGATGCCGATGCTGCCGTCGTCGTCCGGGCATGCGGTGGCCGGCGACGTCCCCCAGGCTTCCCAGGAGTGCAGCAACGGATGGCCGCTCGGCAACGTCGCCACATCCCCCAGCTTGACCAGGCGTGCTTGCCGCAACGGCAACAGCGCCGGGTGGCGCGGAAACGCCAAGCCGCCCAGCAACGATGCGGCCTCGTTGCACAACTGCGGCAGGATCAGCTCCGCGCCGATGGGCGCGTCTTCCGGCACCGAATGCGCGTAGGGATCGGGCTGGCGCTCGAGGAACCGGATTGCAGCCTGGACTGCGTCGGCGGCGCCGGGAAGAGGATCGGCACGCTGCAATGCCAGCAGCGCCGCCCAGGTGGGCGCATGGCGAAACAGCGGGAAGTCCGCACCTCCCCATCCGCCATCGGCCTGTTGCTGCGCGATGAGCCACGCGTATGCCTCGTGCCGACCGGTGACTTTGCCGTCGAACTGCAGAGCTCGCGCCGTGTCGTATACGGACGGACCGACGCTGCCGCCGTCGCTCATCTCGCTCAGCAGGTGGCGCAATTCGGAAAGGATCTGTTCGGACAGCGCGTTCACGCGGGATTTTCCTTCTGCAGAGGGCTATGAGAACAGAAACGGGCAGACGCCGCGCACGTCGCCGCCGACACGGACACAGTGCAGCATGCAGCGCCCGCCCGCCGGCCGATCGCAGCAGCACAGCGGCAAGTCCTTATGGATGGGCGCGCTCATGCGTATGGCGCGGACAGATAGACGTTGGCCCGCTGCAGCATCTGCGCCAACCCTTCCGCACGCGCCCCCAGAGGGGCGATGGCCTCCCCGGCGTCGTGCAACAAAAACAGCGCGAACTGGCGCGCTGCCTGCAACCCCATGATCGACGCGCAGGTCGGCTTCTGCGCGGCCGCGTCCTTGCCGGGGGTCTTGCCAAGAGTCGCGGTATTCGCCGTCGCGTCGAGAATGTCGTCGGCCACCTGCAACGCCAGGCCATAACAGGCGGTGTAGCGATCGAGCGCACTGTACAGCGTAGTGTGCGCGGCATCCTCCGCGATGGAGTATAGCGCGCCCATGCGAACCGACGCGCGCACTAGCGCTCCGGTTTTCATCCGGTGCATCGCCAGGATCTTGTCCAGCCCGGCGTGCTTTCCGACCAGCGACAGATCCATGGCCTGCCCGCCTGCGGCACCCTCGGCGGACACCGCATGCGCCAGTTCGCGCACGAGCGCTATACGATTGTCGCCCGGCGCATCCAGGCTCGCCAGGGTCAGGAAGGCGTGGGCCTGCAGCGCATCGCCGACCAGGATCGCAGTGGCTTCGCCGAACTTTACGTGCACGGTCGGAAGGCCGCGGCGAAGCACGTCGTCGTCCATCGCGGGCAGGTCGTCGTGGACCAGGGTACAGGCGTGCATCATCTCGATGGCGGCGCCGACGTCGTCGAGCATGTGCGCCGGCGTGCCCGCCAGTGCGCCGGCAGCCAGACAGAGCAAGGCTCTGGTGCGCTTCCCGCCATGCAAGGTGGCGTAGCGCATGGCTGCCATCAGCTCTGTCTTACCGTCGTCTTCGGCGCAGAGCAGACGCGCCAGCGCCTGTTCGACCCGCTTTGCGCCGTCCTGCATCCAGATCTCCGGGAGCAGCCCGCCGGATGCGCCACGCGCCTGCGCGCCCAACCCGCCGAATGCGGAAACGCCAGTTCGGTCATCGTGTATTGTGGAACCGGTTTGCATGTTGTTCATGTCCTTGTAGCTGAGACGGCCACGGCGAGCGCAAGTCGTCACACGAGTGCGTGCGCTGAGTGCAGCAATGCCGCGCCCCGCCGGCGCCGCTGCCTTGCCACACAGGGCGTGCGACGGCAGCTCATGAGAAGCCTATGCGGATTGCCATGGACGGATGTGCGGTCGGGTAATAGCGCCGGCCTTTTTCGACGTCGCTCAGCAACTGCGGCCGCACCCCGGCCTTGTGCATGATCAGCGCCAAGGCGATGCAGAACTGCACCATTTCCAGCCATACCAGGTGGTAGCCGATGCAGACGTGTGGGCCGGTACCGAACTGCAGCATGTCCACGGGCCGGATCGGTTCTGTGCGTAGCAGCCACCGCGCCAGGCGGAACTGATCAGGCGCCTCGTGCAGCAGCGCCGAGGTCGAGAAATGCAGCAGCGGGATGCATAGGTGGGTGCCCGCGGGAATGCGCCGTTGGCCGAGTTGCAATTCCTGCAGCGCGCGACGCGGCAGGAGCGTGGTCGCCGGATGCAGGCGCAGTGTCTCGCGGAACAGCGCCTCGGCGACCGGACACTGCGCCAGGTCCGCGTGCCGGGTCGGCACCGCGCCCACGCGTTGCGCCTCCTCGACCAGGGCGTCCCACAGCACAGGCTGCCGCGCCAGCTCGATCACGATCCAGGCCATCGTCGAGGCAGTGGTGTCGTGACCGGCAAGCAGCAGCAAGCGAATATTCGCGACCAGGACGTCATCGGAGAGCGGACCGTCGCTGCTGTCAAAAGCGCTCACCATGTCGTTGATGAACCCGGTGCGCGCGGCATGCGCGCGTGCATCGCGGACGAACCGGCGCAACTGCGCGTCGATCCAGTCGCGGGCGGAGCGGCCGCGCCGCAAAGGCAATCCGGGCAGGTCAACCGGTGGCGCGATGATCAACTGCAGCAATTGCCGGTACTTGCGATGCCATCCCGGCAGGTCCTGCGCGGGGATTCCCATGAGGCTGAAGATGAGCTTCAGCATCAGGTCGCCGGTCTCGCGCAGGATCGTTACCTCGCCGCGGGCGCGCCACGCCTGCACCCGCGCCTGGATGACCGGCGCGAACAGGTCGCCGATCCCGGCCTGGCTCAGCCCCTTGGGCAAGAACGCTGCCTTGATGGCATCGCGCGCCTGCCGGTGCGCGCCGCCGTCCAGGGCAACCAACGTTCCGCCAAGCAATTCGGGCGCGATCTCTTCGATCAGCGCCGAGGACACGTCCTTGTGCTTGAGCAGTGAGAAAGCGTCCGGATCCACACAGGTCATCAGATGTCCGGCAGGGCCGAAATCCAGCCAGAAGTGGCTGCCCAGGGTCCGTTCTGCTCGCTGCAGCAGGCGCGGCAGGTCGCAGACAATGGCGGGAAGATGCCCGACCAGGGGGAAAGCGCCAGGCATGACCGGGATGTCGCACCGCAGCCGGTGCCGACGGTTGAGCGGGTTGAGCAGCATGTCCATCAGCAGCGCGCCGCCGCCGCCGATTCGGTGTCGCCGACAGGGCGCGCGGCGCAGCTGTTGCCGCCGTCGGCGTATGTCGGCACATGCGCCAGCATGCCGCCATCGATGCACACGACCTGGCCGGTGATGAACGCAGCATCGGCGGAGAGCAGGAACGCCACGAGTGCGGCCACGTCCTCGGGGCGGCCGACGCGCGGCAGGAGCTGGTGCCGGCGCAGATGCCGTTGCATGCACTCGTCCAGCTTGGCGAGGAGACGCTCGGTCATGATAAGACCCGGCGCAACCGCGTTGCAGCGGATCTGCGCATGACCGTACTGGGTGGCGAGCGAAGCCGAGAGCATGTTCATCGCCGCCTTCGACGCGCCGTAGGACGTCTGCGCCGTGTCACCGCTGAGCCCTTGGCACGATGACATGTTGACGATCGCGCCACCGCCGCGGGCGATCATTCGTGGGATGGCCTGCCGGCAGCAGAGCAGCGTGCCGCGCAGATTGGTCGCCATGGTCTGGTCCCAGACTGCCAGGTCCAGGTCGAGGATCGCGCGGTCGCGCGGGGTCAGATGCATGGCGCTCGCATTGTTCACCAGCAGGTCGACCCCCCCGAAGTGCCGCTCCGCCGCCTCGAACAGCGCTGCCACCGCCTGGTCATCGGCGATATCCATGGCTATGGGCAGCGCGTGGCCTGCATCGGCCGCGATCTGCGCGGTGCAGGCGATGGCCGCCGAGCCATCAATGTCGGCCACCACCACTCTGCCGCCCCCGCGCGCGATGGCGAGAGCGCATGCCTTGCCGATGCCGGCGCCGGCGCCGGTCACCACGGCCACCTTGCCTTCAAACCGTCCCATCGTGCCTCCTGAATTGCATTGTTCTTTCGCGGCATGCCGCGCTCGGCCTGCGCCGGAGAAGGCGCAGGGTCGGCGCTGGCGCGCTCGTCATGGCCAGCGTCGCTTTCAATCACCCGAATGGCGGCGACCGGGCACTGGTTGGCCGCAAGCCGCACGGCAGCGTGCAGCGCCTGCGGGACCGTCGCCACGCACACTTCGGCCACGCCGTCCGGTTCGCGCTGGCGAAAGGTGCCCGGCAGCGTCAGTACGCACTGCCCGGTAGTTCCGCACACATCCTGATCGACCACGACGCGCATCTCAGCCCTCCTGCCGATGCAGCCGCACCGGCAGCGCGCGGAACGTCCTAAGGAACGCGGAGGGCTCCCGGGTCGGCTGCTCGGCCAATGCCAGCGTGGGGAAGCGCGCCTGGATCCGCGGCAGGCTCTCGGCCAACTGCACCCGGGCCAGTTGCGCACCAAGGCAGAAGTGGATGCCGTGGCCGAAGGCCAGCATGATCTTCCCGTCGATCGAAATGCCAGGACTGGTGCCGTAGAACCGCACGGGATCGAAGCGGTCCGGATCGGCGAAGGCGTCCGGGTCGCGATTGCCGGCCGCGATCAAAACGCGCACGTCCGCGTTCTTCGGGATCACCACGCCGCCCAGTTCGATGTCGCGCTGGGCGATACGCGGAATGGAGCTGAACATGGCGGGCGCGTCGAAGCGCAGGGCTTCTTCGACGAATGCCTTTACCCCCATGGCATCTCCTTTCAGCCAGTGCCGCTGTTCGGGATACGCCAGCATCGCCAGGACAGCATGGCCGATGGCCGCGGCAGTGGTGGCGAAGCCGCCCAGCAACATGCCCCAGAGCATGCTGATCAATTCCTTATCCGACAGCATCTCGGCATCGCCGTCGTGTGCGCCGACCAGCATTGACACGATGTCGTGGCTGGAATCGGAGCGCTTGCGCTGTATGAGGTCGCCGAAGTAGGCCTGAACCCTGGCGCTGGCCGAGTCCGCCGCGGCGAGCTGGGGATCGCTGGCGTGCGGGCTCAGGCCTTCCAGAATGGCGCTGATGCCGGTGACGAGCCCGAGAATGTCGTCCGGGGGCATGCCGAACAGTTCGCCGAAAACCAGCATGGGCAAGGCCAGCGCGAATTCCTGATGCAGGTCCACTGCCTCCCCGCGCTCCAGTGCGGGCGCCATGCCGTCCAGGCGCGCTGCGACAATGCGAGCGATGGCCGGCCTCAGCTTGTCGATCTGGCCGATCGTGAAATCGCGCGAGATCATCCGGCGCAGACGCGTATGCGTTGGAGGTTCCTTCATCGCCAAAGTGGACGCCAGCAGACTTAGCGACAGGCTGGTCGCCGCACGCGGGAAATAGCGCGCCAGTTCGCCTGGCGCCGGCCCCCGAAAAGCATCGCCCGTGGCCTTGAGCGCCCAGTAGATGTCGGCGTGGCGGCTCAACAGAAAGAGGCCCGACGCCGCGCGATGTACCGGATCGTGCTCGCGCAACCACCGCATGAATGGGTACGGGTCCTGAATGCACGCTGGCGACGCGAGTTCGGCGAAGGCGTCCCGGCATGCTGCCGTGGTTTCTTGCACGTCCATCTTGGTCACCTGTTGGTTGGCTGATCTGATCGGCGCGCGGCAGGGGCGCCGGCAATTCGAGGACATCGCGATTCCTCGTGGCGTCCGCGCATCACCAGAGCACCGGGAACTCCACGAACCCGCCAGTGATGATCTCCTTGCGCAACTCCAGTTCTTCGGGCGCCACCGCCAGGCGCAGCGCGGGAAAGCACTGGAAGATCGAACCGAACACCGCTTTTAGTTCCAGCCTGGCCAGCGCCAAGCCGATGCAGCTGTGCGGCCCGTAGGAGAACGCCAGGTGCGGGTTTTCGTCACGTCCGATGTCGAAGATTTCCGGGTCGTCGAAATGGCGCGGATCGAACGACGTCGCCGGCAGGCCGACCAGCACCTTGCTCTCTGCGGGAACATGCACGCCCGCGATGGTCACGTCGGTCCTCGGATAGCGCATGATGCCGTCCCAGCCGGCGCCCGGCGGGTACATGCGCAGGATTTCCTCCACGGCCTTGTCCACCAGGGATGGATCGCCCACCAGGCGTTCGCGCTGTTGCGGATGGCGGAACATGGCCAGCAGGCCAAATTCGATCTGTGCCACGGTGCTCTCGTGCCCCGCCACCAGCATGCCTGCCGCCAGGCCGATCGCCTCTTCCTCGGTCGCCTTGCCCTGGTCGACCGCCGCGAGCAGATCCGTCAGCACGTTGTCGCCCGGATCCTGGCGCTTGTCCCGCATCTTGCCGCGAATGTAGGCGCGGAGTTCTTCCCAGGCCAAGCGCGACGCCCTTCGCGGGCCGCTTTCATGCTGGTGCGTCATCACCTCGTCGGACAGCCCTGCAAAAAAGGCGTGATCCTCGTAGAGCACGCCCATCAGCGCGCCAATGACCATCGCAGGGAGCGGAAAGGAGAGGTGGCGCCGCAGATCGGCGGGCTGGGGCTGGGCCGCCAGCGTCTCGAACAACTGCGCGGCGATCGCCTCCACCTGCTGCGCGAGCTGCTTCACCCTGCCGTTGCTGAAGGCCGGCGCCACGATCGTGCGTAGCCGCGTATGCTCGCCCCCCTCGTGCGAGACCAGCCATCCTGGCGAACCGAGAATCACCGAATCCGGGGTGAATGCCGCCGGCGGCATTCCCGCGGGCCGGAACGCCGCATCGGTCAACACCGCCTTGGCCTCGTCATAGCCTGTGACCCACCAGCCTTCGTGCCCGGACGGGAAGCGCACGTGGTGGATCGGACCATTGGTGCGTAGCGCCAACATCTCGGGCGATGGCTCAATGTGATCGAGGCGCCACATCGGCAGCGTCGGCAAGGGTTGTTCGGACATGGTGGCACTTCACTCAATAGCGAGGGCGGAAGGTGACCGGCGGGCGCTGCGGCAGCGAAGACCTAAGACGGCATATAGATGACGTCCTCCGAAGGCAGACAGATTATCAAGAACGGCTAACGCGTAACTGTCTAGGCACATCGCGCGGCGAGATGCGGAACGTTATCTTGCACCTTCGAGGTCAGGACAAAGTCGGCGCGGTGGGCATTTGAGCCGCCGCTGGCCAAGCTTTCCTGCGCAAGGGTCGACAAGGGCGGCGAGCTGTTGGGTAAGGGCGGTTTCGCCGAGCACACCATGCCCATAGACGCTATCCGACGCGGATTTGACATTTTGCTTTTCTTTCTTCGTTCCATTCGTGCCATCCACGAAATGAAAGTCGGTCGGCGGCTCCCGGCCCGCAACGAAGAGGCTTCAAAACTCGTGCCAATTTGGCCGATCGAAGAAAAAAATCTGTGATGCTTTTAGGGGCTTAGCCTGAGGCCAGAGAAGAGCTAGGCGAAATAGGCCGGTGTCGCGGGCCAACAAAGGCGACCGAACAGTGTCGGACAGAACGCCTCGGCGACCTTTAGGTCGGACTTGCGACATTCTGGTCCAGTTTCGAACATAAGAGGGCGGCAAACAGACACGATTGGGGAATTCGATCCTCACGGGGCCAAGGCGCTTGCCCAAGAGCGCGCGCTCATGTTGCCGCGAAAGGCGCGTGTTCGCGGTGCCTGCGCACCCATGAATGCTAGCGGCACACGCTACGCAATGACTGGAGTGCCCGCCAGCCTCAGGTAGTGCATCGGCTCGGCTTCGGTCTTCTTTGCCCAGCCGGGGCCGAAGCGCCGAATATCCGCACCACACAGCATCGTTGTTGCCTGTGTGACGAGGCGGTTATAGCGCGCGCCCGATCTTCCAAGACACGGCCTCCGAGAAGGAGGGGCGGTCCAACGGCACCTCTATTCCAAATGGCACGCCGCTTGCTGCTCCTGGTTAGAGCACCATCAAATCACGATGAAAGCGACTTGTGCCATGCCCGATACGCGAAGCTCTAGACCGTGGCCTGAGGAGACGGTGCCCCTTGCAGCTGAACATCGGGGCATCGTCTCCTCCGGAAGTCCGTTCTGGATGGCCGCTTTGCGCATGGCTGGTCCGATGCCGGCACGCCAACACGGGCAGCGCGCGCAAATGCGGTTTGCCGGTTCTGTTCAGCATGTGAGTGCCGAAAAGCCTTGTCAAAGGGTCGTCACCCAAGCCAAAGCCGGCGGGTCACTGCCACATATCGACAACATGCTGAACCAGTCCAGTGACGCGGAATCCAGTGAAGCGGGTCTGTTGCGTGAAGTGACATTTCAGGCCCCCACATGCTTTGCGATATTGGCTCCTTCCGGCCGCTATCCCTTTTCCAAACGCACTATCGCTAGTGACCGATCCCGCTTCCGGCGCCATAGCCGTGGAAAGCAACCGGCTCGACGGTGTCCAGCTCGCTCAGACCGATTGCGTTCGGGTGGCCAAGACCAACCGCCAAGACGTTCCCATACGTCGGGAGGGAAAAAAAGGAGGTTGCGAGCCGCGAGGCCCTCATCCGTGCCGGGGATACGAGCCTTTGCCCGGTATTGCGCCAGCCTCTGCCAGAATTCAGCGCAGTCTTCTTCAGGAGCAACTTGATGACAGTTCGAAACAAAGTTCCCTTCGTCACCTTTCTCACGCGTGTTCACGATAAGTCAGTCCAGGGGCCAAATCCATATCGCTGGCAAGAAAAAACATCTGACGACTACTTTGCCGGCAGGCGGGTCATCCTGTTCTCGCTGCCTGGCGCCTTCACCCCGACCTGCTCGACCTACCAATTGCCCAAGTTCGAAGAGCTCTATGATGAGTTTGCGAAGCAGGGAATTGACGCGATTTACTGCCTCTCAGTCAACGATGCCTTTGTCATGAATGCGTGGGGGAAGTCCTTGGGCCTGAAGCAGGTCCAGCTCATCCCCGATGGCTCAGGCGAGTTCACACGCAAGATGGGCATGCTGGTTGCCAAGGACAATCTCGGATTCGGGATGCGCTCATGGCGCTACGCCGCCCTGATCAACAATGGCGTGGTGGAGCACTGGTTCGAGGAGGAAGGTTTCTCCGACAACTGCGAGGCCGACCCGTATGGCGTCTCATCCCCGCAAAACGTTCTCGAAACGATGAAAGCCGCCGAATGACCTAGAAAACGTCTCACTGGCGCCATTGCAGGCCCCAAGAGGCTCCTCGACGGGATTATCGCACACACCATGCAATCTTCAGCAAGCCTGTTTCAGCGCCAGAAGCAATCCATCGTCGCATCGCCTCAACTCATTGAGTCGATTCGCTTGCTGCAACTGGCGCATACCGAACTGCATCAGTTCGTGGAGGGGGAAATCGAGAAGAACCCGCTCTTGGAATCTGCGTCAAACGATGGCGGGCCTTTTGACGATGCTTCGATTTCGGGAGCGGATCAGCCTGTCGGCTTTGGGGCAAACGCCGTTGAAGGTCCGACCGGGGCAGGGTCGCCTGAACGGCTCGGGCAATGGAAATCACTTCGCAACACGACCAACAACCCGCCGGGCAATGGCCCTTCCCTCGACGAGTTTGCCACACTCGCCGAAACATTGCACGACCATGTCGCTCGTCAGATCGCCCTCACTGCGTTCACACCACAGGAGCGGCTGATCGCTGGCCAGCTTGCCGCCGATCTGGAAGACACTGGCTATCTTCGGGCAAACCTTTTGGAGCTGGCCGAGAGCCTAAATGTCCATGAGGCTGTTGTGGAACGGGTTCTCGGAACCTTGCAACAATTTGATCCACCGGGAGTTTTTGCGCGAAGTCTCAGAGAATGCCTCGAGATTCAGTTGCGCCAGCGAAACCGGCTCGACCCGGCAATGGCAGCTTTGGTTGCCCATCTTGAAATGCTTGCGCGACGCGATTTTGAGGCGCTGAAGCAGCATTGCGGCGTCGATGAAGAAGACCTTCTCGACATGATGCATGAGGTTCGTGCGCTCGATCCAAAGCCTGGGAACAGATTCGAATCCGGTGCCTCTGAATCAATCATACCCGACGTCTGGGTCACACCCTCGCCGCAAGGCGGGTGGCAGATCGAACTTGATCCCGCCACGCTGCCGAAGCTGCTGATCAACCAAACCTACTATGCCGAAGTCACGCGTCAGACTGCCCAAAATTCGAAAGATCAAGCATTTCTCGAAGAATGCTTGCAAAACGCGAACTGGCTAATCCGCAGCCTCGATCAGCGCGCCAAGACGATTGTTAAGGTTGCGGCTGAAATCGTGCGTCAGCAGGATGCCTTTTTGGAACATGGCGTCGCCCACCTGCGGCCTCTCAATCTTAGAACCGTCGCTGAAGCGATCGGCGTGCACGAGTCGACGGTAAGCCGGGTGACCTCGAACAAGTACATGCTTACCCCGCGCGGAGTTTTTGAACTGAAGTATTTTTTCACCGTCGCGATCGCGTCCTGCCAAGGCGGCGATGCGCACTCCGCCGAAGCTGTCCGGCATCGGATCAAAACGATCATTGCCGCAGAATCTCCCGGCGACGTGCTTTCCGACGAGGACATCGCTGTCCGGCTGAAGGAAACCGGCATTGATGTTGCGCGCCGCACCGTCACAAAGTATCGCGAAGCAATGAACATCCCCTCCTCCGTACAACGCCGCCGGGAAATGCGCTTGTGTTTTTAGATTTGGGTCAAGGCAGCCAACATCACGTTGCATTGCATCAAAGTGGAGACTTCGTTCATGACCCGATCCGCAGCAGGCGTTATGAACGCTGTTCTGCACGACCCAGAAAAGCCAGTCCCACCGTCTGGCCCGGCATGGGGTGCCGTCATTTCGCTTTCCTTGGGCACCTTCGGGCTGGTCACGGCAGAGTTTCTGCCTGTCAGCCTGCTCACGCCCCTCGCGCATGATCTCGGTATCAGCGAGGGAGCGGCTGGACAGGCGATGACGGCGACAGCTATCGTCGGGGCGATCTCGGCGCCGACGGTGGCCATCATCACAAAGCGCCTGGACCGCAGGACCGTCATGTGGACCATGACGGTCCTGCTGATCCTGTCGGACGTTCTGGCGGCCGGCGCGTGGTCGCTGGCGGTTCTCCTGACTGCACGCGTCGTGCTCGGCATAGCGCTCGGAGGCTTCTGGTCGATGTCGGCAGCACTGGCGATGCGGCTCGTTCCAAGCCACCTCCTGCCTCGCGCTATGTCGACCATCCTCACCGGCGTTTCCGTAGCTACCGTCTGCGCAGCTCCAATCGGCGCTTATGTCGGCGATATCTGGGGATGGCGAAGCGCCTTCATGCTCGCCGCAGCCGGCGGCGTCGCTACACTGCTCGTGCAGCTCATAACCATTCCGAGACTGCCTCCGATTGGAGTGACTAGCGTCCGCAGCCTGCTGGATGTGGCAAAGATTCCGATGGTCAAGGTTGCGCTTTTTGTCATCCTGCTGGTGGCTTCCGGCCACTTCGCCGGAATCACCTATATCCGCGCCTTCCTCGAAAAGATTCCCGCGCTTGACGTCGAGACGATCTCGCTTGTGTTGCTTGCTTTTGGCATCGGCGGATTCTTCGGCAATTTGGCCGGCGGGCTTCTGGCCGAGTACAGTCTCAAGGCAGTCGCGGCCCTTGCACCGCTGCTCATAGGGATAGCGGCTGTTTCGCTACTGACGGCGGGAGCATCGGCCTTCGCCTCGGGGATTGCGGTTGGCGCGTGGGGCTTTGCCTTCGGCGCGGTGCCGGTGGGATTACAGACGTGGATGGTGCGGCGGGCCGTTCCCGAGCAGGCCGAAAGCGCCGGTGTGCTGATGGTCGTAGCATTCCAAGTGGCAATCGCAGCCGGCGCGATTTTCGGCGGGCTATTGGTGGAGAATGCGGGGATCGCCAGCGCCATTGCCTACAGTGCTGTTGCCACGTTCGTCGCTGCCCTCATAGTTTTCCTGCTCGGCCCGAAGCGCGGAACCTAGACCGCCTGACAGGAGAGATCTCAGCAGCGCAGCGGGACGAGAGGTCCAATCGCATGCACGGCGCGGCGCGATCCTCCGCTTGCGGGCGATGCCCCGACGGGAGCGACTGGCTCGCCTTCGATAATGCCTTTACTCTCTTGACGAATGCTCTGGCGGATCGATCTGTCGTATCGTTCGCATACCATCAGCTTGCCTGGCCACTCCACCCTTTGACGCGGTGCCTATCCCTCCGGGGCAGCACGAATGCATTTTCGGCGAGCGTCCTAGCCCTGAACGACCTGATCTTATCCTTGTAGTGCTGGGCGGGTTACGCCCCTTGAACTGAACCCATATTGTGGGCGCACCTGCCGATCCAATTCGCCCTTAATCGTCTCGAAGCGACGTAAACGTACCCGTCGTTGGCTGCAACAAAGTTGCATTCTTCGGCGCAATAACCCTGCTTACTCGAAATGCCCCGCCACCGAGAGGCGGGCATCCGCGCTCCGCCCGGCGTAGTCGTTCATCCACGCAACATTGCAGAACAAAATAGGCATTTCTCAGCCTCTATGGGACGTCATGACGGATTCGATCGAAGGTTCCTATGTCAGACGAGTTGGTTAGTTGAACCGTTTTGACGCGAATTCTAATCGGGCCTAATCCAGCTGGTGAATGGTAGATTGTGGCACAACAGCCTTGGCGATTTCACATAGGTGCTTGTGGTGCGTGAGATAGATGACCTGACCTGTGTTCGCCATCTCCCCAAACAATCTAAAAACTTCCTCCGAGCGAATATGGTCAAAGGTTTCCATGATGTCGTCGGCGATGAAGGGAACCGAGGGCCGGAATTGGGCGAACTCGTAATAACCGGCGAGCCTCAGTGCTAGGTAGAGCTGAAAGCGCGCGCCCTTCGAAAGCGCTTCAGCGAGCTTGGATTGCCCGTCGCGCTGCACCGCGATGAGAACCTCCTCGCCTTTGACGGGCTGGGTTGTAAGGCCTGAATACTGCCCACGGGTCATTAGCTTGAATGCGTCTGATGCACGCGCCATCATCCCCGAACGGTGGTTCTCACGGTAGATCCGCAAAGCATTTCCAGCCGACATGATACCAAGCTTCAGCTCAATGTAGCGAACGGCCTTCTCCTCGATTTCCAACAGGGTTGTGCGCCGTTCGGCATCCAGGCGGGCAACCGCGCTGTCACCGCCGATGGCGTCCAACTTGTCTGCCGCGCGGGTCTGTCGGATCAGCTGTTGCTGGATGATTTCATCGAACTGGCGAAGCCGCTGCTCGCCCTCAGCCTTCTCGACCGCGAGGCTGTCGAAATCGATCGCGTCCAGGATCGAGCGTGCCTGGTCGAATCCATCGACTGCGAGTTCCGCCACTATCCGCTCCTCAAGTTCGGCGACGGTAGTGCGCAAGCCATCGCGCTCACGCAGCAGCTCGTCGCGTTCGACTACCTCGGACAGAGTGGCGACGCCAAAGACGCCCAGCACTTCATTCTTGCGGCGTTCGTGTGCCGAAATCTCGGTGTCGAGGATTTCGCGCGCCTCCTTGAGGCGCTTCAGCTCGTTGCCGAGGCTTGCCTTCGTTTCACGTGTCCGCTCGGCACGCTCCAGGCGCTCGGCAAGGCGGGTGGCCAACTGCTCCGGCTCGCCATCCTTCGTCGGCTCGTCGGCTTCGACCGCAACGGCGATGACCTCGACCAGAAAATTGGCCCTGTCGGCCTCCATCTTGTCGATACGCAGCTGCAGATCCTCCCGTTCCTGCAGGCTTCTTGACAGTTCGGCCAATTGATCGAGCACAGCGCCAACGCCTGACGCGGACAGACCGCTTTCGAGCCACGTTCCCTTGAGCGCTTCGGTAATGCCGGCCAGCCATTCCTCCTCGCGACGCTCCGCCACCCCTACCGCAACCCGTCGGGCAGCTAGATCCTCTTCTTTGGAACTCACCATCCTGAGCGCCTCGGCATACTCGGCGTCCACCTTGCGCTGCCGGTCCAGAAACAGCTCCGCGATGGCCATGATTGCTTCGAGGGTGTCGCCGGGCTCTGATACTATGCCGACACTTTCCAGCGCCGCTCTCATTTCCAAGTGTATCTGCTCGCCTGCGTCAGCGGCTCGCTCGGCTTTCAAGCGAGCAAGTTCGATCTGCTCCCAGGCAGCGAGCGCATCGCTGCGCGCCTCGATCTGATCCTCGATCCTTTCGATCAGGCGCTCAGACGAAGGTTCCAGGGCTTCTCCGAGGAGGTCGCTGGCGGCCACACGGATTTCCAACAATTGGGTATCCGCATCCTTGACGAGCTGTTGGCTTTGGATGCCGTTTCGTGACAGGTTGGCCGTGGCCTCGGCCAGGGCACGCGTCATTGCCCGGATCTCGGCCAGATCCGCCGCGCCGGCCAGCCGGCCTGCGCTGGCAACGTCATCGCGCGTCAGTGCCACGGCGAAATCGTCAGCGGTGTCACCAGTCAACACTGCGCGGTGCGTTGCCCACGCATCATCGCGGAGACGGCGGATGGCGGCAGCCGCTTCATCGTCGACAACGTCGACCGAGGCTCGAAGGGCATCCAATCGTGCGGCGAGCATTGCATGGTGGCCCTCGTATTCGGCGAGGCGTTCGGCAAGTACCGCGGTGTTCCTTGCCAGTACTGACGCTACTGTCTTCCAGGCGGCAATCTGCCCGGCGCTCGGAACCGCAACGTTGACGAGAGCGAGGGCATCTCCGTTCCATGGACGCAAGCGAGCCAGCGATGCCTTCCATCGGATTGTTCCCGCATCTCCCGCCTCGCGAGCCGTCTTGATCTCTGCCTTGTGTCCGCTTGCTCGCGCTTTCGACAAAGCCGAGCCCAGCCTTGCCCTGGCGGGTTCGGGCACCGCCCTTTCCTCGCCGACCCGCTGCCTTGCCACCTGCAACGCATCGAGTGCTGCCGCCGCCTCGTCGCGGGCGGCGCGCGCGCCCGTAGCAATACCGGACCTCTGCTCGACCATAGCGCGAACGACGCCAACTGTGACGGCAGGCAGAAGCAGTGCGGCAGGATCCGGCTCGGAAGACCGGCCCAAGGCGGCAAGGCAGCTTGCCACGGTGTTGTTGAGGATTTGCAGCCCCATCCTGCGAGTGGGCAAGTCAAAGCCAGCCGCGGTATGGCGCACCTTGCCCTCCGCCAGGCTGCGAATGCGTTCGGAAATCGACAGGATCCGTTCGTCCTCGTCGACCGCAGTGACTTTTGCCGACAGCCGCTCGACCTCATCGATGTTTGCGGACAGTCGCGTTCTGAGGCTGGCATCGTCATCGATTAGTTCGGTGACACTTCCCGTCCATGTCCGGGCTGGGGAGGTGATGTCCGGCAGCTGATCCAGCCGGGCAATCTTGCGGCGCATATCCGCCAGCATCGGCGCAGCACGTACGTGACGAGCAATGGTATCCAGCCTGGCCACCAGCACCGCCCGATCGCTGATGGTTCGGCCGTACTGCTGCGATGCATCGAGACGTTCGGCCTCCAGCCCCTCATAGGTCGATGCAAGTGTGTCGATCGCATCCTTGCGCGACTTCACGTCAACAAGGCGCTTCTTCAGCAGCGCCAGTTCGGTGCCATGCGCCTGCTTCCGATACAGCGCGTCTGCTTCGGCCTCGAGGGCGTTCAACGTATCGCTTGCGTTCCCAAGACCGGCGCTGGCCGTGAAGAGGAGCTTGCCGAGGTCGCCCCGCGATTCCAGGATCGATTTTCCGCCGGCTTCCAGCGTCTCGTCATCGAGTGAAAACATAGTCGTGTAAGCGTCACGCGACAGTCCGGCGAGATGCGCCGTGATCGCCACCTCGCTCATCGATTGGCCCGTCGCGTTCAATAGCGAATTAGTACGCTGTTTCGTACGCGTGAACGTGTGCTCGGAGCCGGCCAGTTCCAGAACCCCACCGATGCGCATGGCGCTGTACTCATGCAGGAAGTTGTAGCGGCTCCGTTCCTCGATGCCGAACAGCAAATCTAGATAGGCGGAAAGCGCTGTCGATTTGCCGGCCTCATTCAGGCCAAACACGATATGCAGATCAGGTCCAGATTCCGGTTTGGGTCCGAAGTCGATCGTACCATCGGTGAACTTTCCATAGCGAATGAGGTCAAGGCGCTGCAGCCTCATGACGCTCCACCGGACTTAAGGCGGGAAGTCACCAAGTCTGCGCCCTTGGAAAGCACCTGATCGAGGAACCGTTCCAGCCCGGCTTCGTCCTTCCCAGCAAAATCCCGTCCGTCGGCCGGAAGGTCGGCGACCATCCTTTGGACGAACGCCCTCGCCTCGGCGCGGAAGGCATCCGAGGTGGCATCGGCGCGCATGGATTGCTCGAGTTCGAAAATCGGATCAGCAATATCCTCGGCCGTCTCCGCCCGAGGTGGCGCGAGGTCAAGCTCGAGCTTCTCCACCCACGTATGGCCTAGCTGTTCCGCAGCCTGTTCGGCTTCGGCAAGAAGGAGATCTCTGTCGCGGATCAGCGCCCATAACAATGGTGATGTTCCTGTTAGGCCAACGCGGGCCACAGCATGACGCGACCGGACGGCGGCCCGCATCTCTTCGAGTGCGTTTCGAACACGCGCGACGGCCTCGGACCACTCCACTGCTCCCGTAAGGTCGACGCTGACCCTTTCGAACTGCGCAACGCTGGTCAGCCTTTCCTCGATCTGCACCGAACGGTCGTCTCGCACCGTCACAAGGGTGACTGATTTCTCGCCGGCCTCGTTGATATCCCTCCCCTGCGGTATTCCCGGCATCACCACCGTGCTTGCGCCGGAATCGACTTGGCGAAGATGAATGTGGCCAAGCCCCCAATAGTCGAAACCGTGGGCGTGCAGGTCAGCGATGCTGCAGGGCGCGTAAACGTCGTGACCGGGCGATCCGGCCAGACTGGTATGCATGATGCCAATATTGACGGCTCCTTCGCGAGCAGCCGGATATTTGGGCAGCAGGCTGTCCGGCGCCTTAGGGTTCGCAAAGCTCAAACCATGGAAAACGACGTCCACACCGCCGGCTGTCTGCAATACCGACTGAGCACGACCGCCAAAAATGGTCACGGTGTCAGGAAACACCAGCTGTTTGGAAATCCGCGACAGGGCGTCATGATTGCCGCGGATCTTGAAAACCCTGATGCCGGCCTGGTGCAGGCGTGTCATCTGCGCTGCCAGGAACCGCGCCGTCTTCATCGAGGTTTGATCACCATCGTATAGGTCGCCGGCTATTACCAACGCATCCACGCGTTCCTCTAGGCAGAGATCCACTATCGAAACGAATGCCTGGCGGCTGGCGTCGCCCACGAGCCCGGCAAGATCGGGATTACGCATCGCGAGCGAACGCAGCGGCGAGTCGAGATGAATATCGGCCGTGTGTACGAATCGAAATGCCATTCGGCCTCCGCCAGCAAAAGAGGTGTTCCGAGCTTCAACAGAGATTGCAACGAGGGCTCTACAATGCCCGGTCACACTTCAGCTAATGCCTCGCTCGCGGACTCGCCGGCCACCAACAAACCGTCTTGGGGCCGCAGCAAGCCCTTGGCAATCAAATCGGCGACCCCAGCTGAAATCAACTGCCGCAATTGTGCACTTGTGGCTTTGAAGCCCAGCATTCTCGCAACGGTTATTGCGATTTCTTCCTCCGTCGCACCGAGGTTGGATTTCACGACTTCCATGGCGCCTTGGGCGACTTCGTCCTGCGCAATCATTTCGGGCTTGCGCAATCCAGCGGACACGACGCCGCTGCGATCCCTGAGACGAACAGGAGCACCTGGCTTGAAGCAGAAGCTGCCTCGACGGGCTACTGCACCACCTCTCTGCGCTAGGCCTACCCCTCGCTCGATTGCATCCTGAATCCTGCCACCGGCCCGCTGCAGACCCCACGCGCCCCGAATACGCGAAACTATTTCGTCGACATGGATTGGTGTTTCTATAGCCACCACCTGCTCGACCAGTCCGGCCATGATTCCGCTGGGCGTCTCGTGGAGTTCGAACGATCCCGGTCGGTTTAGTTCGGCCTCTTCGTAGGCTCGATTGGGTATCTCGGATCCCTTTGTGCTTTCGAGACCGATTTCCGTCACGTTGCCTCTGTCGACCGTAACAACCTGCACGGCTACAGCACGATTTCTCTGGACCCCCAATTCGGCCCGCTCATCGAGCTCTTTTCTCGCAGCCTCAATTGCTAATATGGTTCGCTCCAGCTGCTCGCGTGGCCTCTGAAACCAGTCAGCGTTCCAGATGCGATGGATTATCCAACCATGGTCTTCCAGAACAGACTGCCGTAGCCGGTCTCGATCTCGGGCCGAGCGCGATGAATGATATTCTGCGCCATCACATTCGATGCCAAGAATATAGCGGCCTGGCCTCTCCGGATCAGCAACCGCGAGATCGATGAAGAAGCCTGCAATGCCAACCTGAGCATGAACCTGGTAACCCTTTCCGATCAGCGCGTTGGCTACCTGCTCTTCAAAGATTGAATCCATTTCGCGAACCGTGGCCTGGGCAAGCGAAATTCGCCCTGTTCTCGCGTAGTGCAAGAAGAGCTTGAAGGCGAAGATGCCTTTCCCTTTGCCACGCTCCAGGTCGATGTCCTCGTCTGTGATGGACGCGAATACTTCGCAGCTGCGCTTGGCGCGGCTTATGAGGACGTTGAGCCGACGCTCGCCGCCTTCCGCACCAAGAGGGCCGAAACGCATGGCCATGTACCCCTGCGCATTCTTGGCATACCCCACTGAGATCATGATCACGTCGCGCTCATCGCCTTGAACATTTTCAAGGCTCTTGACGAAGAATGGCTCGCTGGGGTGCGCGTGAAAGAACTCCTCCGTATCGGGATTTAGTCGCCGCAGCCCTTCGAGTTCATCCTGGATCGCGCGGCGTTGGCTAACCGAAAATGTTGCAACGCCTAGAGTCTCTCGCGGGTTCACCTTCGCATGACGGATGATCGCTTCGGCTACTGCTCTCGCCTCTACCGGATTGGTTCCTGTGCCACCGGAATCGAAGACCCCCTCTGGCACATGATGAAACCGCAACCCCATGCCTGCCTCTTGGGTATAGGGGCTTGGCACGATGAAAAGCCGGTTCTCGTAGAACTGGCTGTTCGATACAGCGATCAGAGATTGGTGACGGCTACGGTAGTGCCAGCGGAGCATACGCTGCGGCAAGCCGCGGGCCGTGAACAGGCCGAGGATGCTTTCGATGTCGGCGACCTGCGCGCCCTCACCCTCGTCATCTTCAGACTGCGAGCCTGTCACCTTGGCGAAGAATGTCGTGGGTGGCAGTTGGCGTTCGTCGCCAACAACGACCACCTGATTGGCCCTGGCGATCGAGCCGAGCGCGTCCACAGGCTGTATCTGAGACGCCTCGTCCATCACAAGAAGATCGAAGGACATCCTGCCGGGCGACAGGAATTGGGCCACCGAAAGCGGGCTCATCATGAACACTGGCTTGAGTGCCTGGATGGCAGGCCCTGCCTTCTGCATCAACTGCCGGATAGGCATGTGGCCCCGTCTGCGCGCCATCTCAGAACGAAGCAGTCCGACTGGTCCAGCTCCGCCGTCTCTTGAAGGAATTTTTCGGTGATGAGCCGTCACAACTTCGATGGCACCGGCCTTGATCCTCTGTCGGTCCAGATCCGCGAAGTCACGTACAGCCCTGGAATGCAATTCCCCGTCGAACCTTGCCAGCTCCGGCTCATCGGTCGCCATCGCTAGAAACATTCGTTCGTAGTAGGCCATATCGAAGACTGATCGCGCCGATCCTGTTGTAATCTGGCCGTCGGCCAGGCCGTCTATCAACTGTCCCAGTCCAGCCTTTCGGGCTGTTTCGGATCGCTCTCCATAGGCAACCCATTTTGAGAGCTGTTCCTGATGATCAAGCCACCCCTCCAGTCGAGAAACAACCTCGACTATCGCGACGTCTGGAAAATCGTCTACTCCAAACAAGGAGGGAGCATCGGCTTTCAAATCCCCTGCAAGCGCCTTCAATTCCCGCGCTGCCGCTTGGGCCGCTTCACGCGCTGAACGCGCCAAGTTTGCGATCTCTTTTCTTTCAGGCAACCGCGCAGCCAAATGCCGGATTGAGCCATTTTCTCTCAGCCAAAGTTCGGCTTGCGCGAGAGCGGCCCAATCGGATCCTCGACCGAGCCACGACGAGCCGAATGCGAACTTGCCAAGGCTTTCCCCGTCCTCGATCTCTTGATCAAGCGCTTGTAGTCTGCCTAGTCGGCGTAGTATCTCCACCCGCTCACTGATCAGATCTGGAACGTCAGTCAGAACCTGTCGTGACGCGTCATCGGCTTGAGCTACAGTGCTTGCCTTCGCTTCCATCATTTGCAGCGAGGCCCGCTCGGCGGAAGCCACGTCACCTTGCAGGGATGACGCAAGGTGGCCTAAATCGTTCCAAAACCCCTCGATAATCGGCTGACCGATGTCGATCACCTTACGAACTCGGACCGCACGCGCGCCCGCTTCAGAGCGCTCCGCCATCCGCCCGGCTATAATTCTCGGTTCCGAGCCAAGTCCCCTCAGCGTGCGCATCCACTCCACTAGGGCCTGGAGTGGTGCCGAAGACGATCTCTCACCGCGCCAATCGGCTCCGAAGGCGGAACCGCCAAAGGCGTCGCCTTCGCGCACTTTTGCTGCGGCCGCTTGGCCCTTCATTAGAATGTCGAGGAGACCCACTATCTCCGCCGCAGGCGCGCTAGGGGCCACCAAAATAGTCCGCACAAGTGCAGTGGCACGACGGTAGTCGCCATTCAATGCTTTCAATATTCCCGTGTGCTCGGCGAGCGCTTGCCGCGCCGCGGCCACGTTGGTACTCCACGCGGCATCAACAACTTTGCCCTGAAGCTCGGCTCTAGCAGTCTCTAGCGTTGCTACGCTGTCGGCAAGGTCACCAGCCTGTTCCAGCCCGGAGTCCCAAACTGTGGCTGCGAATGCCTCAGGGCTCGCATCGGGGGCTGCCGCAACTCTCTCGCCGGTCATCACTAACCTGAGGAGTCCTGCAAGCGTGTCCGGTAAAACCGTAGACCCCAGTTCTTGATTTAGCCGCTCAGCTTCTTCTCTTAAGCGCGGGAGCAACACGGTTAGCTGGCGCGCACGAACGAAACCATCTTTCGGAAAGTCTGAAGGAAGCTTAGCAAGCTCTGTCTCGAGACCTTCAATTGGCGTGTCGATAGCCGTCGCCACCAACTGCTCCGACAGTTCCTCGGATTTGCGGTTGAAATCTGTTCCTGTCCAGAGAAGCGATGCAATGTCCTTTGGACGCTCATCCCAAACCGGCGAGACTAGCGCCTCGGCAGGAAGTCCAGGTGCGGACGCGAGAAGCTCAGCGCGATCTTCTACCTCGCCGCTGTCGCTGAGGATTTGCGGAGGCTTCGCCTCGATCCGCTCAGCAATATCGGCCAGTTTGGCGTGCAGAGCCTTTGCTTGATCCAGCGACGACGCAATGCGTGGGACGAGCCTCTCAATGGTCGTTGGTAGGACGACATCCAGGCCAACTCCCCGCCATGGGTGGTGGATCGGCAAGCCGATCTCGTTGATCCGCTGAGACACGTCATCGAGAAGTTTGCGACGTTGCGAGACACCGTCATTCGTCCAAGCGGTGGCATCCTCAAGTTCAATATCAACTGTCTTTTGCCCGTTCTGCCTTAGTCGGGTTAGCTGGCCAAGAACCTGGTATGGAGTGAGTTCGGACGTTCCAAATGGAACATGCATCCTTGTAGCATGTGCATTGAGTTTATCCCTAGCCTCCAGCAGGCGTTCAGTAAGGGAAGAAGCAAGCTGTCCGCGAGGCGATCCGAGTTGCCAGGTGCGCCGCAACTCCTCCAGCATCATGCGCTTGTTTGCCTTGTTGCTATGGAGCTCAAGGCAGGCGTCCCCCACCCCCGCAGTGTCAAGCCGTCGCTTTACGACCTCAAGTGCGGCCATTTTTTCCGCAACGAACAACACGGTCTTTCCATCGGCAACGGCCGACCCGATAATGTTTGCGATCGTCTGCGATTTTCCTGTCCCGGGAGGACCTTGGATAACGAGGTCGCGACCCTTTCTTGCATCATGGATCGCCAGCGTCTGAGAACTGTCACTGTCGACGATATGCAACATTTCGGCAGGCGCGATATGCGGATCAATCGCAATGTCGTCCGACATCAGCGGTTCGCGTGTTTCGAAACCATCTGAAAGAAGCGAGCGGATCTTCGGTTGTTCGATAATCTTTGCGCCATCCGGCCAGAGATCCGGATCCAGGTCACGGTACATCAAGAACTTAGCGAACGAGAAGAAGCCGAGCACCATATCATCGGCAAGAACCTGCCAACCCTCTTTGGTCGACACTGCTTCGGCAACGGCTTCGAGATAGGCCGAGACGTCGAAGTCGTCTCCTACTTCAAAACGCGGCAGGGCGAGCTTGTGAATGCGGTCGAGATAGAGTTCCAAGGAGAGGTTTGCGGTAAGATCTTCCGTACGAGCTCGCAGCCGAAACTTTTCTCCAGCGGCCCCTCGCTCCAGCCGTACCGGGACCAAAATGAGAGGAGCCTGACGGATGTTTTCTTTGTTGCTCGGGTCAATCCACTTCAGCATGCCAAGGGCCAGAAAGAGGATATTGACGCCCTGCTCTTCCTCAAGTGTGCGGGCATCGTGGTAGAGATCAAGGAGCCGGCGCTGCAGCCCCGTTGGGGTCATCCTCGTCTGAAGCTTGGTGTCAGAATGTCGCGCAGATACCCCTCTGTCGTCGAATCCTTCGTCCTCAGGCTGAGCAAGAGCAACGGGGGAATAGTCGATTTCCTCGTCTGGAGGGCTGCTTTCAACCTGGCCTGCCTTCGGCCGATCCGGCTTGCCGGCCAGGAAGGTAAAAGCCTTTCCTTCGCTCACCAGCAATCGATAGATCTCAGACGACCTCTCGTCGACAATATCGATCGTCTTCGCGCTCTTTGAAAACCGTGGCACATTCAAAAGTCGGTTGCGAGCAGAAAGGTCGAGCAATTCCATCCTGGCTCGCTCGAGCTTTTCCTTTAAAGGCAGATCGCTTTGGAAGACCGATTTTTCAACTTCCGACACTCACACCCCCCTGATAGGCTGGACACATAGAGCCTAGACAAGGGCTGTCCGCAACATAAAATGCTGGTTTTTCAACCTCGAATGGCTGCCACCAACACTTCAATCGTTTAGTATTGTGAGCACTGCGGCTTGGTGGAAAAATTGCGGATGTTTGTTTAATGTTCCGGACACTTCGCATCCCCACCTTGATCTCGAGGTTCCCTTTCGGACAAAATGCCATCATACGTGTGGACGAGGTGTTGGCAGCTCTGGCATCCGCCTCGCCGGCCACGACCAACTGGCGCACAAGCCGACTTCTTTTTGAATCGGCCTCCTAATTTCATTCCGAGAAAACTTGTAGGCTCCAGCGCGGAAAGATGGTCGTGTTTACGGAAAAGGTAACTACAAAGTCGTGACTTCGGCTGATCTGCGAAGGCACCATGGTGTTCAAAGCGCCGAACTACAAGGCAAACCAGCGCCAATGGTGCAGAGGCACGTTACAAATCATGCAGCTTGCGTTTCGCAAAGGATCGGAAATTGAATAACAATCGCTATTCTCATCGTCGCCGCGCGCGACCAAGGCGCGGCGCTGAACCAATCGTCCGCAGACGTTTCTCTCCAGATGTGCGCTTGCCTCTGATCCTGGTGATCGTGGTGGCCTTGGCTGCTTACGCGACCCACTATTTTACAGGCTCGGGTGACCAGTTACGTGGTCTCGATATAGCGAACTCGGCCGGGTCGAGACGGGCGCCGATAGTAGGCATAGCATCGGTGATTGATGGAGACACGATAGAGATCCACGGGCAGCGCGTCCGCTTCAACGGCATCGATGCACCCGAAAGCCGCCAATACTGCAATGACGCTAGCGCACATCAATACCCCTGCGGGCGCCGGGCGGCCGAAGCATTGGCGAATTTCCTTGCGGCTTCGCAGCCTGTCCAATGCACATTTGTTTCATGGGATCGGTACCGTCGCTTCGTCAGTGATTGTCGGCGCGCGGACGGTGTCAGCGCCGCGTCCTGGATGGTCGAACATGGCCAAGCCTTGGACTGGCCCCGCTATAGCGACGGCGCCTATGCGCAACAGCAAACTAATGCTGAAAGCGCAAAGGTTGGAATCTGGATTGGGACGTTTGACAACCCTTGGGATTGGCGCGAACAACATGCCGAATCTGCGAGCCCAACCAAAAGCCCCCTTGGGCTTGTCAGCCGTCGCCAAGTAGCACAGAGCTACTCATGCCAACCTCGCCGCTTGTGCACGCAGATTTCATCTTGCGAAGAAGCACGTTGGTATCTCGCCAACTGCTCATGGGGGAGCAAGTTGGATCGAGATAGCGACGGGATTCCGTGCGAAGGCGTTTGCTGACCTGGGCTCACGCTTTGAGCCCATCCCCAACCATCACTCCCTAGTGTGCGCATTTAGCGTTATGAATTGGCGGTCGGAGCTTCGATGCAATTGCGCGAGTGCCGATAGAGCCTGGCAAAAGGGCTGGCTGACGTTTGTCTTGGAAAATTCCACCAGCTCGTTAAGTCCGGACGGGCTAGAAAACCGCAACGCTTCGTAGCGGCATACAGGGATCTGCCGATTGTCTTTGAAGCGCTTGTCAGGCCCGCCGTTTTTGTTTGGGTGAGCCCAGGTGTAGCTCACGATCTCCGCATCAGATGGAACTTTGCCGGTCTCGATAAAATTACTCGGGGCGAATTGGGTCTGCAGATCGGCATATCCGACTGCGCCGTATCGGTTTCCGTCCTTCACCAGCACTAGGTCAGGCATGAAGAAGAGCACCTGCCGACCCACATGGATTGAAGGAGGAGTAACGTTGCTGCGTACAACCTTCGGCAAGGAGCTTGTAAGTGTCGTGGGCTTTTTGTCGACCAGCATGCTGGCCCCGGCATTTCGCTTCCAAGCAGTCAGATCCTCTATCTTGCCGCCGGCAGCGACATGCCATCTCCCTGCGCAGCCGGTGAGAGTTTCGAACGCGCCGACAAGTCGCCCGTAGGCGGCCTCCGCGTCTTTTTCCAGATCGTAATAGAGCACGCTCACCCGGCGGTAACTGTCAAACCATTTGCCAATGAGCATACCCGGCACAAAGGCACCGATGCCCAGCACCGGTGCGGCACCTCCGAGCTTGGTCCCCACAAGGAAACCTGCAATCCCGAACAAAACCGCGAGTGCTACGGACAGCCGCGTCTGCGATTGCCTGGCATTGATTTCATCGAGCACATTGGCGAATGTCTCGTCACGCATTTCCACCACATCGCGGGACTCGATTTCTCTCATCACGACGCCGTCAGAGACGTATTCCGGGCGCGAGGATTGTGGACGGGGTTGCGGCGCAGATGGGGTCTGAGAGAGCTGAACTACCTTCTTCGCGCTGGCCTTGCCTAAAGTGCCACGATAGTAGAGCCCACCCACGCCGGCGTGGATGTAGTGACCTCTTGGCCCAGTGCCGATGCGGAGGCCCTTCACGCCAACGGAAGCGCCAACCCCACCGGACGAAAAGTTAAAGCGGAATGGTCCCGCACTGATCGATTTTCGAACGTAAAACCCCATAGCCCAATCCCCCCAACTCAACTGCCGTACCGACTAAGGCGCCAGTCTCTCGTCCCCATTCATGGCTTGGCGCCACCAACCGGCGCCAATTTTGATCGCTGCCTCACCCTAATCTCGATGCGCCTTCGAGCCCGTACATCGCCAATCTGCGCTCCGTCGGTGAGATGATCGCCGGGCAGGATGAGCTGACCACCAGACATCGGCAAAATCGTAAACCCCTTTAATGCGGGCATGTCACTGAGCACACTTGTAACTGAAATCGCGCGGGCCAGCCCAAGACCGGCATTGTCGGCGGGATGGAGTGAGCCGATTTCCACTTTCCCTGACAGGACCGGTTGGAGCCCCTTGTCCATGTTGGAGGATTCGCCCGCCATTGCCTGTTCGTCCGTGTGTCCAATTACCTCAATCACGTCGACACCGTACGAGGTCGCAGTCCCGGCGATGGTCTTCGCAAGATCGCGCAACTTTGTTTTGAAGGCATTCGAAAGCTCTGCGCTTCCGGTATCGAAATTATAGCCATCCAGTTCGCTGAGACTGATGATCGGCGGCCAATCGTGAGGTTTTGCTGCTTGCGTCGGCTCTGCAGCCTCCTTGAGCACATCAGCCAGATCCTGCAGCCCTTTGTCGGTGCCGGCGTAACCAAATTCTCTCAAGACCTTCGCCGCATCTATCATGGCCTTGGTCTGATCAATGCTTATGTCGTTGTCCGCAAGGACTTTCGCGACAGGGGCATTTCGCACGACCTCCTCCAGAGAAATACCTGCTTCCTTGACCGACTTAACAGCATCCTTGGCCAGGACCAGCTCGCGCCATTGTTCGTCGGGAACGGTTCCTCCCCTCGTGGGCTGAAACACCGCTTTTATCTGAGCCAGAAGCCGCTTGTTCTCGGCTTCGAGCCTCTGCACGTTTTCCTTGTTTGATTGAGTGGCTCGCAGTGCCTCATCGGTCTCTTTCTGCTTTTTCGTGATGATAGCACCGGCTGCTAGCAACAGGCAGAACACCAAAAGCAGCATCGTCTCGGCCATGGTCAGGCCCAGTATCAAACCGCGGCCAAAACCCTTGCGCTCGAAGGCGACCGAAGTCCCGCCAGCGTCACTCACCTGCCCCACCAACTGGTTCGCTTAGGCGGTTCCGTTCGTTCGGCGGGAGGCTCGCTTCCCAGAGTTTGGAAAGCGTCTGGTTGGGGCTCAGGCTCGACCCGAATTGGTGCGCTCTCGACGGTGTCATTTGCGGCCAGATCTGCCAGCGGCTGTTCAATCGCGATAGGAGCGTTGAGAGGGGGAACAGGCCTCGGCGCGTGAAGGGTTCTTCCTGCCAAGGTTGCGACAAGGTCTCCGGTGTCCTTGCTTTGCTTTTGCACCACTGCGGCAAGCGCCTGGGTCAAGCGTTGTTGCGCTTGGACGCTCTCCGCTGTTTGCTCTGCGGCTGCCACAGCCTTTTCCACACCTGCGGCCACTTTAGCCACAGCATCAACGATGCCCGCCATGCGGGCTTGCTGTTCCTGCGAAGCCGTCTCTGTTTTGACAGCATACTGAGCGACCGCGCTGCCAAGAAGTTTCACCATCGGCGCCAGATCGTTCTTAAGGACCTCATCAGGGACGACAACCTTCTCCAACTTGGTGGCTACGCTTTCGGCCTGTTCACCCAGTCTGCCAACTGAAGAGGACATTGAGCTGTTGGCTTTGTCGAGCAGATCGGCTGCCGCCTCGACGCGCTGTGCGATCGACGAGAACTGACTTTCGATCTGCCCAAAATTGTGGCTCAAAGCATTGCTGAGCTTTCCCGAGGCCTCTTGAACTGGTCTGATCGATTCCATCGCGATTTTATCCAGGGCCGATCTTATGTGCTCTCCGTTCCGCTCCGCTTGAACGGCGATTTCGGCAAAACCCTCCTCCAACATCTGATTGCTTACGCGGCGAAAGTCAGCGAATTCCCTGGTTACACTTTCCATCTCGGCTCTTACACGCCGCGTCATATCCGCGAGTTCGTGCCTGACCGTCCGTTCGATGTCGGCAGGATCGCGGCGCATCTGATTGTAAAAGATCCGCAAAGCAATGCCCGTGATCGTCGACGTCACCGCGATACCAAAGTTCCTCACGATTGTGTCGGTGGATCCTTCGGAACCAAACTGAAACAGCGATACGCCGAGACTCGTCAACGTAAACAGGAAACCCATGTAGTAGAGATTGTCGCCTGTTTGCTCATCGTGGAGCCGTAGCTTGCCGGTGAAGACGGACGCGGCAAGATAGATGAGCATCAGGCACACCGGTGCGCTCGCCGCCATTATAGGGTCTACGCCCGACAGCTTGGCTATTGCGATGAACACGCAGCCACCCAGGGTTAGCGTCGCAAAGACGAAAAGGGGCAGGCTCGGATGTCCTAAGAACGACTCCCCTCGCTTCTTGGCCATTAGTTTAACCCCTCCAACCCTACCAGCTTCTCAAAATCACCATGATGGCTTTGAACCCACCGGGTCCAGAACTCTGCATGTTCGAAAGAGCCAAATGGCTTCTTCGCCCTATCGACGTAGAGTATCGTAAACCCGACGCCATCGAGCGATGTCCCGTAAGTCCTGTCAGCCGCGCTATCAAGGTACTTCTGATAATCGAGACCCGAACGATATTGTGAGTACAGCGCCGTATGTTCGATCATATCTGACGCGACTATTATTCGCTTAGCGGTCTTCTCTTTCGCCAAACTGCTATCGAATAGCGACAGTTTGATTTTCTGAATTCCGGCCATGATCGGAGATTGGCTCGCGGATTCTCCATTGGGTATCTGGTCGGGAAGGTTCGTCAAAGGGTCCTCGAACGCATCTTCCCATTTCTTCTGCCGCCGAGACGGATTGTTCGTCCAGCTGTCGACCGTCGAGCCGTCGCCCGGATTGCATCCATCAAACATCACAGTCAGGTCGCCGGGCCTCGCGCCCAGCGTCAATATCTTGAGATAGCCGCCAGGCTCGACGCGCCCAATGGTCTTGCGGAATTCATTCTTCAGATCCGCCATGGTTATCGGCGAAATCGGGTCGGTGGCGTCGATCAAGACCGCTGTCAGGCTCACAGGTCCGTTCAGTGGGCAATTCGTGCTGATGTCGATTTGGTCCTTCCCGGATCTCGACCACATCCAAACAAAACCGGCCAGCATCACAGCCGACAGCACGGCCAATCCGGCTGCTGCGACAATTGTGCCGCCACTGCCTTTCTTTCTTCTGCGACCCCGCCTAGCCATTCACGCTATCCGGATGAAGCTTGTCGAGATCTCGGTACTGTTCGATCCCGCGCTCGCATTCCAGCCCGATGAGCCGCACCTGAGCGTTGAGTTCTTCCTGCGCGTCACGAATTGAGGCGCCCAGGTCCTTCTCGCTCCATTCATCGTCGGACGATATCAGGGGTTTTATGCGCTCAAGTTTGTAGGGTGTGGCAAAATGTTTTGGCGCTGGCTCTGTGCGGGCCTGGAAATTGGCCTCCCTGTACTTTGAGAGAAGCTGGTTGCAGGCTCGCTCCAGCTGGTCTTGATGCTGCGCAAAGAGCGTCAGCAGCCTCGACCGATGGTCGATGATCGCTCGATGCTCCCTGCGTCTGCTCCCCAGCCGCTTGACGATGTCCTCCACCTTCTCGTTGTGCTCATCGCGCACCTCTTGCAGAGCCTCGATGAGCTCGCTCTTGCGCTCGATGTAGTCTTCCCGGCGAGCCACTAATCTGTTTTCGACACCCGCATAGCCCGGGTATGGGTCGAGAACGAACCAGCCGTCGATAAACGCAAAGATCGAAAACATGAGACCAATGCCGAACAGAAGCCAGGATTTCACGTCCATAAGGCCAGCCGGATTGGCGAGCATGCTGCGCACGACCTCGACGCCGGCTCCGTCCACAAAGGACCCGCTAACCTCGCGGTAATGCGCAAGCGCTAGGTTTATGGTCAATGCCAAGCCGATATAGGCCACTATCGACAGCGCGCCGATCAACTTCACAAAAAGCGATCTGTGAGTCACCAGGCGTGCACAGAATATTGCGAACAGCAGAGCGGCGCCGATGTTCAAAAACGAGAAAGCGGCGGCCTCGAGGAGCCCGCCAAAGAATCCCTGTTCATTTCCCTTTGCGAGGAAATTTCCGTTCATCGCCGTTTCAATGAGGAACAGGAAGATTAGCAGGGACACTCGGAAAACATGGGCCGCTCCGTGTTGAACCCTCACAGCCCGGACAAGCCCGTGCTTCTGTTTGAACCAGTCGTGTTCTTTCTCCGCATCGTTGAGCGATTTGCGCAATCCGTGAAGTTCGTCCAGGCCCACCGCGATCGAGGCCTTGAAATCGGAAACACTGGCGGCGTTCGCCTGACGGATCAGACCAAACTGCTCTTCAAAGTCGAGGCCAGCCAATCGGCCGGAGAGTAGCTGTAGGCTGTCTTCGAGTGTGTGATGTGCGGCCTTCTTTTCGTCCTCGACCCTCTCGATAACTGTGTGCTCTATATCGTCGAAATTCTTGGCCGTTTTCGGGGGCTGGTTAGCCTCGCCTCGCTGCGTTCCACGGCCTTCAAGATCCATTTCGCGATCAATTTTCGCGACATCCAAGCTATTGAACAATTGGGTGCTGGCGCGGAAATCGTGATTTGCCTCTAGTAGAGACTCCCGCAGTTTATTTAGCTTTTCGAATTTTATTCCCACAGCACCGCACCCATTTTTGTACCTCTGCCCGCACAAATGGCTTCTATGCACAGTAGAAGCAAAGGGCAACTGCGTCTTCGCAACTTTGCGGTCCACTGCTCACGAGACGATCGTCTGATGTAAAAATGACAACGATAGCTGCCGTGGCAAGCGGACTTGGGCCAATGAATAGGCCAGGCAGCATACTCTTCTCCGCCGGGCTTTGTGGCGAAGGAACTGAAGATCACGCCAATGAGCTGCTAAAAATCGACTCCAGAGGCGTTCGCGCAGTAGCAGAAGCGCGCGCCCTCGGCGCGCACCACGCCACCAAAGTAAGCGCCGTCAATCTCGACCTCGCCTTCAAGGGTTTCGTTCTTGGTTTCAGCCGACAGGCTTCGCGCAGCTTGTGAGCCAGCGCAAAGGCGGTCTTGTACTGCACGTCCAGATCGCGAGAGAACTGGACCGCCGACATGCCCTTCGCGCCGTTAACAAACAGGCAGATCGCGGCGAGCAGATCGACAAACGACAGCTTGCGCCAAGGCGAAGATCGTGCCCTCGTAACCGAGAACTGCGCCCCCGCAAGCGGCGCACTTGAACTTGCGACGGGTCGGAATGTCGTAATGATCCAGGCACCCGCATTTCCGGCAAACAGGCTCGCCTTGAGTCGAAGCCCAGCGAAGGCGCTTGAACGCGTCGTAAGCCTTTTCCTCGCCACCCTTGTAAATCTCTTTCAGAGAAAGGGAGCGGCTTTCGGCGGAAAGGAGGAAGTGTTGGGCTATTGTCATCATATCCGGTTATATGCGGGACTTGTATCGCCAAATACAGGGGCCTGTACCACCGACTGTGATGATATTGTTTGAGGCGAGGCGATGGCAGGCAAGGACGACCCGCAGACCGTCGAATACGAGACGAAAGCCAAGAACCTTTTGAAGTCAGAGTTGAAGCGGAAGGGCGTTACCTATGCCCAACTCGCCGAAAAATTGGCGACTATGGACATTCACGAAACTGAGCGTAATTTGAACAACAAAATAAGCCGGGGGGCTTTAGCGCTGCGTTCTTACTGCAATGCTTAGACGCCGGGGCATCCTCATTGCGGCTTTCGGAGTAGTTTTACTCGGGGCGGCTTTACCGCCAGACGAGCGCAAGAGCACTCAGCCCCAACATTCCGAACAGCATCAAGAGACCATAGGCAACCCTGTTGCGGCAAGCCCTCCGCCAGTCCAACAGGCAAATGAACCCCCAAGTTACACTAACCCATGCCAAGCAGGTCACGATGATCGCAGTTCCGATCTGTGTGCCCAGTGGAACGCTGCCGACGCTGCCCAACAGTCGGCGAACTGGACCACCATTGGCGCTATCGTGGGTGCTTTCACGCTCGCCGCTGCTATGGCCGCTGCTTACTACGCCAAAGAGGCTGCTAGGCACACCCAGCGCAGCGCCGACATTGCCGAAAAGGCTTTGCTCGATATCGAGCGCTCGTATTTGTTCGTCACCGCCACCAAACCGTTGGTGGGGGTGACGCACGATTGGGCTGACAAGCCCGACAACAAAAGACCAATTCCGGAAGCGGCATACTCGATCAAGAATTTCGGACGCACTCCTGCCATCATAAACGAGATTCGGGCGAGCCTCCGGCTTTGCAACTTGCCGCCAACTCCGCATTAGCATCCCGGAGAAATCAATGACGTTGAACGGGTGCTCGGGGCAGACGATGCTCTTAGCCCTGCAGCTTTTGATCGCGGCGGCCCTATCACAAACAATGTGCTGAATGAGCTTTTCCTGTCCGATACTCACATAGGGGCGGGTTCCCTTCCATATGTATCTGTATGGCGAGATCACTTATACGAGCGTCAACGGGATCACCGACCAATTCGGATTTATCTACCGCTACTCGCCTCCCGGCAATACGTTCCATTTGCAGGACATTCCCGGCTACACCTACCGCCACCGTGACGTGAAGAAACATAAGCAAAACGATGACTTATCGGCCTTAGACTTGCTCCGAACGCGTAAAAGCGGCCTCGGGCGGTTGCAAGATCGCGACAATGTTTATTTTTGATATCCGCTCGGTAAGGCGCTTTTCGCTTAAGCAACTAGGCGTTCTCACATTTTTTGTTCAAGAACAAGGCGTTACACAACTTGCCTACGAGGCGAAAGCGCCTTAAGTGTCAACGTTTACATACGCGAAAGTGCCTAAACATCCTGCCTGCTGCGGATGAAAAACCGCTGACTGTAAAAGCCCGCCAACCTTTCGGCGGGCGGGCTTCCACTGCCGGAACTGGAGAGTGTCATGTCGACAGCCCCGACAGGTCGGAAAGGGGTCGCTGGTTAGCGGCGCGAGATCAGCAAGCAGAGCCGGCGCAGCTCACGATCATAGGTATCTTCGTTGCTAAGCACTTCGACGCAGCGCTTCTTCATCCGAGTGACCTGGGCGTTCGACATATCGCCGACAACGCTAGCCAGATTCGGGTTGCTCGAAGCGGTCGGGTTGCTGGGGTTGGCGGCTGGATTGGTTCCAACGCCGACATTTACGTCGGTACCGACCCCGGTGACGACACCGACATTGGCGCGGCCGGTGCCAATGGAAGCAGTCGCTCTGCCAGTGCCGCCGACGGAGGCTGCGGCATTTGCCCCAGAACCGCCTAGGGATACGCTAGCCGTAGCGCCGCTGTTGCCGCCCACATTAGCGCTGGCGCCTCCGCTGCCGACGGATACCCCGCCGACGCCTCCGACATTAATTCCAGCTGCAGTCGCCGGCATGCAAAGAATTACGAGAACACATCCGGCAGTCAGACTGCCCGTAAGAATTTCAAAAATTCTTGCCATAGTACGCCTCCTTGTTGCCCTGCAAAGGATGGGACATTTTTTGGGACCTACGGACCCCATAGTGACGCACTAGAGTTGAAAAACAACTTAACGGCCCGCGAAAGATTCGTTCTTGGATCATTACTTGGTAATTCTCAGGAGTCACATATAATAAAATTTTACTTTGGCTCCTACGTGATTTTTCCATTTGTCAGATAATATCATTCCCCAAGCACTCCAGGTGCGGTGCAACAAGGTTCAGGGATGACCGTCCGGCGATCAGTAAGCGGCTACTACCGCCGATCGGACATACAACGCTATATTAGCACCTTTTGACGAACCCGACCGGCGGGCCGAGCCAGAATCCCGTCAGCGCAAAACCTGCAAAATCGCTTCCGATGCTCGCCATTGACTAGCACGGAGGAAGTTCTGAGCGCCAAACACGGTGACCATCAACCTACGGCCGCTGGTAACTGTCGACGTCGAGCATTTCGCCTGGTTGAAAGCTATGTGGCGCCGAAGCGGAAGAAAACACTGCAGACCCCGTTTCCTAAAATCGTATCAGGGCATTAGCAGTTACGCCGAGCGGCCGCCGACCTATCGATTAACTCGGTCCGGAGCCAGAGCGTTATAAAGGAGCAAACACGCCAGAAGTGAGATGACGCTGCCTAGCAGTTGGTCTGCCGTCAGGCCGGAAAAATAAACGAGATCGAACGCCAGTACAGCCATCGCTCTAGCCACTCATGAATTGGAAAACCTAACGAGCTGGTCACCAAGTCCGGCCTGCTCAAGATCGCGCAACGTGTCCTTCAACTCCTTGCGCTTGTAGCGATTGATGATGCCGGCTAGGTTGTGGCGGCATCTAACAAACATTCGACTCGCGCCTGCCATGACGACGACCCGCCGAAGCGAGCATCGCGAGCGCACAGTATTCAAATCCCCCAAGGCGTCCGTCGAGATTTGACAACAGACAGATGGCGCGGCGCGAGCTCTGACGCTGTACGACTGACGCAAGCGGCTCTCAATCCTGGGCGTTGTCCTTGGTCCGTGTGAGGCGGCTTTCGCCTTCCTCCGGGCCGAAGCAGCTTTCGAAATCATTGCAGTCCCGGCAACTGGGGGAGCTGCACAGCGAAAAGCCTTCGGCCTCGCAGAGCTTTCGGTAAAAGTATTTTTTCCATTTCATGTTTTGGGTGTTGCCGGCCGCCAGCGTCGGAAAATGCGAGGCGAGCAGGCGGCCGAGGTCGCTTCGACTAAAAAGGCCAAGGTCTTGCCAGAGGTGGTCATTGCGCATGGCACGCCGGGCGATGATCTTGGCGAAGCGGGCGCTTGCCTTGTCGTCGGGCCGGGCATGCGCCAGCAGCAGTCCGCGCAGAAGTTCTTCTTCCAGATCCGGCTCAGGCTCGCTCCCCTCTTCCAAGGCAAACGCGTTGATAGGAAAAGCAGGGAAACAGCGGGACAGGACATCGCGCAACTCGGCGCGCGAAAGTCCGGTTGCCTCCGTCGCCGTCGCCTCGCCGGCCTCGATCTCCTCGAGCGCACGTGAAAGCACACAGGCAAGCACATGCTGGTCGAACCTTCTCTCCAGCTGCGGCCATTGGCCGGTGCTGAGCCGGGCATAATGTTGGGCAAATATGGCGCGTTCTCCTGGTTTCGCCCTATCAAATCATGCAGAGACCCGGCCTGCCGCAGCATGGGTCGGGCAGTTCTTCGGTACGGCACTCCGGGTCGCCTCGCGTCGAGTAGTTCGGCAATTCTCGTCTGGTCCATCGGCTCTGGCGCAAATTCTGTGATTCGAAGAGGTTCGCGAACCCCGGCCCTGCCGTTTGCGCCTCACGGGGAACACTGGCGCCGGAATTTGCCCCGCAGAGTTGGACGTGAACGGTGCGGGACAGAGGTCGCGTGCTGAGTGCGGCCACATGGTTCAAGCCGCCAGACTCACGGTTGAATGCCGTCTCATCCAGAGCGTCAGCGAGTGAGTTCCAGCGCACGTTCAGGACAGGATCGCGCGCCTCGTGATGCAGGCAGTTCCTCCCCTTCCGCAACTTCAATGTCACCAGGCAGGATGTAACCGTCATTATCGAGTTTAAAGATGTCCGGCGCTTGCGCCGCGCATCGCGCGTGGCCCTGGCATTTGGCCTTTTGGACGATGATGCGCATGGCGCTGCCTCCATTGTCTGTGCCCGGGCTCGGGGCGGGCCTAAGACCAGTCCAGGATCAAATTTTCGATCCCGAACACATGGCCGCCAGAAGTTATCGGCGCCGTACCCTGCTTGATCCTGAAAGCCGGGATGCGCGCCAGCCACTCCTCCAGGCCAATGACAATCTCGCGCCGGGCAAGGTGTGAGCCAAGGCAACGGTGGGGACCATAGCCAAACGCTGCGTGGCGGTTGTCCTCCCGCTCCAAATCAATCGTGTTGGGGCATTCGAATTCCGCCGGGTCACGATTGGCAATCATCGTGGCGCAGGAAACATAGTCCCCCTTCCGGATCGGCGCGCCTTCGAAGTCGATATCTTTCGTGGCCACGCGGATCAACTGAATGGGCGGATAGGCCCGCAGCAATTCTTCGGTTGCGAGCGGGATGCGGTCCGGTTCGCTCCGCAGCAATTGCTGATCTTTGAGGTTGCGTGCGAGGTACGCCAAGTCAAAGCCTATAGCTGCTGCGACCGTGTCGAGCCCAGCGACGAAGACAAGCACGCCGATGCCGCGGACTTGGGTGTCAGTCAGCCGGCGGCCCTCGACCTGTGCCTGCACTATAAAGGTCATGAAATCGTCAACCGCCTCATCGCGGCGCATGGCTGCAAGTTCGTCGATGAATGCCACGATCGTCCGGGCAGCCACAGGTCGTTCCTTATCGTCGCCGTGGAGCAGATCTTTCCCCCAGCCGACGAATGTATCGAGTCGGTCATCAGGCAACCCCAGAAAGCGAAGAAAGGTGCTCACCGCGAAAGGAAAGGCAAAATCCTTCATCACTTCGCAGCTTGTGCGCGACGCGGCGATCCTTTCGATCAGCTCGACCGCCCGTTCGCGGACAGCCGGTTCCAAAGCCAACACCCGCTTTGGCGAAAGCAGCGGATTAAGCAGTGAGCGAAAGACGCCATGGGCCGGTGGATCGAGCTCAAGCGGGATCGTCGGCCAGTTCTCACCCAGTATGGAGGAGAAGATGCTGCGATGGCTGGAAAAAGTCTCTGCGTCCTGCAGCACCTTCCGCTGGTCCGCGGCACGGGTGATGACCCAGGTACCCCGGCCATCTTGCGTGTTGTAGCGGGAGTAAAAGATCGGAGGCCCGTCATGTACGCAAGCGACAGCTGCGTGTGGATCCCCGTTGGGTGTTGGTGGCATCCCTGGCGATGTAAACAGGCTGAAGTCCCTCACCATTTCGGGCGGGACATGATCTGGAACGGGGTTGGTCGCCATTTTGTTTTCTCTACATTGGCGTTCATGGCTCAATTGAGATTGCACCGCTGTTCATAAAGTCGATTTCCAGCATGGGCACGTCTCTTGTCGGGCGCCTTCTAGATTCTGTCGCCTGATACAGCCCACCTGCACCAGCGCGGATGAGATGGGTTGCGAAGTCGATCAGAGGGGCATCTCCGCCGCGCTCCGGTCATGAAGCAAAGCGGCCGCTTCCCCGTTAGGGTTGAGAGACTGGTCAATCACCTCTGCCCTGCTGATCAAATTGTCGAAGCAAGTCGCGTGCCGGATAGGGTGGCCATGGCGGTGCACCAAGCAATGCCAGCCTGCGCTGGGTCTGCCGCTGATGATCACCTGTCCATCATTCTTATGACAACGTCCGACAACCGACATCCGTGGTCGGTTTTGTCGAGCCCGCGACATCGGGCTGTTCGGCTTGGCTGTTGCTGCACAGCCTGCCGGTCGACGAGCGAGTAGATCGCTCGCACGGCCCGGATTGAGCAATGACGCGATCCAGCGCAAGGATCGGGTGCGGTCCGAGAAGACCCGACGGCGCTTGCGCGAGACGATCGGAAATATCAAAAAGGTCAAGCCGCGCTTCGGTTCGGCGCTGATGGCGTATGCGTTTTATCGCTCGCAGGCGCTGCAAGGCTTTTCCGGCAGACGGCGATGCACTCGTGCGCACCGGTGCCGACCGGCGACCAGCTTGACTGTATAGATGCGGTCCATTCCGGCGTGCATCACCTGACCATGCGCATGCGCTACGACGGCATCCTTTCCGCTCATGGACCTAGATTTGCTCGCGAGCCGCTGTCGGAACGTGGTGCTGAGTCCTATCGCGGCCAATTCAATCCGAGGACCTGTCGGCAGTCAACACACCCCTGGAGGTCGGACCGGGAACGCGTGGCAGACTCTCGGCCAGAAACCGCCAGTCGCTGCCCTCGCGTTCGCCTTCCTTGCGCGTGCCGAAGAACTGGATGATCATCTTGCCGTCCGCGCCATAGGCTTCAATGGACGTAACGTGACCATCCCTCGTCGGCTTGCGCACGGCCCAGACCTCGCGGATGCGATGGGTCCTAAGATGCAGATGGAAGGTCTCTTCGAGCACATTGATCCGCGGCCCGATCTGCTTGACCGACCTGATCGGGCCGGAATGGATCTGAATGCAACCACGATTGCCGACAAAGCACATGATCGGCATCTCGTCTTCGGCCGCCTGTTGGAACAGGGCGCCAATGGCATCATTGTCGAGTAGCCAGGCGTCATCCTCGTCGGCCATACGCATCGCCTGGCAGCGGCTGAGCTTCAGTGTCTTCAACATATGGTAGAACTGATGCACGTCGCTTAGCCGGCCCCAGTGCTCGCGTAGGTCGTCGACCGTGGTGGCGTGGTCTGGACTCACTGCGTTATCGCGCGCCCCGCTCGCCTCGAGCGATATGATCGGCTCCTGGTCGGGGGATACAAGCTCTGCCGTCAGATCCTGATAGGCCTGCAGGTTCGAGGCGGGCGTGAGATGAGCTTTGTGCATCGCCTCGCCGGTGGCATCAAAGAATTGCAGGTTGCGGCGGATCTCGGCCCCCTCGCGCTTCTCGACGGCGAAGCCATACGCCCACGCTTTCGGGAAGATGCGCAGGTCGATCTCGTCGCCGAGCAGTATGGCATGCTGGTTGCCGGTGACCACTTTGCCGTAGACGCCAGTCTTTTGGTGCACGGCACTTTCGTTGCTGGTGACCGCCATCACCTCGCCGACCGCTTCGAGGCCGGTCAGCAGATCATCGACGCGCGGCTCGATGCGCACCGCGCCGTGACCACAATGCGCCGCGACCAACTCGGCTTCCGAAATGCCCAATCGAGCGGCGAGATCATGCTCCCGGATCTTCGGATTGTCTTTGCACGCCCGCCGGATTTCGTCGGGCGACGGTTTCTCGCGTTGGTCCATGCTTACCCCTGTTTCTACGACGTGTGAGGATCATCTGCCCTGCCCGGGAATCTTCAGCCGATAAGGCGCGCCGAAATGCTCGATCCTGATCTGCTGCTGGCCCATGAACAAGGTGTCGCTGGACAGCGTGCGCACGGCGTCGCACCGGTGCGAAAACCGGCGAGCAGCCACATGCCGATGGCATCCCATCGAGCCGGTCGGCGGCTACTGGGCGGTGGTGAGCCAGTATGGATGTTGTCGCAATCGGCCAAGCGGGCATTCGGATGCCACGAGCGGCGCTGTTTTGCCAACAACGCGTATCTGACCACGGTCCTGACATGTTACTCCCTTGCTTCGCCCCATCCATCGCGATGGCACCCACGGCATGGTTGTGGATCGGCATGCCTTGCCGTCTCGCCAAACGGAGCTTCAAAAACCGTGCCAATTGCGCCGAGGCAAGCTCAGAAGAAGTTCTGTCCTTGGTATGTGAGTTCACCCAAGAACTCAGGCCAACATCCCTCGTGCCGGACCCGACAAACCCGACAGCACGTGTCGATTGGCCGACACCTTATCAGCAATCAAGAGGCACCAGTGTGAGAGATGCCGCGCTGTGTTGAAACGTTTTTTCGCTTTGGCACGGTGCATGCGACGTGATGGGCAAGCAGGTCCCGGACTGAGGAGAATGGAGCCATGATTACGCTCACCGACAACGCTGTTGCCGCCTTCAAGACTGCTCTTTGCCGTGCCAGCGAGCCGGCGGAAGGCTTTCGCATTATGGTCGAGGCCGGCGGCTGCGCAGGCTTCAAATACTTAATGGGCCTGGAGAGCGTGTCGCGCGAGGGCGACGCGATCACTGACACAGATGGGGTCAAGCTGTTCGTGGACGCGGGCTCCCAACCCCATGTAGCCGGCATGACCGTCGACTTCCTCACCGGGCTCCAATCTTCCGGTTTTGTCTTCGATAACCCCAATGCGCGCGAAAAGTGCGGCTGCGGCAAGTCCTTCAGTTAAACGCCCGAAGCGCCTGTGCGGCCGACACACTGATTTTGCGGCAGAGGAGACTTATATGGCCGGCACAACAGATGTCCCCGTCCTAAAAAACAAGACAAGGTCAAAGCCGATCTCGGGACCGCCATTCGCTCCCAGTAGGATTCAAAGAACGTCGCCTCCCGAAGCAGCTCGGTTCCTGGTTGCACCCGAGCTGCTTGCGGACATATCGCGCCGCTGCGCTAAATTCGGCTCATCGGTAGCGTTTTCGCGTTCGGGCGTCCTGACCTGCGGCCACTGCGAACATGTCCATATCGACGGAGATCCGGTTTACGTCAAACACTCCGGGCGTCTGCGCGCGCTGCCAGTTCAAATGATCATCAACGGCATGCGCCAGAGGCTCAACGAGTCGGTCTAGCGCTCGCGTTATTCTGTTAACTGAGGATCGCACCCATGAAGCCTGTCTACCTCGACAACAACGCAACCACACGGGTCGATCCTGAGGTGGTGCAAGCGATGTTGCCGTTCTTTAGGGATCAATTCGGCAACCCTTCGTCGGCACACGCTCTTGGCGCCTCAGTCAGTGCAGCGGTGAGAAAGGCGCGGAGGCAGTTGCAAGCGCTGATCGGCGCGGAGTTCGAGGATGAGATCACTTTCACCTCGGGTGGGACAGAAAGCGACAATGCAGCGCTTCTTTCAGCGCTCGAGGCGGCGCCCGACCGAGCCGAAATCGTGACGTCCGCGGTCGAGCATCCCGCCGTGCTGACGCTCTGCGCGCATCTTGAGAAGACCCGCCGCCTCAAGGTGCACAGGATCCCGGTGGATTGCCGTGGTCGGCTCGATCTCGACGCCTATATGGCCGCCCTCACCCCACAGGTGGCAATCGTATCAATAATGTGGGCGAACAACGAGACTGGTGTGATCTTCCCCGTGGCAAGGCTTTCCGAGTTGGCCAAGGAAGTGGGTGCCCTATTCCATACCGATGCTGTGCAGGCAGTCGGTAAGCTTCCGATGGACCTGAAGTCGACCGCAATCGACATGCTGTCGCTCTCCGGCCACAAGCTGCACGGGCCGAAAGGAATCGGTGCGCTTTTCGTAAAACGTGGCGTCAATTTCCATTCGCTGATCAAGGGGGGTCACCAAGAACACAACCGGCGTGCTGGCACCGAGAATACGCCCGGCATAGCCGGGCTCGGCACGGCGGCCGAACTCGCCTTGAAATTCATGGACGACGAGAACACGCGGGTAAAGTCGCTCCGCGATCGCCTGGAGGGCGGGATCCTCCAGCGCATCCCAAGCACCTGTGTCACTGGTGATCCCTTGCAACGGTTGCCCAACACCGCAAACATCTCCTTCGAACATGTCGAAAGTGATGGAATTCCACTTCTCCTCAGCCGCATTGGCATCGCGTGTTCCTCTGGCTCGGCCTGCACCTCCGGCTCTCTGGAACCAAGCCATGTCCTAAGCGCGATGAAAACGCCACACGCGGCAGTCCGCTTCTCCTTGGCGCGGGACAACAGCGAAGAGGACGTCGACCGGGTGCTCGAGGTCATGCCGGGAATCGTGGGGAAGCTGCGCAGCTTTTCCGGTTCTGGGCCGGGTAATCCGGTCTATGCGTGAGCCGCAGAAGAACAGGCTACCGGTCATGAACCGTCATGTCTCCCTCAACGATACGACCTTGCGCGATGGCGAGCAGGCGCCGGGCGTCGCCTTCACCACGACGGAAAAGCTGGAGATCGCTGAGTCTCTTGCGGCGGCCGGCGTGACAGAGATCGAGATCGGCACGCCGGTCATGGGCGTCGACGAGATGGAAACAATTCGCGCCGTGGTAGCGCGGCGTCTTCCGGTTCGGCTCATGGCCTGGTGCCGGATGACGTCATTGGATCTCGATGCAGCGATCGAGAGCGGCGTCCAAGCGGTCAATTTGTCGCTGCCTGCGTCGGACATCCAACTTGCCGCCAAGCTCGGCCTCGACAAGGCGGGAGCGCTCCAGGTCATCGATCATATGGTGAGGCGCGCCGCCGCCGCCGGCTTCTTCGTCGCGGTGGGCTGCGAGGATGCCTCGCGGGCCAATCGGGATCATCTCGCCCGCGTCATCGAGACGGCCGCACGCGCTGGCGCAAGCCGCGTGAGGCTGGCTGACACAGTCGGTGTTCTGGACCCGTTTTCGACCTTCGAACTTGTCGCCCAGCTCGTGGTGCAGTCTCCAATCGACCTTGAATTTCATGCGCACAACGATCTCGGACTTGCTGGCGCCAACACGCTGGCGGCGATCCGCGCAGGCGCGCGCCATGCCTCCGTCACCGTCCTGGGGCTCGGCGAGCGTGCGGGCAATGCCGCGCTAGAGGAGGTGGCCGCCGCAATGGCAGTCTTCGACGGCGCAGACACCGGCATTGAGCTGACCGCATTGCCCGGCCTCGCCGCCCAGGTGGCTTGGGCCGCCCGCCGGCAGACCGCAGCCACTAAGCCGGTCGTCGGCGCCGATGTTTTCACCCACGAATCCGGCATTCACGTCGCAGGGCTGCTGAAGGACTCGCGTACTTATCAGGGGCTCGATCCGACTCTCGTGGGCCGCTGCCGGCGGATCGTCATCGGCAAGCATTCCGGCGCGACTGCGATTGCCCATGTGCTGAGCGAAAGCGGTCGCGATCTCGACCCGGATCTGGCAGCCGCGATGGTGGCCCGCGTCCGACGCGAGGCGGCCGAGACCAAATCGACCGTCACTGCAACTCGACTGGTCGAGCTCTACGATGGAATGTGCAGCGAGGGATCCCTCATCGAGCTGTGCGGGTCCAAGTCAGCCGTGCGCGAGCGCACAGAGGCCACAGTTTTGCGACCAGGAAGAATGCAATGAATTGTTCCGCTGACAGCCGCCCCATGGATGTCACTGACATCCTCGCACGACTGAAGCGCTTGTCGGCTGCAGAGGAATTCTTCTCAGTCCTAGGCGTCGCCTATGACCCGAAGGTACTGAATGTCTCGCGGCTCCATATCATGAAGCGTGTGGGCCAATACCTCGCCGAAGAAGATTTCTCCGGTCTGCCCGACCAGGTGATTGCCGCGAGGGTGCGCGCGACGCTCGAACGCGCTTACGAGGACTTTGCGATTTCCTCGCCGCTCACGCATCGGATTTTCAAGGTGCTCAAGGACCACGATCCGAACAAACCTGCCGCGCCGGGTCACACCTTTGTTCCGTTCGACTCGGTACTGAAGCGGTTCGGACGGGAATGATCGGCGACAAGGGTGCGACGCGACAATGTCGAGCAGCCGCCAAATCCGGTCATCACCACAGCGCCGTCAGAAGCAACCAGCCGAAGTTGTAGGAAAGGGGGCAGCGCAAGAGACTTGGCACGAATAATGCGGATCAAGGAGATAACCGCAATGCCGCACCCGGACAGGAGCCTAGAGAAACCGCCAATGCACATCGTAATCTGCATCAAGCAGGTGCCGGACTCGGCACAGATAAGGGTCCACCCGGTCACGAACACGATCATGCGCCAGGGTGTTCCGACCATCATCAACCCTTACGACCTGTTCGCCCTCGAAGAAGCGCTCAGACTGCGCGACGCACATGGCGGCGAAGTCACTGTGCTCACTATGGGTCCGCCCATGGCAGAGGACGCGCTGCGCAAGGCGCTCGGTTACGGCGCCGACCGAGCGGTGCTCTTGACCGACCGCTATTTTGCCGGCTCCGACACGCTGGCAACCTCGTTCGCCCTTTCCCAGGCAATCGCGAAGATTGGCGAGACGTTCGGCACGCCAGACCTCGTCTTCACCGGCAAGCAGACGATCGATGGCGACACCGCCCAGGTCGGGCCCGGCATCGCCAAGCGCCTCGGACTCCTGCAATTGACCTATGTCGCGAAGATCCCTTCTGTCGACCTTGCTGCACGCGAGATCAAGGTCGAGCGCCGCTCCGAAGGCGGCACACAGATGCTGAAGAGCAGGCTCCCTTGCCTCATCACCATGCTGGAAGGCACAAACGAGATCCGCCGGGGCTCGATCCAGGACGCCTTGTGCGCCGCGCGGAGCCAGGTCTTGAAATGGAGCGCGGCCGACGCCGGCATTGAGGATCTCACCAAATGCGGCCTGCGCGGTTCACCGACGGTCGTCAAACGTGTTTTCGCCCCTCCTGCTCGAGCTGAAAAGGCGGCACAAATCGACACCGCCGAGAAGGCCTTGCGCGATGTCGCTGACGAACTCATCACCGCAATCTTCACCCGCCAGCCGGCGCTGGAACATGAGCTCGCCTTTAACGGCGGCGCGTGACGGCAAGGAGCAAAACGATGTCGACCGCGAACGGAGAAACCCCTCGCCCTGCCGCCGGCCGCGCCGGCATAAAGAAGGAATTGCCCGCCCATTTCAAGGACTATCGGCACGTTTGGGTTTTCATCGAGCTCGAACGTGGCGAGGTCCATCCGGTATCATTCGAACTGCTCGGCGAAGGCCGCAACTTAGCAGACAAGCTTCAGGTCCAGCTTGCAGGCGTCGTGCTTGGGCCGCCGGGAGAGGCCGTCGGGAACGCCGTTGCCGAAGCATTCGCGTATGGCGCTGACCTTGTCTACATCGCCGAGGCGCCCCTGCTCGCCGACTATCGGAATGAACCTTTCACCAAGGCGCTGACGGATCTGGTCGATACCCACAAACCCGAAATCCTTCTTCTCGGTGCCACCACACTGGGCAGGGATCTTGCCGGCTCCGTGGCGACGAACTTGCAGACGGGGCTCACGGCCGACTGCACCGAACTCGATGTGGATACCGACAGTTCGCTCGCCGCCACGCGTCCGACTTTCGGCGGTTCCTTGTTGTGCACGATCTATACGCTCAATTTCCGCCCGCAGATGGCGACCGTGCGGCCGAGGGTCATGCCCATGCCGCAGCGGACGGATAAACCGGTCGGGCGTGTCATCCGGCACAAGCTTTCGCTTGCCGAGGACGAGATCGCTACCAAAGTCCTCGGCTTCCTGCCGGACAATCAGTCGGCGAAGGCAAACCTTGCCTATGCCGACGTCGTGGTTGCGGGAGGCCTTGGTCTTGGCGCGGCGGAGAACCTGCAGCTTGTGAAGAACCTCGCACGAGCAATCGGCGCCGAGCACGGCTGTTCGCGTCCGTTGGTCCAGAAGAGCTGGATGCCAGCTGATCGGCAGATCGGCCAAACTGGCAAGACGATCCGGCCGAAGCTTTACATAGCGGCCGGGATTTCCGGCGCCGTCCAGCATCGGGTTGGCGTGGAGGGGGCGGATCTCATCGTGGCCATCAACACCGACCCGAACGCGCCGATTTTCGATTTCGCTCACCTCGGAATCGTCACCGACGCGATCCGCTTCCTGCCCGCACTGACGGAAGCCTTCACCCGGCGGCTGTCGCCCCACAGTCGCGATAAGCTTTCGAGCTAAGGGGATGGACATGATCGAGGAAAACTTCGACGCCATTGTTGTTGGGGCAGGCATGTCCGGAAACGCAGCTGCTTACACCATGGCCAGCCATGGCCTGAAGGTGCTGCAGTTGGAGCGGGGTGAATATCCGGGCTCCAAGAATGTCCAGGGTGCCATCATGTACGCGAACATGCTGGAGAAGATCATCCCGGATTTCCGGGATGATGCGCCTCTCGAGCGGCATTTGGTTGAACAGCGGCTTTGGGTGATGGACGACACATCCCATACAGGGATTCACTATAGGTCGGACGACTTCAATGAGGCGAAGCCCAACCGGTACACGATCATCCGTGCCCAGTTCGATAAATGGTTTTCGCGTAAGGTGCGCGCGGCCGGCGCGACCGTTCTGTGCGAGACGACCGTGACGGAACTCATCCGTGATGCCAATGACAGGGTGATCGGCGTCCGCACAGACCGGGCGGGCGGAGCCATCTACGCGGACGTGGTCGTTCTCGCAGAAGGTGTCTGCGGACTGCTTGGCACTCGAGCCGGCCTGCGTGAGATGCCAAAGCCGCAAACCGTGGCCCTCGCCGTCAAGGAAATGCATTTCTTGCCCGAAGAGGTCATTGAGCAGCGGTTCGGCGTAAAGGGCGATGAGGGCTGCGTGATCGAGGCGGTGGGCACGACCTCCCGCAGCATGGCCGGGCTCGGCTTCCTCTATACCAACAAGGAGTCCATCTCACTGGGCATTGGCTGCCTCGTCTCCGATTTTGCCGCGATGGTCGAGAGCCCCTACGTTCTCCTTGATGCCTTGAAGAGCCATCCTTCGATCCGGCCGCTGATCGCCGGCTCGGAAGTGAAAGAATATTCCGCACACCTCATTCCCGAAGGCGGCTACAAGGCTATTCCGCAGCTCTTTGGCGATGGTTGGGTCGTGGTCGGCGATGCCGCGCAACTGAACAACGCCATTCACCGCGAGGGTTCGAACCTCGCCATGACCTCCGGCCGCATTGCGGCTGAGGCAATCGTCGAGGTCAAGAGCCGCAACGGTCCGATGAACAAACGGAATCTCGCCCTTTACAAAGCCATGCTGGACAAGTCCTTCGTGGTCAAGGACCTGAGGAAATACAAAGACATGCCGGCCTTGCTCCACACCAATTCATGCAATTATTTCACGACTTATCCGCGGTTGATGTCGCAAGCTGCGCAGAACTTCATGCGTGTCGACGGCACGCCGAAGATCGAGAAGGAAAAGGCGACCACGGCGGCCTTCATCAAGGCGCGCTCGCGCTGGGGGCTGGTCAGCGACGCGGTCCGCCTTGCATTGGCGTGGCGCTGAGGGGAGACGAAATGACCAGCGCAGCGACGAAGTCACGTGTCGAGGACAAGCTTTACCAGAACCGCTACTTGGTGGATTCCGGCCGCCCGCACATCAAAGTGCGACCGCACCAGAAGCCGAGCGCGAATTTGCTCGCGCTGACCCACGTCTGCCCGGCGAAATGTTATGAGTTGAACGACAAGGGTCAAGTGGAGATCACTGCCGACGGCTGCATGGAGTGCGGCACCTGCCGGATTTTGTGCGGGACGACTGGTGAGATCGAGTGGAACTATCCACGCGGCGGTTTCGGAATCCTCTTTAAATTCGGATGACCGGCGCACGCATGCCCTAAGCAGATACCGCGCTCAGGGACTCTACGATATGTGAAGGTGCTGACCGCGCCAAGCGAGCTGGAGATTACGCTCGCCATACGCTGGGCAATTGTCGTGAACGTCCTGCCCACGTTTCTGCAGACGGGTGATGGAGAAGTCGTCGTCTGGACGCTGAAGGAGAGCCGGAGATTGCCGCCACTGCCGGCAACACCCACGCACCTCAATCAGGCACTCGCCGCCTCATACCACAGGCTGTACCAGATCGAGCGGATTGCGGCTGCCGGCCAGTCGCATCGGCGCCTCCGCAGCAAGGTATCTCCCCTTACGGCCGGCGTCCGAACCATGCCGCTTGTCGCCCGCATCTGACGGAACGCTAGTGGCTGATCGACGCGATTGACAAGGCCGGTTGGGTTTTGCCAGGGCGGCTCGTATCCCTGGCCTCACGCCCTGGATAATCGGCTACGCCCTGCGCCGGCATGGTATCAAGGTTAAGAAATTCGGGACGTCGTGATGACGTCAAGCGTAAGCAGCCCGGAGTGGTCTCGCTCACACTCTGCGCGCCCGAGGCTGCTAGCCTCGCGACCCTATTTGCCTGTCCACTGTCGTAAGCCCGACAGGTGTGTCGGAGCAATCCGAAGGAATGTGACACGGGAAGCCTATTCATGAACCGAAACAGCTCTTTGGGCTGGCATAGCTCTTGCGCTTTGAACTGCGACATCACGCAGCAACGGAGCCGTTCATGTCTGCACCGGCAATTTCGCTTGAGAGCCTCAGCACGACATTCGGTGACCAGTTGCTTGGCACCATGAAACTCGGGGGCTGCGCGTCTTCGTCCTGCGGCTCGTCGACAAAGCCCGACGACACGGATCCGGCTGTCTGGGAGAAGATCAAGGATCACCCCTGCTTTTCAGAAGAGGCGCATCACTATTTCGCGCGTATGCACGTCGCGGTCGCGCCGGGCTGCAACATCCAGTGCAACTACTGCAATCGCAAATATGACTGCGCCAACGAAAGCCGGCCTGGGGTGGCCTCTGAAAAGCTGACGCCCGATCAGGCGCTACGCAAGGTGATCGCGGTCGCCAATGAGGTGCCGCAGCTTTCCGTGCTCGGCATCGCCGGACCGGGCGACGCCTGCTACGACTGGAAGAAGACGAAGGCGACCTTCGCCAGGGTCGCCAGGGAAATCCCAGACATCAAGTTTTGCATATCCACGAATGGGCTGGCGCTGCCCGACCATGTCGATGAGCTTGCTGACATGAATGTCGATCACGTGACGATCACGATCAACATGGTCGACCCTGAGGTCGGTGCAAAGATCTATCCTTGGATCTTTCACGATCATCGCCGCTACGTCGGCATTGAAGCCACCCGGATCCTGCACCAGCGGCAGATGTTGGGCCTGGAGATGCTGACCGCGCGGGGCATCCTCACCAAAATCAACTCGGTGGTGATCCCGGGCGTGAATGATGAGCATCTGATCGAGGTGAATAGATGGATTAAGGAGCGAGGCGCGTTCCTGCACAACCTTATGCCGCTGATTTCGGACCCGGCCCACGGCACGCACTACGGTCTGAGCGGGCAGCGCGGCCCAAACGCAATGGAGATGAAGGCTCTTCAGGATCGTGTCGAAAACGGCGCCCAGTTGATGCGCCACTGCCGGCAGTGCCGGGCAGATGCCGTGGGCCTGCTCGGAGAAGATCGTGGCCAGGAATTCACAGTCGACCGGATTCCCGGCGAGGTCACCTACGATGCCAGCAAACGCAAGGCCTATCGGGAGCTGGTCGCGGAGGAGCGCCGTGATCACGTCGAGGCTAGGAGAGAAGCGATCGGATTGGTCAAGGCAGCGAGCCCCGGCAAGTCCCTTCTCTTCGCGGTGGCGACCAAGGGCGGCGGCCGCGTCAATGAGCATTTCGGCCATGCGAAGGAATTCCAGGTTTATCAAGCCTCGCTGAAAGGGATCAGCTTCGTCGGGCATCGGAAGGTGGACAAGTATTGCCTTGGCGGCTGGGGCGCAGAAGCCGCCCTCGATGGCGTCATCGCAGCGCTTCAAGGCATAGATATCGTGCTGTGCGCCAAGATTGGAAATTTCCCGCAGGATCAGCTCGCGGAGGCTGGAATCAGAGCCACCGACGCCTGTGCCCATGACTATATCGAGACAGCAATCAGCGCGATTTACATCGCCGCATCTGGGACCCCCACACTCGCGGCGACGGCCTGAGCTGTCTCATTCATTCGGACCAGGAGTTAAAATGGCTTTCAAGATCATCGCATCCCAATGCACCCAATGCGGCGCCTGCGAATTCGAATGTCCTTCCGGCGCGATCAAGTTCAAAGGCGAGAGCTACGTGATCGAGTCACAGAAGTGCACCGAATGCGAGGGGGTCTTCGATGCGCAGCAATGTGCCTCGGTATGTCCGGTGCCGAAGACCTGCGTTCCTGCGTAACGGACATTGGACTGCCGACATGGTTGGGGGCTGCCTACGCAGGACGCCTGGAACGCCTTGTTCGCAATCTCAGCCGCAAGAGAAATCAGGGAACGGACATGTCGCTCGGACGCGAAGAGGAGATCGAAATCCGCAGGCCTCCACGATTCATGCCGGGAGAGCGGGTACGTGCCACTCGCCACATAAAGAATGACGGCACCTATCCTGGCAGGGAGATCGGCGAAAATCTCGTGCGGAAGGGGGACGAGGGATATGTGCGCGACATTGGCACCTTTCTCCAGCAGTTCTTCATCTATGCGGTCGAGTGGATCGACCGTGGCACCGTAGTCGGTATGCGAGCGCGTGAACTGATGAGCCTCGACGAGGCCGAGGCGCCCTGCAGTGCTGAAAGCAATACCAATGAAGGGACGGCCAGATGAAAGTCATGATCCGCAGGACCGATGCTGGTTTGTCAGCGTATGTCCCCAAAAAGGACCTCGAAGAGCCGATCATCAAACTCGAGAAGGAAGAGTTGTGGGGCGGAACGGTCACGCTCAGGAACGGGTGGCGGCTCCTCCTACCCGATCTCCCACATGATACGCGTCTGCCGATCACCGTCGAGGCAAGGAAGATTTCCGAAGAGGGCTGATGCTGCCCCTAGGTGCGTCGCGAGGAAACGAGATGAACACGATCCTGACATCGGGCCACCTCGTCATTGTGCGGGACAGTTTTGCTGAAAAGCTGCTTGACCTGGCGAAGGAAGCGCTCGCCGCCGATGAGGTGATCCCCTATCTCGGTCCGGGTCTTCTTGAGTTGAACTGTGTGGAACCGCCTGTGCCGCATACCCCGGAGGTTGTTGCCGCGGCACTCAATGCACGGGCTCCAGCCCCTTCCAGGATCCGCACCAATATGTGGTCGGTTGCACAGTTCATCGAACAGCGCCGGCATCGCCGGACGCTTCAAGCTTGGATGACCGACATATTCGCAGCGCCGGTGGGGCCGACCCCCTTCCACGCCTGGCTCGCAAGGCTGCCACTCTCCCTCATCATCGACAGCTGGTATGACAGCGCGATGCGCACGGCTCTGGTAGAGACCGGCCGAACGGACGTCCTTGAGATACAAGGCGTCACGCGCGCGAATGAAATCGGCAACATTTGGACGAAAACCTACGATTTGTCCGGGAGGGAGCTCGACCCCCGATTGGGGGCCAAGACGGTTCTCTATTCACCTCACGGGAGTATTACGCCCGCGCAAAACTTTCTCGTCGCAGATTCCGACTACGTCGAAGTCCTGTCCGAAATTGATATCCAGACACCGATCCCAGACGCTGTGAAGGAACGGCGCATCACCCGTGGATTTTTCTTCGTTGGCTGCCGCTTCAACGATCAGATGCTGCGCACCTACGCCAGACAGATCATGAAGCGCTCCCGCGGTCCCTATTGCACCGTAATGGACGCGGAAACCCTGACCAGAAACGAAGCGCGTTTTCTTGCGGCAAGCGGAATCACGGTGATCGACATGCCACTAAGTCAAGCGGCGGCTCGGCTTGTGGGAACGGGCACGGCTGCAGGTTGAGGACGGGATTAACAATGGCGGATGCCTTTGATGATGTCTGCTTCGGCTTTCCTCGAAGGCGCAAAATGCAGTCGGGAATACACCCGTGAACAGTGAAGCTGTCAGCGGCGCAACGAACGCACTGAATTCGTTGGCCCATGTTGAAGCGGCGCGCTGGGGCCGGGATTTGAGTACGCTGTTGCGCATCACGCGTATGAATCTGCGCCATCCGTGGCAGGTCGCCCTCGCTATGGGCTCGACGATCATGGCGGCAATCCTCCAGTTGCTCATTCCCCATCTTCTCGGCCGGGCTGTCGACCAGACCCAGACAGCTATCGGGGGCGGTGTCGCGGGGGCTGCGGCAGGACAAGCGCTCTGGGCCCCGGCTCTCCTGCTGCTCGCCGTCAGCGCGCTACGCGGCGTTTTCACGATGGCGCAGAACTATTTTGCCGAAGCCGTCGGGCATCATGTCGCGTACGAATTGCGGCTCGCCTACTACGACAAGATCCAACGTCTCAGCTTTTCCTTTCACGACCGGGTCCATTCAGGCGATCTGATAACTGCCGGAATGCTCGATCTCGAAGGCGTGCGGATGTATTTTTCCACCGGGCTCATGCGGGTGCTCCTGCTGACGATGCTGATCGGGATTGGCGCTTACATGATGATCTCGACCGATCCGATGCTCGGCTTGGCCGCGCTCAGCTTCGTGCCTTTTGTCGCTTGGCGCTCATCGACCACACAGCTTAGGCTGCGCGCCACCTGGCTCGACCTCTATGAGCGCCTTTCGGTACTAAGCCGCGTGATGAAGGAAAATCTCGCAGGTATCCGTGTGGTCCGCGCTTTTGCGGCTCAATCCTATGAGATGCTGAAGTTCGACGGCGCTTCCAAGAACGCGCTCGACCTCGCCAACGATCTCGTTGACATCTACGTACCCAACACGTCGGCGATGACCTTGTCCTACTTTTTCGCAATGGGATTGGTGCTTGGGATCGGTGGCAACAAGCTCGTCGCTGGCGAGATCAGCGTCGGAACCATGGCGACCTTCCTGACCTTCATGACCATGCTGCAAATGCCAGTCCGCCAGATCGGTCTCATGGTCAATGCGTTTGCCCGCGCTTCTAGCTGCGGTTCGCGGCTTTTCGGTCTCCTCGATCAGGAGATCACCATCAGGGATGCTCTCGAGGCCAGACCGCTTGAGATAAGTGACGGCACTCTGCGCTTCCACAATGTCTCATTTGCCTACCCCAACGCCGAAAACCGCGCCATTCTGAAGAACCTCAGCTTTGAGGCCCGGAGAGGCGAGACGATCGCTATCGTCGGTCCGCCGGGTTCCGGCAAATCGACGATGGCTCATCTGGTCCCCCGCTTTTACGACGTGACCGGTGGCGCCATCACGTTGGACGGCCAGGACATACGCAATGTCACCCTCGAGAGCCTTCGCAAGGCGGTCGCGGTTGTACAGCAGGATGCGTTCCTATTCACAACAACGATCGAGAACAACATCGCTTATGGCGATCCCTGGGCGAAGAGACAGCGAATTGAACGCGCTGGAGAATTCGCCCAGCTCCACGACTACATCCTCGGGCTCCCGGCAGGGTATGAGACGGTCGTGGGCGAACGCGGCGTTTCTCTCTCTGGCGGCCAGCGCCAGCGTCTCACGATTGCTCGCACCATGATGCTGCGCCCCTCCGTCATCATTTTCGACGACTCGATGGCCGCGATCGATGCCGGCACCGAGCTGCGCATTCGCGCGGCGATGCGGCGCTTCGCAAAGGATCGGGTGACGATCATCATCGCGCACCGGCTGAGTGCGCTTAAGCATGCCGATCAAATCCTTTTTGTCGATAAAGGCGAAATCGTAGAACGCGGCACGCATGAAGAGCTTCTGGCGAAGCGGGGACGCTACAGGGCCCTTTACGATCTCCAGACGCGCCCGGGTGATAGCATTATTAGCCAGGATGGGGGCGCCCGCTGATGGACCAGGGCCGCGGCGAACTCGAAGCCGAACGTGACGATGGGAGACGCCCTCCGCGCGCGGTCGTCGGCTCGCACCGGATCGAGGAGGAGATGTTCGGCCGGGCTTTCGACAAGAGCATCCTCCGTCGCATCTGGGGCTTCGTCCATCCCTACCGGGCAAAGGTAGTTGTCACGATTGTCGCGATGCTGATCTTCACCGGGACGCAGCTTCTCATCCCCTTGATCATCCGCTACGCGATCGACCTCGGCATGAACCCGGCAAGGCCCGATCGCTCAGCCCAGCTTGCGGCCGTCGGCGCGTTCCTTTCGGCGATTTTGGTCAATTTCGCCGCCGGCTACATGCAGGAAGCCTTGGATGGGAAAATGGCCGAAACTGTCCTGTTCGACATCCGCCGCGCCATGTTTGGCCATCTGCAAAAGGTTTCGCTCTCTTTCATGGACAAGACCGAGGTCGGACGCCTGATGTCGCGCCTGCAAGGCGACGTTAACTCCATACAGGAGTTCCTGGAAACCTCGGTATATTCCCTAGGCGATGTTGCGCTTCTCTTCGGCATCGTTTTCGTAATGCTGTGGCTCGACTTTCGCCTCGGCCTCCTGACGCTATCGGTTCTGCCGATCCTGGTGATCGTCCGCATTGTCTGGTTGCCGCGTGCCCGCGACGCCTTCATGGCTGCACACGAAACCAATTCCGTCGTCAATGGCGCGCTGGCCGAAGCCATTCACGGCGTGCGGACCATACAGTCAATGGACCGCCAGCAGGTGAATTTCAGTCTTTTTGACGATCGGGCCCATGCCAACCTCAGGACCCACCTGATCGCTGCCAGATATGCACTGGTCATGGTGCCCATCGTCGATGGCATCACCGGCCTCGCCTTGGCCGCCGTTATTGTGGTCGGCGGCTCGATGGTCATGAATAGCCGTATAGATGTGGGCGTGTTGGTAGCCTACCTATTTTACATCCAGCGCTTCTTTGACCCGATCCGCTCACTCACCCTGCAATATTCGGTCATGCAGCGCGCCATGGCCTCAGGCAAGCGCCTGACCGATGTGCTCAACGTCAAGATCGATGTTAAGGACAAACCCAATGCCGAGGTGCTTTCGCCCGAAATGGACGGCTCGGTCGAGTTTAGGGACGTCACCTTCGGCTACGATCCGAACCGTTCGGTTCTGAAAAATGTCTCGTTCAAGGTCAATCCGGGCGAGACGGGCGCACTAGTCGGACCGAGCGGTTCTGGCAAATCGAGTGCGATGGCCCTGGTCCACCGCTTCTATGATGTTCAGCAGGGTCAGGTGCTGGTCGGCGGACATGATGTACGCGACCTCACCCAGGATTCGCTCGGCCGCCAGGTCGCCATGGTGCTGCAGGAGCCATTCCTGTTCACCGGGACGGTCTTCGAGAACATTCGATACCAGAAGACGGAAGCCACGCGCGACAAGGTGATCGAGGCGGCCAAGGCTGTCGGCGCGCATGACTTCGTCATGAGCCTCGCCGACGGGTATGAGACCCAACTTGGCGAACGCGGCGACAACTTATCTCTCGGCCAGCGCCAGCTTATCAGTTTCGCCCGCGCCCTCGTCGCTGACGCCAAGATCCTCGTGCTCGACGAAGCTACCGCCAATATCGACAGCTACACGGAATTGCAGATTCAGAAGGCTCTGATCAAGCTGCTTGAAGGGCGGACTGGCCTCGTCATCGCCCACCGTCTCGCCACGGTCCGGGGGGCCGACCGCATCATCGTGCTTCAGAATGGCCAAGTTATTGCGACTGGCAACCACGATGAGTTAATAGCCATGCGCGGCCTGTATTCCAAACTCTACTATCTCAACTACGCCTCCTTCGACGACCTTCCCGAACACGATACCACCGTCCAAGCTGGCTCTCAGACCTGACATCTTGGCGGCCTTGTGGTAGTGGCGTTGACTTTCGGGCGTGTCGGCAGACCACTCAGGCCACCGCATCCGGCCAGCAGCCAGCATTCAAGAACGAGCACTCCTCGCAATTCGTGAAGACCGGCTGCGAACGATTTCCTCCAGCATCGTATCCGACCGCGGTGCACCACCATCATCGGGCGAGCTCGCTGGAGGTGTTGGCTGGGCGTCGCAAAGCCGCTCGCGAGCGCGCCCTCAATAGCGCCGTAGCGAGTGACGGCTTTGCCACCGACGGGCCGCTGATGAAGCTGGATTAGTGGGCGCCGCACCGACGCCGCCCCGGGCGAGAAGAACCTCCTGCGGCTGGCTATGGGCAACGACTAGCGCCAGCGCGACGAGCAGACGCGTGCCGGCATCGTGACGCGCTCGGCTACCCTCTCCTTAGGATCGTGCATGTTCACACGATGGCCCAGACGCCAGCCAACGCACAAAGCTGGTATCCTGTGCCGCCTGCTCGTCGTCAGTTTGGCCTCCTCCCGATTGCCCGCCCCACCACGTGCAAGCTCGAGCACATGGTCAGCCAAGTCGAGCCATGATTTCGGATTGAATGGTCCTCGCGGTGTAAAGGGAAGCATCTAGCGGCAGATTTCCAAATGCCATTTGACAAAGCAGGTAGTTGGCACCTGCCTCTTCCAACTGATCTAGCAGAGCTTTTCGCACAGACTCTGCTGATCCTACCACGCACAATTCACTCTCGACTGCCGCATCGAAGGTCAGCGGCAAGTTTGGTGGAGTGGGGATAGCGTTAAGCTCGTAAAGGAATTGGAAGCTCTTGAGCCAGCGTGCGTAAGCAGGTGCCGCGAGCGAATAGGCATGTGTGTCACAACGCCCAATCACGACCATGCGGAGCAATCCGACAAATCTCCCTTGATCCCCCCCGCCTGCGTTGTCCTCTCGATAGGCGCGGAACGCATCAGTAGTTTTGCGAACAGAAGAGGAAGGTCCTACACACGCGATATTTGTTCCATTCGCAGCGGCCCAAGCTGTGGACTCGGGTCGATTGGCAGCGACCCATGTGGGCGGATGTGGACGCTGATGAGGTCTTAGCGTCAAAGGAACGTCATTGAGATCAAAATGGCGACCTTGATAGCAGAGCGTGCCGACCTCCCTCGAATTAACAAGTATTTGCATAAGAATTTCGCTGGCTTCGGCATAACGGCCCGGCACCGCGTCCGCACCAATCCCGAAGTAGCCCAATTCGGTCGGGAGAGCACCGCGCCCTATGCCCAGTTCGAGCCTGCCACCGCTCAACTGGTCCAGCATACAGATCTCTTCGAACGCACGCAGCGGATGATAAAGCGCAAGCAGCATCACCAAGGGTCCGAGACGCAAGCGCCGGGTGCGCTGGGCGACGCTCGATAAGAACAGATTCGGCGATGGACCTCTCCCATGGGGAGTGCAGTGGTGTTCTGCGAGATGATAGGCATAGAACCCTAGCTGATCGCACGCCTCTGCTAATATCAGGCGATCTTCGTACTGCCGGCCTATATCGCGGCCATCCTCATCCAAATGATCGAAGATGCCGAAAGCTAGGTTTGAAGGAAAGACGTTTGTCACTCTTTAAGTCCCCGATTTTAAAAGCAGGCTGTTTTCTTGCTGGGGTCACCAAGCAAGTCGGAAGAGATGTGTGTGATCGCCGATTAGCGTCAGTGTAACGAAGAAGCAGAGCCTGACGCTTCCCTGCCCCTGAAGCTTGGCACCGTTAAGCTTCCAGCGATGTCGCCAGCGGCAGCAAGAAATTCATCCATCTGCTCTTTTGTGCCGATGCTGACGCGGATACAGTGTTCCAAGCCTTTGTCCGGAAAAAACGCGACAAGTATCTTTTGCCTCTCCAATGCTGCTTGCCACCATGAGCCGTCCTGTCCCGCGGGCACACGGGCCAGCAAGAAATTTGCGCGGGAGGGTGTTACGGAAAATCCGAGTTGCGATAGTGCAACTGTCACTCGCTCTCGTTCATCCTTGATGTGCTTGTGGTTGTCTGCGTAGGCGCCGCGATGCGCAAGCACGCTGATACCTACGGCATGCCCGATCACGTTCATGTTGAAGACGTTCTGGATGTTTCGCAGCCTTCCAATAATTTCAGGGTGACCGAAACCGAAACCGACGCGAATGCCGGCGGCGGCATAGCTTTTCGAGAATGACCTCAAGATCAGAAGGTTCGAATACCGGTTGATGAGGCGCAGTCCGTGATCGGGTGCAAAGTCGACGTATGCCTCATCAAGGACAATCAAGCGGTCCGATTGTGCTACGAGGCGTTCGATATCGCTGATCGGGAGGAATGTTCCGGTCGGATTGTTTGGATTGGCCAACATAATAAACTTGGCGTCTTTTGCCGGACCGGAAAGCAATTGCTCCATTGGCAGGGAATGAGCTTGACATCCGATTTCGAGGAACTCAGCGCCCTGAAGCATGGCAAGTTTGCGGTTGAACGAAAACCCTGGCGACATCATCGCAACCTTGTCGCCGGGTGCGAGGAAAGCTCTGTAGATCAGTCCGAGCAGTTCAGACGACCCGTTGCCAGCGATGACCTGATCCCTGGAAACGCCATAGGCGCTGGACGCTGCTTCCCTCAGTCTGGAGTTGTCGTCATCCGGATATAGATACTGGCGCTTGAGGGCCGCCACTGCACTTTGCATTATGATTGGCGGCAACGGAAACGGGTTCTCATTCGTATTCAGCTTGATAAAATTTCCGTCCGGCGCTGGTCCGTTGGACGGCAGAGCATCTAACTGTCGTGTCACTTGCGAAAGAGCCGAAAGCACAGTTTGCAGTTTTGCATCGGACATATTTTACTCCGTTTCAGTCACACAGGGGCATCCGTATGAGCTCGCAACGAGAGCAACATGGCGGACGAGATTGACGATGGCAGGGTTGCCTTTCACACAATGGTCGCAGCGCCCGCTGACATGGGAATTCGGCCAGGCTGTCCTCGGTCGAATCGAGTTGACGCGGACGCGGATCTGCATCGCTGCGCGGCGCCAAGGCGCTAAGCGGCTCAGCTCATGCCCAGGGTCATGCTTTCAAAGACGCTTGATCTCGACGCCATATTTCCTCAGCACGTAGCCAATCTGTCGCGGGGTCAGCCCAAGCAAGCGCGCTGCCTTTGCCTGCACCCAGCCACATCTTTCCATGGCAGCAATGACGCGCTCTATATCGGGCGTCCTCGCGCCAATTGGGTGGGTTGCGCCGGCAAGCGGGTTAGTCGCGGCCGAACTGGCGGCCTCGTCCGGGGGCGTGGCCAAATTCGCTGACTCCGGCAGGATCGGCGGTGGTTGCAGCGCGGCCTTGCCCGATCTGCACTTCCACAGCGCCTCGGCAAAGCATTGGCCTTGGGAGCAGGCAAAGTCGTTTCTCCCGATTGACAGTCCCTCGGCCAGGATCGCTGTCCGGTGCACGCAATTTTCAAGCTCGCGAATGTTGCCGGGAAACTCACATTTCATCAGCACTTCAATCGCACGCGGATCGAAGGTGAGCGTACAGCCGTTCTCGTCGTTGAACTTCTTGAGAAACTCAGCTGCGAGGAGCGGAATATCGCTGCGCCTTTGGCGCAATGCTGGTACCAGCAAGGGAACCACGTTGATGCGGTAGTACAGGTCGGCGCGGAACTCATTCCTTGCAACCGCCTCTTCCAGGTTCCTGTTCGTGGCGGCAATCACGCGAACATCGACCTTGATGGTCTGATTGCTGCCGACGCGCTCAAACTCCTGCTCCTGCAGCACGCGCAGTAGCTTTGCCTGGAACGAGGCCGAGATCTCGCCAATCTCATCCAGAAACAACGTCCCCTTGTCAGCGAGCTCAAAGCGCCCCTTGCGGGAATTGAATGCGCTTGTGAAGGCACCCTTCTCATGACCGAACAATTCGGATTCCAGGACTGTCTCTGGGAGCGCTGCACAATTGAGTTTAACGAAGGGCCGCTTGGCGCGCGGCGACAACTCGTGAATTGCCTTGGCAGCCAGCTCCTTCCCGGTACCGGACTCACCTCGCAACAGAACTGTGGTTTTTGCCTTCGCTACGACCGCGATCTTCTCCAGCAGGGCGCTTATCGCCGGACTGTCACCAATCATACCCTCGACGTGAACCTTTTTTCGCCGGGGTGCAGGGTCTTTAACATCAGAAAATTTCGTTTGCAGCCGATGTTCCAGCTCCGGCGCTCGCTCGCTGTCGGCCGCGGAGAAGCGAAGCAACTTGACTGTCTGTCCCACCATGTTGGCAATCATGGTGAGCAGCCGGACATCATCGTCGAGCCCATAGCTTGACCTGCTTTCCAAAACCCGGTCCAAAGTCAGCGCGCCTATGGCGTTCCCATCAACACGAATGGGAACGCCGATGAACGACACGGTGTCGGAGGCCCCAAGCACCTCGATATCAGTGGCAGTGAAGGTCGGATGCATCGCTATGTCGTCGGCGACGAGCGGCGTGTCGGTCGTCACAATCTGATCGATGGCGTTGCGCGGCAGGCGCGACCGGGAGGGCTCATTGCCGTTCGTGCCGCAGCCGCTGGCCACTGTGATGTCCAGTCCGCCCTCGGCATCGCAGAGAGCGATGATGCCGTGCCGCATCTGGACAAACGAGTGCAGGAGGTCGACTACCTTGGCCAACTTGAGTTCGAGCCGGGCGGCATCGGCGAGTACTTTCGATATTTCGAAGATGCCGGTTAGCGCGCGCTCGTGCAATGCCACATTCGCAGGATTCGTGTCGGGCTTTGGACAACCCTTTATCGCATTCGGCAGCGATATGCCGCAGTCGCGGGCATTCTGTTCTGACTTGCTAATGTTGTGGTGCATGTGATCCTCGATCTCGCGCCATCAAATCTAGGCTGGCGGCATGTGCGCCCGCGACGTCGCGGGCACGCGCGAATATGCTCCGACGTGAACTCGTGCCGCCGCCGTGTGGTCGAGTGCAAAGCGGGTCTAGCCCTGACGCATCGCTTGGCTACTCCCTCCACGAAGCTTGGCCATGTTATTGGCTTGCCCCGGGCAAACACACGTTGTTTTCAAAAGACTGGAGCGAGGCAGCATAGTCAATCGAGCTTTCTTTCATCTGTGAAAGGAAACCTCGCGGCCTATGATAGGATTCATCAGTTCTATCTTTGCGTTGAAGCAGAAATACCTGGGCCGGCCATGCCTTGCCCGAGCGGCTGACCGCGCGGAGTGTAAATGCGGGGCCGTGACATTCACCAGCGCCCGCGAAGGAGGGGCGGGAGCGATAATAACAGCCAACGGCACTGGTCCGTTGCGGCAACCGCCATCTTTCTCGAGTTGATCAGGCGGCGGCGATGTCGGGTGTGAAGGCGCGAAGCTGGCGTCGAGTACGACTTCGTAGGCGGTGCTCGCGACTTCTGAATCGCATCGTCGTGGTCAGCACCATCACCAGCCTGGGGCCGAAATCGGCACACTCAATGAGCGTATCGAAAAGTCTGAACAGATTACGATGCGACCGCTTGAAAACGGCTGCCCCTGCTGCGGGCGTTGATTTGCAAAATGGGTCGTCCAAAGGACCGTCCGAATTTATTCTGTGCATTGCAGTGGCTGCACGGTGGTAGGCTGTCCAGAAACGAGCGCTTCCGAACAGGGGTAAGTTAGCCTGTCATCTGGACGGCCTTGAACAGGCGACACGATGGGGCCCGGTCCAAAGCCGGCTAACGAGGAACCCACCACGCTCTGTGCAGCAAACCGCTAGCCAGAGGGATCGACCGGCAGCACTCTGCCAGAGACCATCAAGGGCGTTCGGACCGCGACCTTGCCCGCTGGTCTGACACCGCATTCCTCCATCATTGGCGAGCCCACGTCAGTTCAGGTGATGCGGATTCATCTGGCATGGGTATTGCGGCGGCGTTGGTGCAGCGTTCGACCGGAGCGCCGCGATAGGGAGAAGCCCGGGAGAAGTCACGCCACCTCGATCCGGTCAGGGAGAGAGAAACAGTGTCAGGTGCACAAGTCCGCGGCGCGAGTCCCGCGCCCCGCAAACCCTTCTACACCAAGCTCTACGCCCAGGTGCTTGCCGCCATCGCGCTCGGCGTCGCAATTGGCTATTTTTATCCGGAGACCGGCGAGAGCCTGAAGCCGCTGGGTGATGCCTTCATCAAGCTGGTCAAGATGATCATCGCGCCTGTCATCTTCCTGACAATTGCGACCGGCATTGCCGGCATGAACGATCTTCATAAGGTCGGCCGGGTCGCCGGCAAGGCAATGGTTTATTTCCTCACCTTCTCAACGCTCGCGCTGATCGTCGGCCTCATCGTCGCCAATGTCGTCCAGCCTGGCGACGGCCTGAACATCGATCCGGCCTCGCTCGATGTCCAGGCCGTGAATACCTATGCCGCAAAAGCCAAAGCGCAGTCGGTCACCGGCTTCCTGATGAACATTATCCCGCCAACGATCGTCGGTGCCTTCGCGGAAGGCGACATCCTGCAGGTGCTGTTCTTCTCGGTTCTGTTCGGCATGGCGCTTGCGATGGCCGGAGAGACGGGCAAGCCTGTCGTTTCCTTCCTCCAGGCGCTCATTGTGCCTGTCTTCAAGCTCGTCGGAATTCTGATGAAGGCCGCGCCGATCGGCGCTTTTGGCGCGATGGCCTTCACCATCGGCAGATATGGCATCGGTTCGGTAGTCAACCTCGCGATGCTGGTCGCGACGTTCTATTTCACCGCCTTCCTCTTCGTGTTCGGGGTTCTCGGCGCAGTCTGCCGGTACAACGGCTTTTCGATTTGTTCTCTCATTCGTTACATTAAGGAAGAGCTGCTGCTTGTCCTCGCAACGTCCTCCTCGGAGGCGGCGCTCCCGTCGCTGATGGAGAAAATGGAGAAGGCGGGCGCCAGGCGTTCGGTTGTGGGTCTCGTCATCCCGGCCGGATATTCGTTCAATCTGGACGGCACGAATATCTACATGACGCTAGCGGCTCTCTTCATCGCACAGGCGACGAACACGGATCTGTCCATCGGCGATCAGGTGCTGCTGCTGCTCGTAGCAATGCTTTCCTCCAAGGGCGCTGCAGGTGTGACAGGTGCGGGCTTCATCACCCTGGCGGCTACGCTCGCGGTAGTTCCGAGTGTTCCCGTTGCTGGGATGGCACTGATACTCGGCATCGACCGATTCATGTCCGAATGCCGGGCGCTGACGAATTGCGTCGGCAACGCAGTGGCATCCCTCGTCGTCGCACGCTGGGAAGGAGAGTTGGACCGAGCACAGATGAAAGCTGCCTTCAGCGGTCATCAGCTTACCGAGGCATCAAACCGGCTACCCTCCTGCAAGTAAGGTGGGCGGCCCACGACCTGTCAAGTCGCTTAGCTGGTCACATAACTGAACGACCGACCCGCAGCCTCTAAACGGCTCCTCACGGACCATGTATCAGAAGCGCTAAATGTGTGAGTGCAAATCGTCACCGCCCTTTAAGCGAATGAGCCTTTCAGTATACCCGGCCGGTTTACGTCTGCAATGATGTTCGTCCAACACGTTGTGCCCATTCGTATGGGGACGTCTTCACTTTGCCACCCGAAACCGAAACGCGTTAGGCGGACAGAGAGCCGGCCGGCGTCAAAAACCAATCAGAATAGGACCTATGACCAAGCGCCCCACAATTGCCGATCTCGCCCGCGAAGCCCGAGTCAGCGTAGCAACGATCGATCGGGTTCTGAACGCCCGCCATCCGGTGCGCGAGGAGACCGCGCGGCGGGTCCACGACGCCGCCCAGGCGATCGGCTATCATGCTGCCGGGCTAATCAAGCAGCGGTTGCGGCGAGACCTACCGCACTACCGTCTGGGCTTCATCTTGAGAAAACCGGCCCAGCATTTCTACCAAGATTTTGCGCGCGAGGTCGAAGCATCGGTCAATTTGGCCCAGTCCTTCCACGGCATTCCGCTCGTCGAATTCGCCCCGTCACATATGCCGAGCGACCTGATCGCGCCGCTCAAGGAGTTGGGCGCACGCTGCCATGCAATCGCGATGGTGGCACCGGACCACCCGAAAATCACAGCAGCGGTTGAGGACCTCAAGGCCAAGGGCATTCCGGTTTTCTCGCTGCTTTCCGACTTCGCCGCCGGCGTGCGACAGGGGTATATCGGCCTCAACAACCGCAAGGTGGGGCGCACGGCCGCTTGGATGGTGTCCAAGGTCGCAAAACGGCCCGGCAAAGTGGCGGTGTTTGTCGGCAGCCATCGTTTCCAGGGTCACGAGCTCCGTGACGTCGGCTTTCGCTCCTATTGCCGTGAGAACGCGCCCACGTTCGAGGTGCTGGATCCGGTCATGAACCTCGAGAAACGGCAGATCACCTACGAGGCAACGCTTGATCTCATGCAGCGGGAGCCCGAGCTCGTCGGCTTCTATGTCGCCGGCGGCGGCATGGAGGGCGCCATCTCCGCGCTCCGAGAAGAGGGCAAAAGTCGGGATCTCGTCGCGATAGTGAATGAAATCACACCTGAGTCTCGGGCAGCGCTCGCAGATAACATCGTCACGATGGCGGTCGCCACGCCAATGCGCCGGCTTTGCCAGGAGCTGATAACGCTGATGACACGGGCTATCGAGACCGGCACCGCTGAAACACCCGGACAGACATTTCTGCCGTTCGACATCCATCTGCCGGAAAATATATGAAGGACTCTATCCTAAGCGGGCGCTTTAGCCGCGGCCCAGGACGAAGAGCCAAATTGGGTACGGCCGCGCCTTAAGGCGGAAGCGCGAGGTAGATTGCCTGGATCCGCAGCATCAACCTCCACCGGCTTTACTGCCAACAGGCCCGACGTTCTCGTGCAGGGGGTGTGGTCAATGATCTCGCACAGCAATAGCAGAGCGAGGCCAGCACAGTCCATTTGGGATCGACCTCGTCGACCGCCATCTCCTCGCCTGGCTGCACGTGAAAAGCCGCGGCACAGCCGGCAAGGTAGGAATTTAACCGGGCTAACCATCTTCTGGGACTTCGCACGCAAATCGAGGCGGCAGTCAATTCAGTAGCAGCCCGGGCGTGTGTTCTGCTCATTCCGGCCCCTCGCACTTAGCAAGGAACTGCGCCGCTCTGCCGGGCCAAAGGCCCGACGCCCGAAGGGCAACCGCTCCTACGCGATCGCGTCCGCCTCCAGAAGCCGCCATCGAAAAGAATGCTCGCGTCGTCACCACCTACGGCCAAAGCGGGCAATCAAGGCAGCTGGCATCACTCTGCCACACATCCTTGACGAGCAACTCGCCTGAGATCAGCCCCAGAACGTAGGTAACACGCGCCGCGCCGGCGCTTGTCGAACATGCTGATCAGCCTGTCTTACAGGCGGTGATTAGGTGGGGCTCAACATCTTCCGGGACTTCGCACGCGATTTCGAGGTGGCAGTCGGTACCAAGAAACGAAAGGTCGGATCGGCGTGCCCGAGACGCTCAATGATTTCAGGCAAAGGCGCCAGGCGAGATGCCTCCTGCAACATCATTTCCCGCATCCACATGCTTGCCGGATCACTATTGTGAAGCTCAGGCCATTGGACGGCTTCCGTGAATGCAGGAGGAGGAAGTGGCGGCGGAAGTTGGACAATCCGCAGGGGTGTTGTTTTTGCGAAATGCTGCGCCAGCCGTAAGGGCATAGTCCCGATGCGGCTGGTGCCTGACAGGACGGGCGGGATCAGGCTAAAGCCCTGTACGACAACTTCGATACGTCTCTCGAAACCGTGCTCGAGCAAATACCATTCCTCCATGGTGGGCTGCCGGGTGTGCCTGAATTTGAGCACAACATGCCCCATGCACAAGTATCGCTCGAATGTAAGTGGCTCCGACAGCTGCTTGTTCGTGCCGCAGCCTACGCCTACGAGCTTATCTTCGAACAGGGCTGCGCGAGGATGTTTCGACATGAACACTTCCGGCATAATCAGAAAATCAACGTCGCCGCGCCGGAGAAGCTCCTCGGGGTCGTCGCAAATAGGCAGACATTCAAAGCGAACGGCGGGAGCTTCCCGCGCAGCGCGCTCTACTATCTTCCTAAAAAATACGAGCGTGATGTAATCGGAAAGCATGATTCGGAAGAGACGATCCGATTGGGCCGGGTTGAAGGCGTCGGGCGAAATAATCGATAGCTGGATGTGCAGCAATGCGTCCCGGACTGCTGGGGCGAGCCCGTCGGCGCGCGGCGTCAAAATGAGCTCGCGGCCGTTCATCGTAAATAGCTCATCGTTGAAATAGGCGCGTAGCCGAGCAACGGCGGCGCTCATGGCCGGCTGGCTCAGGTTGATACTGCGAGCCGCGGCAGTGACTTTACGCTCCCTCATCAGAGCGTCCAGCACAACGAGGAGATTTAGATCCAGCCCTTTAAAACGCATGTCATGTTCTATCCAACGTGTGGATGCGTATCATTCAAACAATCAATTTTACGAATTTACGAGCCATGCATTAGAGGAACGGAAAGTGAGCGACGTCAAGCTCAAATCGACGACACGGGCCGGAACTCGAGAGAGCGTCTGGCTCACCTTCGCCAACGACAACGGCTGAGTGCAGCCAACAACGCCGCTTTGGTCGAGTAATGCGGCCGCAAAAACCAATATGAAGAGAGGTCCTGAATGCGCCATCAGGTGCAGTGGAAGTTGTGCTGGGAAAACGAGTTGCAGCTCTCCGATCACGTTAAGCTCGCCGAGTTCTTTCGTGATACGTACGGGCCGACTGGGGCGTCCAACGCAGAACCGTTCGAAGGTAGTCGAAGCTGGGCCGGAGCCAGGCCTGAACTCCGCGTAATCGCCTATGATTCAAGCGGTGTAGCGGCTCACATGGGCATACTGCGCCGTTTCATCAAGGTCGACGCGGTCGACCTGTTGGTGGCTGAACTGGGCCTGTACGGGGTACGTCCGGACCTTGAGGGTCTGGGAATCGCCCATTCAATCCATGTCATGCTTCCGATACTGCAGGAGCTTGGCGTTCCATTCGCTTTCGGAACGGTCAGGGACGCGCTGCGGAATCATGTTGAGAGGTTCGGACGGCGATACAGCCCTATGGCCGTTTTGTCGGGAATTCGCGTGCGCTCCACCCGACCAGAGGCCCGCCTCGACCTGCCGCCCACACGCATCGATGACGCACTCACAATTGTTCTGCCAGTTGGACGGCCGATCAGCGAATGGCCCACGGGCACGATGATAGATCGGAACGGACCAGAGCTATGAGCCGGTCCGATTGCTTGTACGAAGTGCGCCGTGAGTGCTCTGACGGCACCGGCCGTCGAAGCGTTTATCTGACGTTTGACGACGGTCCCAATCCACTTTTCACACCGGAGATTCTCGACGTGCTGGCAGAGCAGCGGGTGCCGGCGACTTTCTTCGTCATCGGCGCCTACGCCTTAGAGCACCCATATCTAATCCAACGGATGATCGCAGAAGGGCACGAGGTAGGCAACCACACGATGTCTCATCCGGATCTGTACCAATGCGGTTTCGGCGAAGTGCAACGTGAGGTCTTTGAAGCGAACGACGCCATAATGAGAGCGTGCCCGCAGGCCTCGGTCCGCTTTGTTCGCGCGCCCTACGGCGCCTGGAGCGAAGAAGTCTGCACAGCATCACAGATCGCCGGGCTGGCGGCCCTTCATTGGTCCGTCGACCCTCGAGATTGGTCTCGCCCTGGGGTCGAGGCGATTATCGATAAAGTGCTCGCCTCCGTCCGGCCGGGCGCAATTGTACTCTTGCACGACGGATGCCCTCCCGGCGAGTTGAGCCAGGGCGCTCACGCCGGCATGCGCGACCAGACGGTCACGGCGCTGTCCCGGCTGATTCCAGCACTGCGTGAGCGCGGATTTGTAATCCGCTCACTTCCTCAACATCACTGAACAACGAGATCCCATGACTCTTCTTGGTACAACCAGCACTGTGGCCATTTCGCTTTATGCACTGCTCTCGACTGCCTATAAGAGCATGCAAGGGCTTTATGCTATGCCGACAAAGGATTCGTCGGGGTTGGAGGTTCTCGTCGGCTCCGACAAACTGCCCAGCGTGGATGTCATCGTCCCCTGCTTCAACGAGGATCCGCGCACGCTTTCAGAGTGCCTGGCTTCCATTGCAGACCAAGAATACGCCGGAAGACTTCGGGTCTATTTGGTTGATGACGGTTCTGGAAATCGCGAAGCCTTAGGAACTGTCCACGAAGACTACGCGCGCGACCCCAGGTTCGACATCATTTTGCTTCCCGAGAATGTTGGAAAGCGCAAGGCGCAGATCGCCGCGATACGACGCTCATCAGGGGATCTGGTGCTTAACGTTGATTCAGACACGGTACTCGCGCCCGACGTCATTTCCAAGCTTGTACCGAAGATGCGAGATTCAGCGGTCGGCGCAGTCATGGGTCAATTGACGGCCAGTAACCGAACCGAGAGCTGGCTGACCAGGCTGATAGACATGGAGTACTGGCTGGCTTGCAACGAGGAGCGCGCGGCACAGGCTCGCTTCGGTGCCGTTATGTGCTGTTGCGGCCCATGTGCCATGTACCGCCGGTCTGCGCTCCTTTTGTTACTGGACCAGTACGAGTCGCAATTTTTTCGGGGCAAGCCAAGCGACTTCGGTGAGGATCGCCATCTCACTATCCTGATGCTGAAAGCAGGCTTTCGAACCGAATACGTTCCGAGCGCCATCGCGGCCACAGTCGTTCCGAACAGACTCGCACCGTATCTGCGCCAACAACTCCGTTGGGCACGAAGCACATTCCGGGACACGCTGCTTGGGCTGCGCTTGCTGCCTAGCCTAAATAGCTATCTCACGTTGGACGTGGTCGGACAGAATCTCGGCGCGCTACTCCTCGCCCTATCGGTATTAACGGGCCTCGCACATTTCGCACTGACAGGCACTGTGCCTTGGTGGACAGGACTGATGATTGTGTCCATGACCATGCTCCGATGCAGCGTGGTAGCATTTCGTGCTCGACAATTTCGATTTCTTGGCTTTTCGCTGCACACGTTCATCAACGTCTTTCTCTTGCTTCCGTTGAAGGCCTACGCGCTGTGTACCTTGAGCAATAGCGATTGGCTGTCGCGAAGCTCTGCTGTCGCTACATCGAACACTGGGGGAAAACAGGCCCCCACCCAAGCTCCGATCACTGGTTCCAGCAGGGCAGAACTCTCGCCCCATTCGGCTCCGCTTCGCAGGCTCAATCTTGCGCGGGATTCTTCGGAATTAGTCCTGTCGGACAACATTTGCGGCGACGACTGACCGCAAATACCTAATGGACGAGAGGTGCACGAGTTTGACCCAGAACGTGAATCATCAGTTGCTTGATCGGGAATTGGCCGCTGACGATCCGTGGCGCCTCGACGGCAATCCATTCGAGCGGAAGCGCCACACGCAAATGCTCCAGCTGGCGCTTGCCCAAGGCTCCATTACAAATGCCCTCGAAGTCGGGTGCGCTGCCGGCGCATTCACGGAAAAACTAGTCCCCTACTGCCAAGGGCTCACCGTCATCGATGTCGTGGCGCAAGCGATTGCTCGAGCACGTCAACGGATAAAGGAGCCGTCGCGCATCAACTGGATAGTCTGCGATGTTCAACAGTTTTCGACCGACGAGTTGTTTGACGTGATCGTTGTGGCGGAGGTCCTCTACTACCTCGGAGACATAGCCGAGATGCGCGCGGCCATCAAAAACCTGGTGCGGGTGCTTGCGCCAGGCGGGCATCTGATCTTCGGATCGGCAAGGGATGCTAATTGCCGTCGCTGGGGTCACGCCGCTGGTGCTGAGCCGGTCATCGCCATGCTGAACGAAACGTTGATCGAGGTAGAGCGGCTTGAGTGTCGGGGCGAGTCGGTCAACGAAGACTGCTTGCTCGTCCGTTTCCGGAACCCGATTTCCGCTTCCTGATGAATCTCGAATCTATCGCCGTTAACGTGGAGACACTATGCGCATCTGTGGTACCAAGCTGACCCATGATGGGGCGATCGCCCTGGTCGAGGATGGACGGCTCGTCTTCTGCGATGACCAGGAAAAGCGGCACAACGATCCGCGTTACCAATCCATCGATAATCTCGACGCAATTGTCGCCGCTTTAGCGGAGCAGCGGCTAGATCCTTGTGATGTCGATCAGTTCGTTATCGACGGCGGGGATGGCGAAGACGAGTTACAGTTTCAGATCGGCAGGGAACCAAGCAACCGCCAGTTTTGTCGTCCCTCTCGGTAAAATGAACCCATGTCCATGATAGCGATCGACCTTACTGACGTAAGCAAAACTTATGACAAGCTCGTTGTCGACAGGCTGTCGTTCCGCGTTGCGGCGGGGGAATGCTTCGGGCTCTTGGGACCGAACGGCGCGGGCAAAAGCACGATTGCGCGTATGGTCCTCGGCATGACATCGCCTGATGCGGGGAAGATTACTGTGCTCGGCGCTCCAGTGCCGGCGCGCGCGCGTTTGGCACGTATGCGCATCGGCGTGGTCCCGCAGTTCGACAATCTTGATGCCGCGTTCACTGTACGCGAGAACCTGTTGGTGTTCGGGCGCTACTTCCGGATGAGCAGACGCCAGATCGATGCGGTCATACCATCGCTGCTTGAGTTCGCCCGCCTCGAGAACAAAGCGGATGCGCGCGTCGCCGAACTGTCCGGCGGCATGAAGCGGCGCCTGACGCTCGCGCGTGCGCTCATCAATGACCCGCACTTGCTGGTGATGGACGAGCCGACCACCGGCCTCGATCCGCAGGCCCGCCACCTGATCTGGGATCGGCTGCGATCGCTGCTGGCGCGGGGCAAGACTATTCTTTTGACTACCCATTTCATGGAAGAGGCCGAGCGGCTGTGCGATCGGCTGTGCGTTATGGAGGAGGGGCGCAAGATCGCCGAAGGTCGCCCGTCCGAACTCATTGACGAGCAGATCGGCTGTGACGTGGTCGAGGTCTACGGCGGCAATCCGCATGAACTGGGTGCGCTGATCCGGCCGTACGCACAGCGCATCGAGGTGAGCGGTGAGACGCTTTTTTGCTATGCACCCGATCCGGAGCAGGTGCTGGCGCAGCTACGCGGGCGCACGGGTCTACGCCTTCTGCAGCGTCCCCCCAATCTCGAGGATGTGTTTTTGCGGTTAACCGGGCGCGAGATGGAGGACTGAACAATGGGCGAACGTTATGCGGCGGGCATGCCCGCCAATGCGTGGAATTGGGTCGCGGTTTGGCGCCGCAACTATCTTGGATGGAAGAAAATCGGGCTTGCATCGGTTCTCGGCAACCTCGCCGATCCGATGATCTATCTGTTCGGTCTCGGCTTTGGCATCGGAACAATGATAGGTCCTGTTGAGGGCACTTCGTACATTGCGTTTCTCGCGGCTGGCATGGTTGCCACAAGCGTGATGGCATCGGCGACCGCTGAAACGGTCTACGGGAGTTTCGGCCGCATGGGCGACCAGCGCACCTGGGAAGGAATGCTATGCACTCAGCTGACGCTCGGCGATATCTTACTCGGCGAATTGGCGTGGGCAGCCACGAAGGCCCTCATGGCGGGCACAGCAATCACTATTGTTGCCACCACGCTCGGCTACGCATCGTGGCCATCCATCCTCTGCTTGCTGCCAGTCATCGCTCTCAATGGCCTCGCCTTCGCGAGTCTAGCGATGGTCGTCACGGCGCTTGCGCCCAGTTATGAATATTTCATATTTTATAATACGCTTGTTATTACACCCATGCTGTTCCTTTGCGGCGCGATGTTTCCGATCAACCAATTGCCCGGCGCTTTTCAGTATGCTGCCTCCTTATTACCGCTCGCACATGCAATCGACCTCATTCGTCCAGCGATGCTTGGCCGTCCGATTGACAAAATGGGCCTGCATATCGGCGCGCTTTGCATATACACAGTTTTGCCCTTCTTCTTTTCGATTGCTCTTTTTCGTCGAAGGCTGATGCGTTGACGCTACTCACCATTCGAATTGAATGTTTGGTCGCAACCCATTCACACGCCGCCTAGATCAAGACATGCGTTTTAAGGGACTCGATCTGAATCTCCTCGTTGTGTTGGACGCTCTGGTCAGGGAACGTAAAGTCACCGCGGCGGCCCGCAGTATTAACCTGAGCCAGCCGGCAATGAGCGCCGCCGTTGCTCGGTTACGCGCCTATTTCAGCGATGAGCTATTTACGATGAGCGGCCGCGAGCTCATTTTGACACCTCGCGCTGAGGGGCTCGCCCCAGCAGTCAGGGAGGCATTGCTGCACATCCAGCTATCGATTATTTCCTGGGACGCCTTCAACCCAGCCCAATCGGATCGTCGCTTCCGGATTATCCTTTCCGATTACATCACGCTCGTATTTTTTAAGAAGATCGTAGAACGTGCTGCGCGGGAAGCTCCCGCCGTCCGCTTTGAATGTCTCCCTATTTCCGACGATCCCGAGGAGCTTCTCCGGCGCGGCGACGTTGATTTTCTGATCATGCCGGAAGTATTCATGTCGAAACATCCTCGCGCAGCCCTGTTCGAAGATATGCTCGTGTGCGTAGGCTGCGGCACGAACAAGCAGCTATCAGAGCCACTTACATTGGAGCGATACTTATCGATGGGGCAGGTTGTGTTCAAATTCGGGGACACCCGGCAGCTCTCCATGGAGGAATGGTATTTGCTCGAGCACGGTTTCGAGAGACGCATCGAAGTTGTCGTACACGGCTTTAGCCTGATCCCGCCCGTTGTATCAGGCACCAGCCGGATCGGGACCATGCCCTTACGGCTGGCGCAGCATTTCGCAAAAACAACACCCCTGCGGATTGTCAAACTTCCGCCGCCACTTCCTCCCGCATTCACGGAGGCCGTTCAATGGCCTGCGCTCCACAATAGTGATCCGGCAAGCCTGTGGATGCGGGAAATGATGTTGCAGGAGGGATCTCGTATGATTCCTCTGCCTAAGAGCACCGGACGTCTCAGTTGTCCCCAAATTGAGAAACTGCCCCCCCCTCGACTATGAGAGGAGGCATGGATGGCGATCCCCCGCCGCCTGCGACCCCGCAACTGCTCAGCAGAAGGGCGAAGCGAACGAGAGTGAATCCATTTCGTAAATGTGTGCCTATCCAAGCAATCGATTTCTGCAATTGTCCGATGACGAATATGAACGCGCCTGAAGGTGTGGAGGCGGAAGCCTGTTCGGGCCCTTGCGGCCGACCACGATGAATCCCTTCCAAACCTTCAGCCGGACGGTGTTGTTGACGCGCTCCATTAAACGCCGGGACCAAACATATTCGGCGGGAGCACTGATCCTGAACCAGCGAGCGGATGCAGTCGGTTGCCGGTCGGGGAGCAATATAGGGAGCTGGGTCGCCAGCCTCCGGAGACTTACGTGACAACCATTCCTTAAAGGATTCAGCTTTGA